>NZ_LMMW01000008.1:0-231 GCF_001422845.1 Methylobacterium sp. Leaf100 | reverse complement strand
CTCGCCACGCCAGCCGTTGACCTGCGCCCAGCCGGTGATCCCCGGCTTGACCTTGTGGCGGGCGAAATAACCGTCCACCACCTGATCGTAGAGCGTGTTGGCGGCCTTGGCCTGAAGGGCATGGGGGCGTGGTCCGACGAGGGACAACTCGCCCTTGATCACGTTGAACAGCTGCGGCAACTCGTCCAGGGACGTCCGGCGGATGAAGCGGCCCACCGGCGTCACCCGCGG
>NZ_LMMW01000007.1:0-108868 GCF_001422845.1 Methylobacterium sp. Leaf100 | reverse complement strand
CGAGGGACAACTCGCCCTTGATCACGTTGAACAGCTGCGGCAACTCGTCCAGGGACGTCCGGCGGATGAAGCGGCCCACCGGCGTCACCCGCGGGTCGTTGCGCGTCACCAGCTTAGCGGCTCCCGCATCGCTCTGGGTCACGTACATCGAGCGGAACTTGTAGACCTCGATGAGTTCGTTGTTGAAGCCGTAGCGCTTCTGCCGGAACAGGACCGGACCGGGCGAGGTGAGGGCGACGGCCAAGGCCACGCCGAGCATCACCGGGCTGAGCGCNTCGTTGTTGAAGCCGTAGCGCTTCTGCCGGAACAGGACCGGACCGGGCGAGGTGAGGGCGACGGCCAAGGCCACGCCGAGCATCACCGGGCTGAGCGCCACCAGCATGGCGAGRCCGACGAGGCGGTCGAACACGCTCTTGGCGATGATGTCCCAGTCGGCCATSGGYTTGTCGAACACGTCGAGCACCGGCACCGTGCCGAGGTAGGAGTAGGCGCGCGGGCGCAGGCGCAGYTTCGAGGCCTGGGCCGAGAGGCGGATGTCGATGGGCAGGACCCAGAGCTTGGCCAGCATCTGGAGGATGCGGTCCTCGGCGGTGATGGGGATGGTGAAGATGACGAGGTCGAGGCGGGTGGTGCGGGCATAGGCGACGAGGTCGTCGACGGTGCCGAGCTTGGGGTAYCCCGCCACSACGGTGTCGGAGCGCCGGTCGCCGCGGTCGTCGAACACGCCGACGATGCGGATGCCGGACTCGGCCTGGGCGTCGAGGGCGCGGATCAGGTCCTCGGCCACGGGCCCGCCGCCCACGATGGCCGTGCGCCGGTCGAACCGGCCACGCCGCNCGCCGCGGTCGTCGAACACGCCGACGATGCGGATGCCGGACTCGGCCTGGGCGTCGAGGGCGCGGATCAGGTCCTCGGCCACGGGCCCGCCGCCCACGATGGCCGTGCGCCGGTCGAACCGGCCACGCCGCGTCTGGGCACCGATGATCCGGGACAGGATGAAGCGGCCCAGCAGGAGCAGGCCGAGGCCCGCGACGAAGACGGTGCCCAGCCAGACGCGCGAGTAATGGTCGGCGACCTTGGCAAACACCATCACGGTCGCCACGACGAGGAGAACGAGCGTCCAGGCGGCCACGAGGCGCAAGGCCGGCTTCAGGAAGCCGCGCAAGGCCCCGATGCCGTAGAGCCCCATGACTTGGAAGAGGATCACCGCGACCGTGGCGATGCCGAGGATCGCCGTGGCGTAACGCGGACCGAGCGGAACGACGCCCGCGAGCTGGAGCCATTGCGTGGCCAGACCCGTGACACCGATGAGGGCGAACTCCGCGATCCGCACGCAGCCCGTCAGCACGACGGGCGAGAAGGCCGGTGCCGGCCGAGCCGTGGCCTCGGCCGGGGGGATCGCGCTCGAGCCGCTCGGCAGAGAAGCTTCCTGTTCGGAAGCGGGAAACGGTCGGGCCGCGGCTTCCAAAAGGTCGCGGACGTCGAAGGCACTCATCGTCAGGGCTTCCGGACTTCGGTCAACGTCGCGTCACCACGACGATGATCCACTCTGTCAGGAAGGCCTCACGGAACGTTTAACGGCCCCGGTGGTACGGGCTCCGGATCAGATCGCCTGTCCCGCATGCGCGGCGGCGGGCTCGGCTTTGACACGGGCTCGGAAGGCGGCGGCATAGCCCGACAGGACATCGGCGCCCATGCGCTTCATCGAGAAGCGCACCTGGACCGAGGCACCGAGATCGGCGAACCGCGCCGCGCGGGCATCGGGGGCTTCGTCGAGCACCCGGACGATGGCGTCCTTGAGAGCGCCCGCATCCCGGGGAGGGACGAGGTGGGACGCAGCCGCCCCGAAGATTTCGGGAATCCCGCCGACATTCGTCGCCACCAGGGGGTGCTGGGCCGCAGCCGCTTCGAGCACCACGTAGGGCAGGGATTCGGCCAGGGACGGCACCACCATGATCCTGCCCCGCGCCAACACGGCACGGATGGGCTGAGGCGCCTCGAACGCGACGGCGTCGCCGAGTCCCATGGCCCGGACACGGGCGGCCAGGAGGTCGGCATCGGGACCGGAGCCCACCATCAGCAGGCGTAAGGTCCGGCCCTCTTCTCGCAAACTCGCCAAGGCTTCGAGGAGAAAGGGCACACCCTTGGCATCCCGCAATTCGCCGATATAGAGCAGATCGTAGGGATCTGCCGCGGGCGCGACGGGCAGGAACTCGGATTCGCAGATCCCATTGTGGACGATCCGGGTCAAGCGGGCCGTACCCGCATGAGCGCGGTGGCGCCCGGCGACGTACTCGCTCTCGAACAGGAACAGATCCGTCCGCAGGGCCAGAAGGCGCTCGATGCCCATGTAGAGCCTGTGCCGGATCGTGCCGGGCTTGTAGTTGTAGCTGCCCCCATGGGGCGTATAGGCCCGAATCGGATTGGGTCCGGCGACCCTCGCCGCCCGCGCGTAGACGCCGCCCTTGGCTCCATGGCCGTGCAGCACCGTAGCCCCCGTGATCCTGGCCCGCTCGGCGAGGACGCGCAGAGCCGTCAGGTCGGAGGGATGGGGATTCCGGTGCATCGGCACCCGAACGATCCCGAGTGCCAGGCTGGGCGCGAGTGCTGCGAAGGCCTGGGCCGCCCGATCCCCACCGGTGTTCGCATCGCAGACGATGCCGACCTGATGACCGGCCGCTGCCTGCAGTCGGGCGAGATCGACCACGTGGCGGAACAGGCCCCCCACGGGGGCTCGGAAAACGTGGATGATGCGGTGAGAGGTGGGTGACGGGCCTTCGGCCAGGGTGGCGGAACGAGATGCGTTCGAAATGGAAGCGGACGCACTCACGATCGGATTCTCCACGCGGCAACCGGCGGGCGGCGGCGCCCGGATGGCCGTGATCCTGTCGTCAGCGGGATGGCGGGAACATTAAGAGCATCCCGGTCACATGCTCCAACTTCGACTTGCGGTTACGCAAGGCTTAAAGGCGCCGTTTCGCGCGGATGCCTCAGAAGAAGCGCTCCTTGACCACAATGGTGTCGCCCGGGCGAACCGGGTAGGTCATCGGCACGATGCCCGAGACGAGGCCGCCACGACCCTCACGGGTCAGGACAGCGTAGTCGCGCGCCGCCCGCGGGCCGAATCCCGCGGCGATGGCCACGGCCGTCTCCACGGCCATGCCGTTGACGTAAGGGTATTGGCCGGAGTTCGTGACTTCGCCCAGGATGTAGAATGGGCGGTAGGCATCGACCTCCACGGTGACGTGCGGCTCACGCACGAAGCCGGACGCGAGCTTGGCCTCGACGGTACGGGCGGCCTGCGCCGTGGACTGACCGCCAACCTTGACGAGGCCGATGAGGGGCATCGCGATACTGCCGTCCCCATCGACGGCATAGATGTTGGATAGGTTGTCCTGCCCGAAGACGATCACCCGCAGGCGGTCGCCCGCCGACAGGGTGTAGCGCGCACCGATCGAGCCCGTCGTCGTGGCGTCGAGCTGTTCCGTCCGGAAGTCCGGACGCAGGCAGCCGCCCAGCGCGAAGCTGGACGAAAGAGTGAGAAGAAGTGTGCGTCGGTTCATCACCAATGCCGCCATGACCATGAATTCTGGTCTCGATCCCTAGGGGCATATGGTTAAGGAATGCTGATCCGGGCTCCTGCCCGGTGGTTCTGTGCCGGGACTGCCCGGTCTTAACGCGTGATCAACCTTAATATGATTGCCTGATGCGACGAAGGCCGGCCTACGGCCGCTGCCTCGCACGAGCGTAAAGATCGATCCATGCCTCGCTCATCGCCGAACTTTGCCGGTCCGTCGGTCCTGCACAGGGCCGGGGACGGCCTCGGGCTCGCCCAGCTCGCCAGCCTTCTGCGCCGCTCCTGGCGTTGGATCGCCGTCCCGACGGTGGTCGCGGGGCTCGGTGCCATCGCGTTCGTACAGGTTGTGCCGCCGCGCTACACCGGCGAGGCGAAGCTTCTCCTCGAGAGCCGGGAGGCAGCCTTCACGCGCTCGACCCAGGAGCGGGGCGAGCAGGTGGCGCCCATCGACGAGCAGGCCGTCGCCAGTCAGGTCCAGGTGGTGATGTCCCGCGATCTCGCTCGCGAGGCGATTCGCCGGCTCAAACTCGTGGGCAACGCCGAGTTCGATCCGGAGGTGGCCGGCATCGGCCCGGTTCAGCGTCTTCTCATGATGATCGGCCTCGCCAAGAACCCCCTGGAACGGGCGCCCGAGGATCGGGTGCTCGAAGCCTATTTCGACCGACTCCTGGTTTATCCGGCGGGGAAGTCGCGGATCCTCACGGTCGAGTTCCGCGCGAAGGATCCGGAACTCGCCGCGCAGGCCGCCAACACCATCGCCGAACTCTATATCACCTCTCTGGAGGCCGCGAAGACCGATACCGCCCGCTACGCCTCGACCTGGCTCGGCGGCAACATCGAGACCCTGCGAACCCGCGTCGCCGAAGCCGAGGCGAAGGTCGAGGCGTATCGTGCCCGCAACGGCCTCATCGGAGGCGGTACGGCGAGCCAGCCGCTGAGCGCGCAACAACTCGGCGAACTCTCGACGCAGCTATCGCAGGCCCGCACCGTCAAGGCCGATCTCGCCGGACGGGCCAAACTGATCAAGGAAATGATCAAGGACGGTCGTGCCTTCGAGATCCCGGATGTCGCCAACAACGAAATCATCCGCCGCACGGTGGAGCAGCGCATCACCCTGCGCGGCCAGCTTGCCCTGGAGGCCCGCACGCTCCTGCCGGCCCACCCGCGCATCAAGGAACTGACGGCGCAGATCGCCGACCTCGACACGCAGATCAAGGCCACCGCCGAGCGCATCGTCCGGACCATGGAGAACGACGCCCGGATCGCCGAGGCCCGCGTCGAAAGTCTGAGTGCGACCGTCGATGCCCAGCGCGATGTCGTCTGGAAGGGCAATTCGAGCGAGGTTCAACTGCGGGCCCTCGAGCGCGAGGCCAAGGCCCAGCGTGAGCAGCTCGAATCCTACCTATCCCGCTACCGCGAAGCCTCCGCTCGCGACGCCGAGAGCGCGACCCCCGCCGACGCCCGCATCGTTTCGCGCGCCGTGGTGCCGGAAACTCCCTCCTTCCCCAAGAAGCTGCCGGTCATCACGCTGGCTGTGATCATGGCTCTTCTGTTTTCGATGGGCGGCGTCATCGCCCGCCATCTTCTCACGGATCCCGATGATATCCGGCGCAAGCGCGCGGATGCGGATGCTGAGACCAAGGCCGAAGCCGATGGGGGCGAGCCGTCCGGCTCCGCATCGTCGCGCTTCACCTTCCCGGAGGCGTCGCCGGCATTGGCCCGCCACGGCGTCACCACCGCGACTTCCTTCGAGCCCATGGTCGCCTCGGCATCGGTCGTTCCCGCCGCCGCGCCCGTTCCTGCAGTCACTCCGGCGCCCGGCCGGTTTGCGCTCGACGGGCTCGTGGCGCGCCTGAGTGAGGATGCGTACGCGGGAATCGGCCGCCGGGTCCTCTTTGCGGAAACCCTGGATCCGGTGGAAACCCAGGACGGCGGCATGGGTGACCCCGCCGGAACCCTGGCGGGTACCCTGGCCGAAGCCCTTGCGGTCGGTGCGCGCACCGTGGTGCTCGATCTGAATGGCCCAGCCTGTGGCCCCGAGGATGCCGGCCTCACGGACCTCGTCGCCGGCGAAGCGGCTTTTCTCGATGTGATCCAGCGAATTCCCGGGTCGCGCCTCGACAGGGTCCAGCGCGGCTTCCTCGACATCGACGTGCTGAGCGAGGAGCCGGAAGCCTTGGAGATTGCCCTCGATGCCCTGGCGCAAGCCTACGATTGGGTGCTCTGCCGCCTTCACGGAGCGGAGACCGAAGCGGCCCAGGCGCTTCTGTCGGCGGTGGGCGGCGCCATGGACACGGTGGTGATCGCTTCGAACCGGGAGGCGGACGATGCCGAACTCGTTCATCTCTTCGCCCTGGCAGAAGCATCCGGCGCCAGCCGTATTCTCGTGGCCCGGGACCGGACCGTCGCCGAGACACCCGTTCGGGGGTTCGGTGCCGACCTTGAACTGCGTCGCTCGGCGGCCTGAACGGGCGCCGACCTCTGCGCCTTCCGAGCGCCGGCCGCCCCCCGAGCCGACGCCTCCCGCGCTACTGCGCGAGCGCACCTGCCCGCCAGTGGCGTAGGCGGCCGACCAGGGTCGACAGGCGCGGATCACGCTTGATCCGCCGCTTGAGCCGGGCAACGCCCACGGTCTTGAGGAGGAGGATCCGACCGGGCAGGGACACGGGAATCGTGACCTCGCCGAGCTCGATGGTCTCGTCACATGTGTTGGCCTTGTAGCGCGCCTCGCCGACGCCGAGGTCGAGGGCGCGGCGGCCACGCTCCGCCTGATCCCGGATCAGATACTGCAGCAGAATATCACCGGGGCTCGATCGGCTCACAGCCGGATCCTGGTCGAACGACGTCATCATGCCGCTGTAGCGGGCCGCGTCCACGGCGCCGGCGAAGACCGCGAACACCCGCCCGCTCTCGGTGCCCACCAGGGCCGCGACTTCGATGGCCGGTTCGTCGGAGCGTCCGTGCCGGCGCGCGCCGGCGGCGAGGAAGCCGCGCACGCCCGCATCGGCATAGGGGTTGGCGATCCCCATGGCGGAAAAACGCGATGCCTTCTGGGCGTAGAACGCGTCGAGGTAGGCGGTGACCTCCGCATCGGTCCGCGCCATCCGGTATGCCACCGGGCCGAACGCCTCGACGAGCTTCTTCTCCTTGGCGCGCAGTTTCTTGCGGGCGTCGGTGCTGAACACCCGCTTGACCGTGGATTCCGCATCGGGCCCCAGCAGGAGGCCGTAGGCGTCGCTCGGCGAAGGCTCGGCCCGGAAGCCGAGGGGGTTGGCGGCACCCTCCCAAAAAAAGGGCTGGTGCGAGAAGGCGTAGGCGGCGATGCCGGTGGCCCGGGCTGCCGCTCGGAGAGGCTCTGCCAGATCCTCGGGCCGCAGGGCGGCTGCCGCGCGCGAGGCGAAGAGGGGCATATGGAAGTTGGCGTGCTTCCCGCCGACGACCCGTGCGACGCGCAGGCCGTGCTCGTACGTCAGGTGACAGGGGATCAGCACCTGCGGTCGACCGGCCGCGTCGCGTACCACGAAGACACGAAGCACGGCGTCCGGTTCGGTCCGCAGATAGGCGGAGACCCAGTCGAAGCGCTGGTAGGGGGTCATCAGGACAGCCGGATCGGCTTCCAGGCCGCGCCACAGGGCCTCGACGGCGGCCAAATCGGAATAGACCTCCGTGGTCAGGCTGCCGCGCGCCGTATCCCGTATCATCTCCACTCCGCCTAGATCGTGCACGCCGCCCGTCACCACCGTCGCTCCCGCTCGCTCGGCGTCGAGGGAGCGCTCAGGCTCTTAAACGACGGGTGAAGCGCCGGGGCCGTCCTGTCGGCGTGGGTAACGAAACCTTGCCGGTTCCGGGACGACTATCGCTGGCCCACGTTCGGAGTTTCGATGTCGACAGCCCGCCGCCACCGCCTGTTCGAGGCCGGGTTCCGGACCATCGCGGCGACGGGGGCCGACCGCTGGCTCGCGCCCCTGGCCCGGGGACGGGGGGTGATCCTCACCTTTCATCATGTCCGCCCCGAGCCGCCCGGCGCCTACGCGCCCAATCGGCTGCTGGCCATCACACCGGACTTCCTGGATCACGTCCTCCTCACCCTGGCCCGACGCGGGTTCGAGGTGATCTCCCTCGATGCGGTGCCCGAGCGGCTCGCGGGGACGGGGCGCGCGCCCTTCGCCGTCCTGACCTTCGACGACGGCTACCGGGACAATGTCGAGCACGCCGCCCCGGTCCTGAGACGGCACGGCGCCCCCTGGACCCTGTTCGTCACCAGCGACTTCGCCGGTGGGCGCGGTCGCCTGTGGTGGCTCGAACTGGAGCGGGCGATCGGTCGCCTCCGGCGGGTGCGGCTTCCCGGTACGCAGATCGACCTGCCCGCGGGCAGCGACGCGGAGAAACGGGCGGCGTTCGAGGTGGTCTACCGCCACCTGCGCGCCGGACCCGAAGGGCATCTTCTCGCGGAGATCGCGGGCCTGTGCGAGCAGGCCGGCATCGCGGCAGGGACCCTGGCACGCGAACTGTGCCTGAGCTGGGACGAGCTCAGGGGGCTCGGCCGCGACCCGACCGTGACCTTCGGCGCCCATACGATCAGCCACCCGATGCTCGCCAAGCATGACGCGGCGACCCTGCGGCGGGAGGTCGAGGCGGGCCGCGAGGATCTCGCCCGCGAACTCGGCCGCCCGGTGCGGCACCTGTCCTATCCGGTCGGCGACCCGAGTTCCGCGGGCCAGCGGGAGTTCGCCCTGGCGCGGCAGCTCGGCTTCTCGACGGCGGTGACGACGCGGCCGGGCCACCTGTTCCCTGGGCACGTCGACCACCTGCAGGCCCTGCCGCGCGTCTCGGTGAACGGCTGCCACCAGAGCCCGGCCGCCCTCGCGTCCCTGCTCTCGGGTGTGCCGTTCCTGGCCTGGAACCGGGGGCGGCGCCTCAACGTCGGTTGAACGGAAAGGTCTTGGCGATCAGTCGGATCAGCGCCGGCGGTGACGGCGATACGAGCGCGACCCGCCGCCGGTGTCGAAGCTCGCGCTCTGGCGGCCGTGGCGGCCGTAGCGACTGCGCCGTCCCCGACGGCCGGTCTCCTGCACCGTCGGCAGGGCGGCGGCGATGCTGGACGGCAGGGCCGCCAGGGCCGTGGCGACGGAGGCCGAGGCGGTCGCCGCTCCTGCGGAAATGCCGGCCGCAACGTTCTTGGCGGCAGGGCCGAACATCGCCAGGCACTGGTTGTAGGCGAGATCGTTCTTGAGGCGTTCGCACTCGCCCACGGAGCGCGGTGCGCCTTGGGCGGCGGCCAGGGTGGGGGCGAGGAAGGCCAGGAGAACCAGAGTCGGGCGGAGCGGCATGATGCGGGGAATCGACCTTCGGCGCGTTCGGGAGCGGGGCCGTTTGTGCCCCGCGAGTGCGGCGAAATCCCGGCGCCTTCCGGTCAAGCGTCGGAGTCGGGCCGCTGCATCCAACTGATGAGGGGCATCAGCGGGATGATCCAGGCGATGCCCAGGATGCAGTAGAGCACCGCCTGCACGGGGGCCGGGGTCTGCGAGATGCGGCTGTCGGCGAGCGCCATGGCGAGCGGCGCGTAGACGACGACGAAGGCCAGCATCGTGATGGTGCCGATCAGGGAGCGGGTGCGGCGGCGCATCGGCCTTCTCCTCGGGCGGTCCTACGGAGAAAACGGACGCCCCGGGCGGGGTTAAGCCCGGCGCACGCGCGGCGCAATGCGCCGGTCCGTCGCCCGGATGGAACGGCGCACGCCCCCCATGCGCCGAAGGCGCCGGTACGGTTCGGCCGGCGCGGCGCCGTCACAACTCGGCCGAGCGGCCCGACAGTTCGGTCCGCAACTGGCGGGCGGCCTCCAGCAACGCGGCGTCGCGGCGGCGGCGGGGCCGGGGCACCGTGACGGTCATCTCCGCGGCGACCCGGCCGGGGGCGCCGGCCAGGACCACCACCCGGTCGGCCAGGGTGACGGCCTCGTCGATGTCGTGGGTGACGAACAGGATGGTCTTGCCGGTGGCCGCCTGGATGCGCTGCAGCTCGTCCTGCAGGCCTTCGCGGGTGAAGCTGTCGAGGGCCGAGAACGGTTCGTCCATGAGGAGCACGTCGGGATCGACGGCGAGGGCCCGGGCGATGGCGACGCGCTGGCGCTGGCCGCCCGAGAGCTGGTGCGGCCAGCGCTGGCCGAGGTCGGCCAAGCCCACCAGCGCCAGCATCTCGGCCGCCTTGGCGAGGCGCTGGGCCTTGGTGAGGCCGCTGCCCTCCAGCCCGAAGGCCACGTTGGCGACGACCCGGCGCCACGGCAGCAGGCGGGCGTCCTGGAACACCAGGGCCATGGGCGTGCGGCAGCCGGGGCGGGGCTCGACGCGCACGGTGCCGGCGCTCGGCTGGGCGAGGCCGATGAGCACCCGCAGGACCGTGGACTTGCCGACCCCGGATTCGCCGACGATGACGAGGAATTCGCCCCGCGCGATGGTGAGGTCGAGGTCGGCGAGGATCGTGTTGCGCACTCCTTCCCGCTCGTAGGCGAGGCTGAGGCCCTGGATGGCGATGATGGGCGAAGAGACGGGCGGGGGGACGGGCGTGCTCACGCGCGCCACCGCAGGAGCCAGCCCTGGAGGGCGACGAAGCCGGTGTCGAACAGGCCGTAGAGGCCGGCCATGGTGAGCATGTAGACGACCACGATGTCGGTGGAGAGGAGGCTGGAGGCCTGCATCATCCGGGCGCCGACGCCCGGCACGCCGAAGATCTCGGCGGCGACCACGGCCATCCAGGCCTGGCCCAGGGCGGTGCGCAGGCCCACGAGGATGCCCGGGGTGGCGGCCGGCAGCAGGATCTTGACGAGGCGCGACCACGGCGAGCGGAAGCCGAAGGCCTGCGCCACCTCGACGAGGTCGCGGTCGACGCCGCGCACGGCGCCTTGGGTGGCGAAGAACACGATCCAGAACACGCCGATGGCGATGATGAACACGGCGGCCGAGGGCTGGACCCCGAACCAGATGATGGCGAAGGGCACCCAGGCGAGGCCGGGGATCGGCCGCAGCAGCCGCACGATCCAGGCGGTGACGGCCTCGAACCCCGAAAACATGCCGCTGAGGAGGCCGAGCGCGATGCCGGCCCCGGCGCCCACAGTGAGGCCGACGACGTAGTGGCTCAGGCTCGACCACACGGCCTCGCCCCACACGCCAAGCTGGATCTCCCGCAGGAAGGCGGCCGGAATCGTGCTCGGCGGCGGCAGGAAGGCCGGGTTGATGAGGCCGAGGCGCGGCATCGCTTCCCAAAACACCAGGAAGGCGGCGAGGCCGAGGGCGGAGAGCGCCGTGGCGCGGAACGCGGGCATGCGGTTCAAGCGGGCGCGCGGCTCAGCGCGCGGTCGCCTTCTCGTAGGGGCGCGGGTCGAACAGACCGTCCAGCGGCACGTCCTTGTCCAGCGTCCCGATGGAGACCTGATAGGCCTGCATCGCCTTGGTGGCCTCGACGATGGCGCGGGGATCGGCGGTGAATTTCGCCGCCGGCGAGGTGATGGCCTTCTGGATGGTGGCCAGATCGGTGATGCCCTTGCCCAAAGCCGCCTCGACGGGCTTCGCCGCGCGGGCCGGATCGGATTTCAGCAACTCGCTCGCCTTGATCACGGCCTTCACCAGGCCCTCGACGGCCGCCGGGTTCTTGTCCGCGAAGGCGCCGAACACGCCCACCACGGTGCCGGGCTGGTTGGGGAACATCTCACCGCCCGTGGCGATGAGTTTGATCGCCGGGTTGCGCTGCTGGACGATGGTGAGCGCCGGCTCGCGGATGGAGGCGCCGTCGACGGCCCCGGCCAGCACCGCCTGCTGGGTCGCGTCGATGCCCATGGCGACGACCTCGGCATTCGCCTTGTCGGCCTTGGCGACCTGCCAGAGCCAATGCTGCAGGGTGGTGTTGGGCACGGAGCCCGGCGGCTGGGTGGCGAGGCGGGCGGGCCGGCCCTCCTTGGCCTTGAACTGGGCGAAGGCCTCGGCCTTGCCGGCGCCGTTCGCGAAGTAGGGGGCGAGCTTCGGCCCGGCCACGAACACCATCTCCTCGATGGCGGTGGCGGCCACCACGCGGACGTCGATGCCCTTGGTGCGGGCGACGGCGAGCGGCGCGACGCCGGCGACGTAGACGTCGATGGTGCCCGACGCCAGGGCCTGGATCATGTTGGGGCCGGATTCGAAGGTGGTGAAGGTGGGGGCGAGCCCCGCCTCCTTGAGCCAGCCCTCGCCATTGGCGACGAAGACCGGCGCCGCGCCGACGACCGGGATCACGCCGATGCGCACGGGCACGGGGGCGGTGCTCTGGGCCGAGGCGACGCCCGTCATGGAGAGCAGCAGGGCGAAAACGGGCAGGAGGCGCATCGGTCAGGTCCGGTCAGGGGCGTCGAGAAGGGTGGCCGACGGCACGGGGCGCCCCAGGGCTCCACCGCACGGATCGATCGGGGCTTCTGGTCCCGGGCCTTGGCACGGGGCGCCGGGGCACGCAAGAATTTGCTCGCGTCTCCGGCCTGTTGCCCCGTGCTTTGGAAGATCCCTCTCCGTTCGCGGGGGCGGGCAGGGCGGTTCTGTCGCGGCCCGGGCGGGTTCCGGCGCGGCTTTCGGGAACGGCCTCGTCTCGCTTCCGTTATCCCCCCGCTGCGGCCACCGGGCCGGCGGCGGCACCAGAATCAGGGATTTCCACCATGAGCCTCCTCGGCAGCATCGTCAGCAAGATCCTCCATCCCTTCGGAGGCGGCGACGCCCAGGCCAAGCCCGCCGACGCCCCGGCCACCACCGGCGGCTCCGACGCCTCCACCTCGACCGGCACCGCCACGGGCGGGTCCGTCCCGGCCGGCTCCGTCGATGTCGAGGAGGTTCTCAACGGCATGGCCACCAAGAACGGCCAGACCCTCAACTGGCGCACCTCCATCGTCGACCTGATGAAGCTCCTCGACCTCGATTCGAGCCTCACCGCCCGCAAGCAGCTCGCCGACGAGTTGCACTACACGGGCGACAAGGAGGATTCGGCTTCCATGAACGTCTGGCTGCACAAGCAGGTGATCAAGAAGCTTGAAGAGAACGGCGGCAAGGTGCCGGCCGATCTGAAGGATTGATTGTCAATTCAGGCTCGGAGCGCATTCGCGCCTGAGCCGTTCGGCAGGCCCGGTTGCCCTTGCGGCAGCCGGGCCTTCGTCGTTTGAATGCCGAGGGGAAGGCAGCAAAGCCGCTTGGACGTCTCGGATACGTCGGCCCGTGATCCTACGCGCACCGACCGGGCATCGATCGTGGCGAAGATCGAAGGCGGAGGTCTTGCTGGCGATCCAAGGGTGTCGTGGGAGCCGTGCCTCCGGTTCAAAGCGTAGGTTGCCCTCGGCAAATCGAGGTGTACCTTCTGTCGCTTCGAAGCGGGATCTATCAACTTCGCTTTAGGATTGCGTGTGCATGGTGTGTGCAAACTAGGGTTCGCACATGCATCCGAGAGTCTTGGCGTCGACCACTGCCGCCGCCGTGACGGCGTGCGCCCTCGGCATGACGGTCGCGACCGGGCTTCGGGTCGAGTTGTCTCACTTGCTGCTGTGGGCTGCGGGCATCTGCGTCCTCTTCGCACTCCAGGCGTTCTACACCTTCTACCGGCGGGAACCTTTCATCGCCGATAGCCTCGGTACGCTCGCCGTGACCGGGTGCAGTCTGACCATGCTTGGGGTTCTTGCGTTGGCAGGCCTGGCCGTCAACGCGCCGCTCATCGATGGGGCGCTGATTCGAGCCGATGAGATGATCGGTCTCGATGCGCGAACGATCGTGGCGTTCGTGTCCCGGGTGCCGGCACTGCACGACCCCCTGGTCTTCGCTTACCACGCGTCGTTCAAGGTACTCATCTTCGTGCCCCTGATCCTCATTCTCATGCGGAGAGCGGACGCGGCATGGCGGTTCTGTGCGATGATCGCGCTCGCCGGGTTCACCTGTGCCCTCATCGCGATTCCATTTCCGGCCATCGGAGCCTTCGCCGGACTGCAACTCGCCGAGGATGTCGTTTCACAACTACCGGAGGGCGCGGGCCTCTATCACCTCGCAACGTTCGATGCGTTCCGCTCCGGAACGACGAAGCATGTCCGTCTTTCCGAGTTGAATGGAGTCATCACGTTCCCCTCGTTTCATGCGGCCTTCGCCTGTGTGACCGCCCACGTGTTCATGTCCTTGCGAATATTGCCCGTGCGCCTGTTGCGCCTATCGATCCTGATCTGGACCGCCATCGTCATGGTATCGACGATCGTCATCGGCGGGCATTATTTCGTGGATGTGTTCGCCGGTGTCGCCCTGTTTGCGGTTGTGGTGTCGATCACGCGGACGCGGAAGCCCTCTCCCGATCTGTCCATGCCGTTGCGAGCCCTGAACCCCGCGACGTGAGGGGGGGGTCGGCTCGCGACCGTTCCGACGAGGGTTACCGGTAACACCCTGTGCCTCGAACGTGGTCTCGGCCGGGACGCTCCTCGCAGGGCGCGCCCGGCCCGGCGCCGGAGAGGGGCGATCCGGTTTCGGGATGTCCATTCAATCGAAGGCGGCGCTTGGAGCCTTCTTCCCGCAGGAGTATGCCTCGGTGAGCCGCAGAGGCTGGTTCGAGGAACTGGGTCATGGCGTGGAGCGCGCGAACCTTCTGCATCGTCATTGGTGGCGCTGCCGCACAGCTTCTGGTCTATCATGCCCTGCGAGGGTGGGCCGGTCTGACATCACCCGTGGCGAGCGTGCTTGCGGGTGTGCTCGTCACCTCCGCCTGTCTCCTTGTGGCGAGCGAGCGCCCCGCGCGTCTGCGATGGGGGCTCGAGGACTATTCTGCCCTTCACATAGTCTCGTTTCTGGCACTGCTGCCGGCGGCGCGCGATGGGTTCAATCTCTTCGTCGGGTTGGCCTCCGATTCGTTTGCGGCGGCGACCGCTTTCATCTGCCTCCCGTTGCTGGCGATCCAGGCGCTGACCCGACGCATTCTCTTCAGCCGGGCGGAAATCGAGAGCCTGCGCGGAGACCGAACCCGGTCCCGCGCGCTCGAGGAAGAGCGGGGCGTTTAGTGTCTGTCACAAAACTCCCGCTGCACCGCCGTATTCAGAGCGAGAACCGATGGTGACCGGCAGGTTTGCGAGGCACTCTTAGCGCCCGTCCCCGCGTCCGGGCTGGAAAGCGGGGGCGTGCGCCGGACGATCCGCGCGGTCACCCCAACCGCTGCCCCAGCCGCCCCGCCAGATCCTGAATGTACTGGAACGCCGTGCGCCCCGAGCGCGAGCCCCGGGTGGTCGCCCATTCCAGGGCCTCGGCCCGCACGGTGTCGGGGTCGGCGGTCAGGCCGTGGCGGGCCACGTAGGCGCGGACCATGGCGAGGTATTCGTCCTGGCTGCACTTGTGGAAGCCGAGCCACAGACCGAAGCGGTCGGAGAGCGACACCTTCTCTTCCACGGCTTCGCCGGGATTGATGGCCGTGGAGCGCTCGTTCTCCACCATGTCGCGGGCGAGCAGGTGCCGGCGGTTGGAGGTGGCGTAGAACAGCACGTTCTCGGGGCGCCCCTCGATGCCGCCGTCCAGCGCCGTCTTCAGGGACTTGTACGAGGTGTCGTCGCCGTCGAACGACAGGTCGTCGCAGAACACGATCCAGCGGTGCCGGTCGCCCCGCAGGGTCGCCATGAGGTCGGGCAGGGCCTCGATGTCTTCGCGATGGATTTCCACGAGCTTGAGCGGGAGGGCGTCGCCCCGGCCCGCGTTGATCTCGGCGTGCACGGCCTTGACCAGGGACGACTTGCCCATGCCGCGCGCGCCCCACAGCAGGGCGTTGTTGGCCGGCAGGCCGGCGGCGAAGCGCCGGGTGTTCTCGGACAGCGTGTCGCGGGCCCGGTCGATGCCCGTGAGCAGGCCGATCTCGACGCGGTTGACGGAGCGCACCGGGATCAGCCGGCGCTCGGGCCCCCACAGGAACGCGTCGGCCGCCGCGACGTCCACCGCCGGGCGGGCGGGGGGCGCGGCCCGCTCCAGGGCGGCGGCGATGCGCTCCAGCACGGGCAGCAGATCGGGGTGAAGGGTTTCGTGCGGGGCCGGGTCGGTGGCAGAGGTCATCGCGAAAGGTCCTTCGGGCGGGCGCGGGGGCCGGTTTAGGGCAAATCCGCCGAAAGATCAGCGTCCCCGGGGCAGGGGGCTTGCGCCCGGGACCGTTTCGCCCCAGGCCCACGCCGTTGCTTTCACTTAGGCCGTGGCTATAGTCCGCGCGCTTTTTCGACAGGCCCGCACGCCCCCTCGCCCGAGGGGATCGGGGCCGTATCCTTGAGGAGTCACGCGCTTGATCACCCCCGCCTTCGCGCAAGGGGCCTCCGCGGCCGCTGGCGGAGCGGACATCGCCTTGCAGGTGGTGCCGTTCGTCCTCATCTTCGTCATCATGTACTTCCTGATCCTCCGCCCGCAGCAGCGCCGCGTGAAGGAGCATCAGAGCATGGTCAAGAACGTGCGCCGCGACGACACCGTCGTCACCACCGGCGGCATCGTCGGCCGCGTCACCAAGGTCGCCGACGACGCCTCGGAGATCGAGGTCGAGATCGCCCCCAACGTCCGCGTCAAGGTCGTCCGCACCATGATCGCGGAAGTCCGGGTCAAGGGCGGGCCGGTCAAGGCCGCCTGAGCCATCGACGGACGAGGCCGGCGCAAGGGCCGGCCTCGCAATCAAGAAACGGCAAGGGACGGGACTTCCGGATGCTGCGCTTCTCGCGAACCAAGATCGTCACGACGCTGGCCGTCATCCTCATCGGCCTCAGCCTCGCCGTGCCGAGCTTCTTCTCGCCGGAGCAGCGCAAGGGCTTCATGGCGGGGCTGCCGGGCTGGTTCCCGAGCTGGATCATCCCCCAGCGCGCCATCGTGCTCGGCCTCGATCTTCAGGGCGGCTCGCAGCTCCTGCTGGAGGTCGACCAGAACGAACTCGTGGCGTCCCAGGGCAAGGCGCTCCGCGACGACGTGCGCCGCATCCTCCAACAGGAATCCGTCCGGGCCGAGGGCGGCATTCAGCTCTTGCAGCGCGGCGTTCAGGTCCGCGTCCCCGACGATGCGGCGCGCGCCAAGGTGCTGCCGAAGCTGCGCGAACTCGCCCAGCCCATCGCCAATCCCCTCGTCGGCCAGGGCTCGGGCCGCACCCTCGACATCGCCGAGCAGCCCGACGGCGCCATCCGCCTGAGCCTCACCGATGCGGGCATCACCGAGCGCACCCGCCGCGCCGTGAGCCAGGGCATCGAGGTCATCCGCCGCCGCCTCGATTCCACGGGCACCACCGAGCCGTCGATCCAGCAGCAGGGCGCCGACCGCATCCTGATTCAGGTGCCCGGCGAGCAGAACCCGGAGCGCCTCGAGAAGCTCCTGGGGAGCACCGCCAAGCTCGAATTCCGCATGCTGTCGGACTCGGCCTCGGGTGACGTCGATCTGCTGCCTTCCAAGGACGAGAAGGGTGCCAAGGTCCCCGTCGAGCGCCGGGTCATGGCCGATGGCGGCGACCTCACCGACGCCCAGCCGGCCTTCGACCATCAGACCCAGGAGCCGATGGTCTCCTTCAAGTTCAACCTGAAGGGCGCCCAGCGCTTCGGGCAGGCGACGGCCGAGAACGTCGGCCGCCGCATGGCCATCGTGCTCGACAACGAGGTGGTCTCGGCGCCGCGCATCAACACGCCGATCACCGGCGGCTCCGGCCAGATCACGGGCAACTTCACGGTCGCCCAGGCCAACGACCTCTCGGTGCTCCTGCGCGCCGGCGCCCTGCCGGCGAAGTTCACCGTGGTCGAGCGCCGCGTCGTCGGCCCGGGCCTCGGCCGCGACTCGATCCAGGCCGGCAAGCTGGCGACGTTGGTCGCCGGCGCCCTGGTCATCGTGTTCATGTTCGCCACCTACGGGGTGTTCGGCTTCTTCGCCAACATCGCCCTCATCGTCCATGTCGGCCTCATCCTGGGCCTGATGTCGGTGCTGGAGGCCACCATGACCCTGCCGGGCATCGCCGGCATCGTGCTCACCATCGGCACGGCGGTGGATTCCAACGTGCTGATCTACGAGCGCGTGCGCGAGGAGGTGCGGGCGGGCCGCTCCATCGTCTCGGCCCTGCAGGCGGGCTTCGACAAGGCGTTCGCCACCATCATCGACTCGAACTCGACCATGGCCATCGCCGCCCTGATCCTGTTCTTCCTCGGCTCCGGCCCGGTGAAGGGCTTCGCCGTGGTGTTCATCCTCGGCATCCTCACGACCGTTATCACCGCCGTGACCCTGACCCGCATGATGATCGCCCTGTGGTACAATATCGCCCGGCCGAAAGCCCTGCCGTTCTGATCGTCCCCACCGGGGACGCCCGCCGGCCCTTTCGACCCTGAGACACATTCGAGACCGATCATGCGTCTGCTCCGCCTCTGGCCCGACGAATCGCACTTCGATTTCATGCGCTTCCGGCGGTTCACCTTCCCGCTTTCGGCGCTGATGTCGGTGGCGACCGTGATCCTGTTCCTCACGGTGGGCCTCAACTTCGGCATCGACTTCAAGGGCGGCACCCTCGTCGAGCTCCAGGCGAAATCCGGCACCGCCGATGTCGGGGCCGTGCGCCACACGGCGAACGGCTTCGGCTTCGGCGAGACCGAGGTGCAGGAACTCGGCGGCCAGGGCACCATCCTGGTGCGCTTCCCGCTCCAGGCCGGCGAGCAGGGCCAGACGGCGGTGATGCAGAAGGCGCACGCCTCGTTCGACGCCGAGTACGAGTTCCGCCGCACGGAGACCGTCGGCCCCCGCGTCTCGGGCGAACTCGTGCAGTCCGGCACCATCGGGGTGGTGCTCTCGGTGCTGGCGGTGCTGTTCTACCTGTGGTTCCGGTTCGAGCGGGAACTCGCCCTCGGGGCGATCGTGGGCACCCTCCACGACATCGTGCTCACCATCGGCATCTTCGTCATCACCCGCATCGAGTTCAACATGACCTCGATCGCCGCGATCCTCACCATCGTGGGCTACTCGCTCAACGAGACCGTGGTGGTGTTCGACCGGACCCGCGAACTGATGCGCCGCTACAAGACGATCCCCACGGTGGAGCTCCTCAACCTGTCCATCAACTCCACCATGTCCCGCACGGTGATGACGGCGACCTCCGCCTTCCTGTCGCTGCTCGCCCTGGTGCTGTTCGGCGGCGAGGCGATCAAGGGCTTCGCCATCGTGATGCTGGCCGGCGTCGTCATCTGCACCTACTCGGCGATCTTCGTCTCGACGCCGGTGCTGATCTACCTCGGCCTCATGCTCTCGGGGGTGAAGGCGCAGGCCGCCCGGTCGGGCGGGCGGGTGCCCCAGGCGGCGGAGTAGCGCATGGCAGCCGGCAGCCTCCACGACGGCTACGTTCCCGGCCGCCACATCATCGACGCCTACGGCAACGGCGGCTTCCGCTTCGCCGAGATGTCCCATCGCGGCTCGATCCTGATGCTGCCCTCGGGCGTCCGCGCCTGGGCGCCCGACGACGCCCGGGCCATCGACCGCAACGCCCTGCGGCCCGTGGTGGCGGAGGGGGGGGCGGTCGAACTCCTCCTCATCGGGACCGGCCTCGACATCGCGCCCCTGCCCGACGCCCTGCGGCGCTGGCTGAAGGAGGCCGGCATCGGCCTCGACGTGATGCAGACGGGTGCGGCGGCCCGCACCTACAACATCCTGGTGGCCGAGAACCGCAAGGTCGCCGCCGCCCTGGTGGCGGTCGCATGACGGACACGGACACCAAAGCCGGCCCGGCCGGCGGCCTCGACTTCGCGTTCGGGCATTGCGAGGCCCTGGTGAAGGCGGGCGACCCAGACCGTTACTTCGCCACCCTGTTCGCCCCCGCGAGCGCCCGGCCGCACCTCATCGCCCTCATCGCCTTCAGCCTCACCATCGCCCGCACCCGCGAGGCGGCCTCGAACCCCATGGCGGGGGAGATCCGTCTGCAATGGTGGCGCGACGCCCTCCAGGGCGAGGCGCGGGGCGACGTGAAGGCCAACCCCGTGGCGGCGGCCCTCGACGACGCCATCGTCAAGCGCAAGCTCGGGCGCCAGCCCTTCGTCGATCTCATCGACGCCCGCGTCTTCGACCTCTACGACGACCCGATGCCGCGGGTGAACGACCTCGAGGGCTATTGCGGCGAGACGGCCTCGGCCCTCATCCGCCTCGGCGGCCTCGTCCTGTGCGACGGCGCCGAGCCCGGCGGCGCGGCGGCCGCCGGCCATGCGGGCGTCGCCTACGGCATCACCGGCCTGCTGCGGTCCCTGCCGTGGCATGCGCGCGGCGGCCAGGTCTACCTCCCGGCCGACATCCTGAAGACCTACGGCGTCACCCGCGAGGACGTGGTGACGGGCCGCGGCGGCCCCGGCCTCGTGCACGCCTGCGCCGACCTTCGGGCGCTGGCCCGCCGCCACCTCGCGGCCTACGCGGCGGCGCGCGGCACCATCGCGCCCGCCGCGCGGGCCGCCTTCCTCCCCGTGGCCCTGGTGGAACCCTACCTCGCCGCCATGGAACGCCCGGGCTACGACCCGCTCAACACCCTCATCGAGGTGCCACGCTGGCGCCGGCTGTGGCGCCTGTGGCGGGCGTCCCGAGGGGCGTTCTAGGGGCGAACGCGTTTCGGTCGGGTCCGAATCCATGGGGCCGGGCAAGGATGCGTTATGGGTTGACCCCTGCCCGTAAGATCGGACTCATGACCACGCTGAAAGCTAGGCTTCAGGCCCTCTACGAAGGCGACACCGACCGAGCGCACCGCTTCCGTTACGCACTGCTGGCGTTTGACATAGCGACGATCGCTTTCGTCATCGTCACATCTTTTCTGCCACTTTCACCTTGGATCGTCGTACTCGACGTGGCGCTTGGCGCAGGTGTTCTGGCCGATTTCCTCGGCCGCCTGCTGATTAGCCGGGCGCCGGCCCGCGAGTTCCTGCGGCTGAGCACTTGGACGGACGTGGTGGCGATCGTCTCATTCCTGGCGCCAATGGTCGTGCAGGGCGTCGGCTTTCTGCGCATCCTGCGCACCCTTCGACTGTTGCGCACCTACCAACTGCTTGAACGGTTGCGGCACGATAGTCCGTTTTTCCGGCGGAACGATGATGCCATTCTGGCCGCCACCAACCTTATGGTGTTCGTGTTCGTAATGACCGGTGTCATCTACGTCACGCAAGCAGGGAGCAACCCAGCGATCGGCAGTCCGGTCGACGCACTGTACTTCACGGTCACATCCCTCACGACCACCGGCTACGGCGATATCACGTTACCGGGACCGACCGGGCGCCTGATCTCGGTGTTCGTGATGATATGCGGGGTGACACTCTTCTTCCGGCTCGCCCAAGTCGTATTTCGCCCCTACAAGGTACGCTTCCCGTGTCCGACCTGTGGGCTGCAGCGTCACGAGCTGGATGCTGTACACTGCAAAGCCTGCGGCACCACGCTGAACATCCCCGACGAAGGCGCATATTAAGACAATTGTGTAGGGCGGGATCAGGCTCGGGAAGAAGTCCGACCGACGCAGATCGCGGCAGCACTCCAACGATGGACGTTCCAAAGGCTCCAGTTCGTTGAATTTCGGTCATTACGGAGGGCACACCCCAACGCCGATGATGGACCGGAGGCGGAGCGTCCGCTTCAGGGCAAGGGGTCAGGGCCCGCTCCCCACCCACCAAGGGCGCCACGCTCCCGGGTTGACAGCGAGGTCTGCCGGCGCTTCTGTCATGTCGGCTCGTGCAGCCGGCCGCTCGCACCGCAAGGCATGGTGAATGCACGTTTCCCCCGATTCGGTCTGACCCCCTGGGCGGTCCCCTCGGCAATGCGAGCCCCGATACGAGCGACTGCCCGGTTCGAGGATCGGACGCATGCATATCCCACATGACCCGAAGGCGATGGCCAAGAGCCTTCGTCAGGCGCTCGCCGAGCGCCGTGTCGAGATTTCCCACGGCGACAGTCTGGAATGTGTCGCGCGTCAGTTCGGCTGGCGCGACTGGAATACCCTGGCGGCCCAGCTCGACCGGCCCGTCCTGCGCCTCCCCGAAGATTGGACCGTCGCCGGCACCCGCAGCGACGATTACGAGATGGGTCTCGATCCGGCGGAAGGCTGCGCGCTCATCCGCTACCGGGTCGCCCTGGCCGACCCGTCCCTCGGTCCGGCATCGACGGGCTTCGGGGCGCTCATGCAGAACTTCCGCGCCGATGGCTTCCGCGACAAGCGCCTCGAACTCAGCGCGCACCTGAGAGCACGGGACGTCACGGGCGCCGGATCGCTGTGGATGCGGATCGATGGTGACAAGGGGCGCATGCTGGCCTTCGACAACATGGATGGGCGCACGCGCGAGGGGCCGCTCGTCGGCACCGTCGGGTGGCAGGAACGGTCCATCGTCATCGACGTGCCCCCGGAGGCCCAGTCGATCCATTTCGGGTTTTTCCTGCGCGGCGGAGGCAGCCTGTGGGCCCGGCGGTTGCGCTTTGCCGAAGTGGGGGCGTCCGTGGCGGTGACGGATCATGCCGTCCCCCGGCGGGCGGCCCCGACGAATCTCGATTTCGCAGCCGGCGCGTAGTCTCGGGGCCAGTCCGGGCGACGGTCGCCCGGACTGGCCCCGTGCTCGCAAACCACCCGGACCAAGATGCGCAGCCGCCGCAGACGGAGCGATCCGAGCGCGCAGTCAGGGTCGACACGTTCGGCCGAACCAGAAGGGGCGGCCCCGAAGGAGCCGCCCCTGTTTCACATCGAGAGAACCCGCCTCAGCGCGCCTTGAGGGTCAGCTTCTTGGCGATCTCGAACATCTCCTCCGGGGCGTAGTCCGGGGTGAAGGCCGAGGGGACACCCGTGAGCTGGTGGATCTTGCCGCCGTCCGGCATGCCCTCGACGACGGAGAGCTCGCCGGGCGGATCGCCCGGAAGGGCGACTTCGCCGTTGCCCCAGATGCCCGCCATCTCCTTGTAGTCGCTCGGGCTGAAGGTGTAGAGCCGGCGGTGCGAACCCTCCTGCAGGTACTTCTGACACTCGGGGATCTTGTCGAGATTGATGTTCGGGGTTGGCAGGAACTTGTCGAGCTCGACGCCGGTGATCTTCTTGAGCGCCAGGGCGTAGGCGTGGGCGTGGACCGAGCCGCGCACCAGAAGATAACCGCAGACTTCGCGGCCCGTCGGGTCGGTCAGGGTTTCGTAGACCCGAAGCTTATGCAGGCGCGCGCCGCATTCGAGGTGGAAGTTGTGCAGCAGATCGACCACCACGTTGCCCGTGGTGGTGATGAAATCGTTGTTCCACGAGGCACCGTTGGAATTGACCGGGGTCACGCCGCCGCCGTTGGACAGGAACGCGGCCGCGAGGCGAATGTCCTTCATGTCCTCGAACGGGGCGCCCGAGATGTCGCCGCCGTTCGTCTCGTCGCCGTCGTTGTCCGGGCCGTTGTTGAGCATGGCGACGCCGTTGCTCACGAGCTCGACATGGCCGAGTTCCTCGGCCGTGATGGCTGCAACCAGACTATAGAACGGACGCAACTTGGACTTGCTGCGGAAGTTGAAGCTCTGGAACATGTAATTGCCCAGTGTCGACATCTCACCGTACTTGCCGCCGAGCAGTTCCTGTAGGGCCGCGGCGGCGTTCGGATCTTTCTTTTTCGGGGCGGGAAGCTCGGCTTGAAGCTGATCGACGCGCATAAACATAAGTTATTCTCCGGTTCCGGGGCTGATCGGCGTCTCGGTGGAACCGGAGCGAAGCGGGCATGTTCCGCCGTTGCGCCATGATCACGCAGGCGCGACCGAGCCGGAACCGACGGGCCGCACGCGCCACGGCCCCGGCCGGCGCCGTGGTGGCGCGCTCGCAACTGTCTCTGAATACATGATTAACCCGCGTTGAGCCGGCTCCGGGCGTCTGCTAGCAACGATTCCAAGGTTCCGGCGGAGATCGGGGCCACCTTGGGAGGACGTTGCCCGTGAACACCGTGACCACCTGGAATCAGGTCTACGACCCGTTCGGGAGCCCCTGGCTCTCGACGCTCGCCGCCTCGCTGCCGGTCATCGCGCTGCTGGGCATGATCGCCAGCGGCAAGGTCAAGGCCCACATCGCCGCCGTCCTCTCCCTGGTGCTGGCCTTCTGCGTCGCCGTGTTCCTGTTCGGCATGCCCGCCGATCTCGCCGCCCGCGCCTCCGGCTACGGCATCGCGCTCGGCCTGTTCCCCATCGGCTGGATCATCCTCAACGTCATCTTCCTCTACCGCCTGACGGTGGAGAAGGGGTGGTTCGCCACCCTTCAGCAATCGGTGGCGGGCATCACCACCGACCGGCGCCTGCAGCTGCTCCTCGTCGCCTTCGCCTTCGGGGCGTTCTTCGAGGGCGCCGGCGGCTTCGGCACCCCCGTGGCGGTGACCGGCGCCATCCTCATCGGGCTGGGCTTCTCGCCGCTGGCGGCTTCCGGCCTCTCGCTCATCGCCAACACGGCGCCCGTGGCCTACGGGGCGCTCGGCGCCCCCATCGCCGGCCTCGCCTCCGTGACGGGCTACGACCCCTACATCCTCGGCGCGATGATCGGCCGGCAGCTGCCGTTCTTCTCCGTGCTGGTGCCGTTCTGGCTCATCTGCGTGTTCGCGGGCTTCCGCGGCATGCTCCAGATCTGGCCCGCCATCCTCGTCTGCGGCGGCTCGTTCGCGCTCGCCCAGTTCGGCATCTCGAACTACGTCAACCCGTGGATCGTCGATATCGGCGCGGCGCTGGTGTCCATGGGCGCCCTGGTGCTGTTCCTGCGCTTCTGGCGCCCGGCCGTGATCTGGACCTCGCCGGCCCTGCGTGGCAACGACCCGTCCATCGGCTACGTCACCGCGGTCGACGGCCCCAAGGCCGCCGCCGCCACCCGCACCGCCACCTCCTCCGAGATCCTGCTGGCGTGGGTGCCGTGGATCATCCTCTCGGTGATCGTGGCGATCTGGGGCACCAAGTTCTTCAAGGATATCGTCGATCCGATCTTCATCTGGAACTATCCGGTGCCGGGCCTGCACAACGTCATCATGAAGGTGCCGCCGGTGGTGGCCACCGCCCATCCGGAAGCCGCCGTCTTCAAGTTCGCCTACATGTCCTACACCGGCACCGGCGTGCTGTTCGCGGCCATCCTCTCCGGCCTGCTCATGCGGTTCTCGCCGTGGCGCCTCGTGACCGCCTACATCGAGACCATCTGGGTCCTGCGCTACTCGCTCATCACCATCTCGGCGATGCTGGCGCTCGGCGTGCTGACCCGCTACGCGGGCGTCGATGCCACCCTCGGCCTCGCCTTCGCCGGCACCGGCATCCTCTACCCGTTCTTCGGCACCCTGCTCGGCTGGCTCGGCGTCGCGCTCACGGGCTCCGACACGGCCTCGAACGTGCTCTTCGGCGGCTTGCAGAAGATCACCTCGGAGCAGCTCGGCCTGTCGGGAATCCTCATGGCCTCGGCGAACTCGTCCGGCGGCGTCATGGGCAAGATGATCGACGCCCAGTCCATCGTCGTCGCCTCCACGGCCACGGGGTATTTCGGCCAGGAGAGCAAGATCCTGCGCTTCGTGTTCTGGCACTCCATCGTGCTCGCCTGCCTCGTCGGCGTGCTGGTGATGCTCCAGGCCTACGTCTACCCGTTCAACGCCATGGTGATTCACCCCTGAGGGTGAACGCCCGACGAACGCGACGCAGCCCGCCCCGGTCCGCCGGGGCGGGTTTTTTCGTGCGGGGTGTCCGGCCGGGGCCCCGGACAGTGTGGCCGGATCGTCCGGCGCCATCGCTGTCGCGGGGGCGGGGAGGCAGCTATCGCCGGGGTTCCTCGCCAAGAAAGGGACCCCGATGCGACGGACGACGCGGGGATGGGGCAGCGGCCTCCTCGGAATCCTCATCTTCAGCGCCTCCCTGCCGGCGACGCGGGTCGCCGTCGGGGGCTTTTCGCCCCTGTTCCTCACCGCGGCACGGGCGGTGATCGCCGCGCTCCTCGGCGCGGGGCTGCTCCTGGCGCTCGGCCAGACCCGGCCGGCCCGGCGCGACCTCGGATCCCTGGCCCTCGTGGCCGTCGGGGTGGTGGCCGGCTTTCCGCTGCTCACGGCCCTGGCGCTCCAGCACGTCACGTCCGCCCATTCCGTGGTGTTCGTCGGCCTGCTGCCGCTGGCCACCGCCGGGTTCGGAATCCTGCGCGGCGGCGAGCGGCCGCGTCCGGCCTTCTGGGCGTTCTCCGTTACCGGGGCGGCGGTGGTGGCGGGCTTCGCCCTGGCCCAGGGCGGCGGCGGCTCGTCGGTCGGCGACCTCCTGATGCTCGCCGCCATCCTGCTCTGCGGCCTCGGCTACGCCGAGGGCGCGGTCCTGTCGCGGCGCCTCGGCGGCTGGCAGGTGATCTCGTGGGCCCTCGTCCTGTCCCTGCCGGCGATGGCGGCCCTGGCCCTCGCGACCTTGCCGGCGACCTGGCGCGGGATCGGCTGGCCGGCCTGGGCCGGCCTCGCCTACGTCTCGGTGTTCAGCATGCTCGTCGGCTTCGTGTTCTGGTATCGTGGGCTCGCGCTCGGCGGGATCGCGGGCGTCGGGCAGCTGCAGCTCCTGCAGCCGTTCTTCGGCCTGGCGCTGGCCGGGCTCCTCCTGCACGAGCCCGTCGCCTGGTCCATGCTGGCGGCGGCCGGCCTCGTCGTCCTGTGCGTGGCGGGAGCCAAACGGTTCGCGTGAAGACCCGATGATGGGCTAGGATGGCGGCGCCATGTTCAAGCTCGCCACACGCTACTCCCTCGCCAAGCTCTCCCCCGTGGAGACCGCCCGCCTGCGCCTCGCGCCCCTGGGGCCCGGGGACGCCGAGGCCGTGCGGGCGCTCACGGACGATCCGGCCATCACCGGCGCCATCGACTTCCTGCCCAGCCCCTTCACCCTGCAGGCGGCGCGCGGGCTCATCGGCCCCGCCAAGGTGAGGACCGATTGCTTCCTGGGCGCCCGCACGCATGCGGGGGCCCTCGTCGCCATCGTCGGCCTGCACCTGCGCGGCGACCACGCCGTCGAACTCGGCTACTGGGTCGGGGGCGGGGCACGGGGGCAGGGCTACGGCGCCGAGGCCGTGACCGCGGCCATCGGCCTGCTGCGCCAGCGCTTCCCCCACCGATTCCTCGTCGCCGAGTGCCGCCCGGACAACGCCGCCTCCCGCGGCCTTCTCCTCAAGGTCGGGTTCCGCGACACCGGGGACGAGGGCCACCGGCCTGGGCGGACGATCTTCGTGTACGAGCCGAAAGCGGATTGAATCGAGGACGATCGAGGCATGCGTCGCGCGCCCTCGATGCGACGCGATCAACCGGATTTGGTCTCCGCCGCGTCCTTCCCCAGAAGACTGCTCCAGTCGATGCCCAGGGCCCGCAGAGCGGCCTCCGGCTCCCGGTCGAAGATGGTGAGGAGCGAGCGCGCGGCCGGGTCGGGCACCTTCCGGCCTTGTTCCCAGTTCCGGTAGGTCGTGACCGGAACACCGAGGGCATCGGCGAAGGATTGCTGCGTGACGCCGAGATTCTTCCTGATCTCGGCCGGCGCGCGCGCGAGAACATACCCTGTGGGGGCTGCGTCCGGGTCACCTCCGTCCTCGCGGGTATGGCGGCGGATGTCGGCCTCGGTCGTGGCTTCGATCTTTTCGCGGTTCGCCTGAGGACGGTTCAGTCGAAGTTGATCGAGGCTGATGCGTGCCGTCGTTGGCGCTCCCTGCGATTTGCGCGACGGGCCGAAATGATCCACCGCACAGAGCCGCGATCCGTAAAGGTAACGTGGGAGAGATCGCCCTCGATCTCTCCCAGGGCGTTCTGGCGAACCTCGCCGTAATCCCGCCGGTCGTCGGACTTCAGGAGCGTGCACCCGAGGAAGATCAGGGCGGCGAAGTCGAAGCCGAATCCGCGCTCCCCAAGATCTCGGTTCGACTTCTCATCGTGCCACGCGAAGTCCATGGGTCAACCTACGCCCAGGGCTCACGGAATGCAACGAGTCATACGCCCTGGGCGCAGTGATGGTCCGGGCGTGTCCGGCGCGATGGAGTCGGGGCAGGCGCCCGCTACTCCGCTGCGATCCGCGCCGCATCCGCCCCGATCCAGGCGGCGAGATCCGCCCGGCCGCGATCGGTGAGGGCCTTCTTCTTGGCCACCGCCTTCTCGGGTCCCTTGAGGCGCTTGCCGCCTTCGCCCTTGGGGGCGTGATCCAGGGGCGGGAATAGGCCGAAATTCACGTTCATCGGCTGGAACGAGCGCGGGGCGCCCGCATCCTCGGCGGCGATGTGCCCGGCGGTGATGTGGCCGATCAGCGCCCCGAGCGCCGTGGTGGGCGGCAGCGGCGCGAGCGTCTGGCCCCGTGCCTCCGCCAGGGCGAAGCGTCCCGCCATGAGCCCGATGGCGGCGCTCTCGACGTAGCCCTCGCAGCCGGTGATCTGGCCGGCGAAGCGGAGCGAGGGCCGCGCCTTCAGCCGCAGGGTCGCGTCGAGGAGGCGGGGGCTGTCGAGGTAGGTGTTGCGGTGCAGGCCGCCGAGGCGCGCGAACTCGGCGTTCTCGAGGCCCGGGATCGTGCGGAACACCCGCACCTGCTCGGAATAGGTGAGCTTCGTCTGGAATCCGACCATGTTGTAGAGGGTGCCCAGCGCGTTGTCCTGGCGCAGCTGGACGATGGCGCAGGCCTTCACCGTCGGGTCGTGCGGGTTGGTCAGCCCCACGGGCTTCATCGGGCCGTGGCGCAGGGTCTCGGGGCCGCGCTCGGCCATGACCTCGATGGGCAGGCAGCCGTCGAAGTAGGGCGTCGAGGCCTCCCACTCCTTGAACCCGATCTTGTCGCCGTCGACGAGGGCCTGAATGAAGGCGTCGTACTGCTCGCGGTCCATGGGGCAGTTGATGTAGTCGGCCCCCGTGCCGCCGGGACCGACCTTGTCGTAGCGCGACTGGAACCACGCCTTGTCCATGTCGATGGAATCGCGATGGACGATGGGCGCGATGGCGTCGAAGAACGCGAGCGACTCCGCACCCGTCAGGTCGCGGATGGCTTGCGCCAGGGACGGCGCGGTCAGGGGTCCGGTGGCGACGATGGTCCGGCCCCACTCCTCTGGCGGCAGGCCTTCGACCTCCTCGCGCACGATGGTCACCATCGGATGGGCTTCGAGGGCGGCGGTGACGGCGGCGGCGAAGCCGTTGCGGTCGACGGCGAGCGCCCCGCCGGCCGGCACCTGATGCGCGTCGGCGGCCTTGAGGATGACGGAGCCGAGGGTGCGCATCTCCTGGTGCAGCAGGCCGACCGCGTTGCCGTTGGCGTCGTCGGAGCGGAACGAGTTCGAGCAGACGAGCTCGGCCAGATCCTGGCCGTGATGCGCCTCGGTGCCGCGCACCGGGCGCATCTCGTGCAGCACCACCGGGTGGCCGGCTTGCGCGATCTGCCAGGCGGCTTCCGAGCCCGCGAGCCCGCCGCCGACGATGTGGATTGGCAAAGGGTCTGCTCTGTCCGTCATCGTGTCGGGATAGACCCGCCGGGCGCCCGGATCAATGCAGGGGCGGGGAGACGAGGAAGCGGTCGCGGTTGGCCGACGTCACCGCGAGCTTGATGGTCTGGCCGTCGCGCCGGATGGTGAGGGGCACGCGCACCCCGGCCTCGCCGAGCGCCCAGACCTGCCGGAAGAAGCCCGCGAGATCCGCCACCGGCTCGCCCGCCACGGCGGCGACCACGTCGCCGGCCCGCAGGTCGGCGGCCTCCGCCGGGCCGTCGTCGGCGAGCCCCATCACCACCACGGCATCGTCGCCGTCGCTGGCGTAGAGGCCGAGCCAGGGCCGGGGCGCCCGGTCGGCCCGGCCGCGGGTGACGAGGTCGTCGAGGATCGGAGTCAGGAGGTCGATGGGCACGATCATGTTGATGGTCTTCGGCCCCTCCGGGGTACCCTGCTGGAGCTGGAGCGAGCCGATCCCCAGCAACTCGCCGGCCGCCCCGATGAGGGCGGCGCCGCCCCAATGCGGGTGGGCGGGGGCGGTGAACAGGGCCTCGTCGAGGACGTATTCCCAGTAGCCGGCGAATTCCTGACGGGCGACGATCTCCACGGCGACGCTGCGCTGGCGGCCGCCGACCCCGGCGACGATGGCGCGGTCGCCGACCTTCACGCCGGCGGAGCGGCCGAGCGGCAGGGCCGGCAGGCCGAGGGTGCCGAGGGCCTGGACGAGGCCGAAGCCCGTCACCGCGTCGTAGCCGACCACATGGCCGGGGATCGAGCGTCCGTCCTGGGTGGTGAGCCACACGGTGTCGGCCTCCATGACGAGGTAGCCGATGGTGACCACGAGGCCGTCGTCGCCGATGACGACGCCGTTGCCGGCCCGCTCGGTGCCCAGCGTCTCGGCGGTGAAGGCCTCGTCGGGCACGCGGGTCGAGAGGGCGACGATGGCGGTCAGCGCCTGCGCGAGGTCGAAGGCATAATCGGCGGCCTTGGGCTGCACGGATGCGGGGATTTTCCAGTCTCCGGGCGAAGCCATGGGGGCGTCTTTCCTACCGTCTTCATGCGAGAGACCGTGAGATAGGTCGCCGGCCAAACTTTCAAAAGGTTCGGGCGGCGTCTTCCCGCAGCGACCGCCGCCCGGACTTGGGCGAAGGCTGCCCTCAGACCAGCAGTTTGTCGAGGGTGATGGGGAAGTCGCGCACCCGCACGCCGGTGGCGTGCCACACGGCGTTGGCGATGGCGCCCGCCGTGCCGGTGATGCCGATCTCGCCGACCCCCTTGATGCCGAGCGGGTTCACGTGCGGATCGTGCTCCTCCACCAGGATCGCCTCGATGGACGGCACGTCGGCGTTCACCGGCACGTGGTACTCGGCGAGATTCGGGTTCATCACCCGGCCCGACCGGGTGTCGACCACCGCGTGTTCGTGCAGCGCCAGGGACACGCCCCAGATCATGCCGCCGTAATACTGGCTGCGCACGAGGCGCGGGTTGACGATGCGCCCGGCCGCGAACGCGCCGACCAGCCGCGTCACCCGGATCTGCCCGAGATCGGGGTCCACCGTCACCTCGGCGTAGACCGCCCCGTGCGCGTGCATGGCGTAGGTTTTTCGCGATGCCGGGTCGCCCGCCCCCGTGCCCTTCGCCTCCACCGAATCGCGGCCCGCTCGAGAAAGAATCTCCGCGAAGCCCTCGGCGCGGGTGGGGTCATCGCGGCGGACGAGGCGCCCATTCTCCGCCACCGTGCCGGCATTGCCGGCGCCGTAGAGGGGCGAGGCCCGGTCATTGACGGCGAGGTCCGCGAGCTGCGCCAGGGCCGCTTGCGTCGCCGCGTGCACGGCGCTGCCGGAGGTGGCGGTGCCGGTGGAGCCCCCGGCGAGCCCGCCGTTCGGAAGGTCGGAATCGCCGATGCGGAGTTCCACCCGGTCGCCGTCGAGGCCGAGCCCGTCGGCGGCGATCTGGGCCAGCACCGTCCAGGCGCCCTGGCCCATGTCCTGGGCGGCGGTCTCGATGAGCGCCGTGCCGTCGGCCCGGATGGTGGCGCGGGCCTCGCCCTGCATCATCCCGGCCGGATAGGTGGCGGTGCCCATGCCCCAGCCGACGAGGAGGCCCTGGTCGTCCCGCATCTGGCGCGGCTGTTTCGGGCGCCTGCTCCAGCCGAAACGCTCGGCGCCCTGCGCGTAGCATTCGCGTAGGGCCTTGGAGGAGAACGGTCGGTGGGTGATGGGCTCAACCTCGGCGTAGTTCCTCAGCCGCAGGTCCAGCGGGTCCATGTCGAGCTTCAGGGCGAGTTCGTCGAGGGCCGATTCCACCGCGACGCTGCCGGGGGCCTCGCCGGGGGCGCGCATGAAGATCGGCGTGCCGATATCGGCCCGCGAGACCGCGTGCGTCGTGGAAATCGCCTCGGAGGCGTAGAGGTGGCGGGCGATGAGGCCGCAGGCCTCCACGAAATCGTCGTGGCGGCTCGTCAGCGTCAGGGTGTGGTGATCCAGCGCCGTGAGGGCGCCGTCGGCCCGGGCACCGAGCTTGAGGGTCTGGCGGGTCGACGCGCGATGGCCGACGGGGCCGAACATCTGCTCGCGCCGGGTCACCAGCTTCACCGGCCGGCCGACCAGTTTGGCCGCCATGATCCCAAGAATCTGCGGGGACGAGATGAAGCCCTTCGAGCCGAAGCCGCCGCCGAGATAGTGGCTGACGATGTGGATGTTGCCTTCCGGAATCCCGAACAGGCCGGCGAGGCGGCCCTTGGCGATCCACAGGGCCTGGGTCGGCGTGTGGAGGGTGAGGCGTTCGCCGTCCCACTGCGCCACGCTGGTGTGGGGTTCCAGCGCGTTGTGATACTGCGCCGCCGTCTCGTAGGTGGCCTCCATCCGGGTCTCGGCGGCGGCGAACCCGGCCGCCAGGTCGCCCGCGCCCTCCTGGGTCGGCGAGCCGGCACCGACGGTTCCGGGCGTGAAGATCTCTTCGCCGCCCAGTTCCACGCTCGCGGCTTGCGCCTCGTAGCGGGGATCGAGCAGGGCCGCGCCCTCGGTGGCCGCCTCCAGGGTCTCGGCGATCACCACCCCGATGGGCTGGTTGGCGTAGCGGACGCCCGAATTCTGCAGGAGGTCGAGGCGGAACGCGAAGGGATTGTCCTTGTCGTCCGGGGATTTGGCGAGTTTGGGCGCGTTCTCCGGCGTCATCACGGCGACGACGCCCGGATGCGCCTGCGCCGCCGTGACATCGAGGTGGGTCACCCGGCCGCGGGCGATGGCGCTCACGGCCAGGACGGCGTGGAGCATGCCCGCGGGGTGGAAGTCGGCGCTGTAGCGGGCCGCGCCCGTGACCTTGGCGGGGCCGTCGCGCCGGGTCAGGGGCTGGCCGATGGAGGCGCCGTGGCGCATGCGCTCGGTCATGGTCGGGCTCCGAAAGGACTGGCCGGCAGGGCCGGGATGCGCGCTGGGGTGCCGGCCTGCGCCAGGGTGAGCGCCCGCACGACGATGCGGCGGGCGAGCTCGATCTTGGCGGCATTGTCGCCGGACGGCCGCGCCCCGGCGAGCGCCGCCGCGGCGGCGCTCGCGAACAGTTCGGGGCTCGGAACCTGCCCGGCGAGCAGGGCTTCCGCCTCCCGCGCCCGCCAGGGCTTGAGGGCGACGCTGCCGAGGGCGAGGCGGGCCTGCCCGATGCGGCCCCCGTCGAAGGTGAGCCCGACGGCCGCCGAGACCAGTGCGAAGGCGTAGGAGGTGCGCTCGCGGACCTTGAGGTAGCGCGAATGGGCCGCGAAATCTTTTGCGTCGGGGGGCAGCCGGACAGCCACGATCAATTCGCCCGGCGCCAGCTCGGTCTCGCGCTCCGGCGCGTCGCCGGGCAGGCGGTGGAAGTCCGCGAGCAGGATGTCCCTGCGTCCGGCCGGGCCCTCGACCTCCACCACCGCGTCGAGGGCGGCCAGCGGCACGCAGAAATCCGACGGGTGGGTGGCGATGCAGTGCTGGCTCCAGCCCAAGATCGCATGGGTGCGCGTCGCCCCGCCAATGGCCTCGCAGCCGGCGCCGGGCGCGCGTTTGTTGCAGGCGCTCGCCGTGTCGTAAAAGTACTGGCAGCGGGTGCGCTGCAGGACGTTGCCGGCGGTGGTGGCGGCGTTGCGCAACTGCGCCGAGGCGCCCGACAGCAGGGCCTCGGCCACGGCCGGATACGCCCGGGCGAAGGCCGGATCGTGGGCCAGCGTCGCGTTGCGCACCAGAGCGCCGATGCGGACGCCGCCGTCCGGCAGGGTCTCGAGCGCATCGAGGCCCGATACCCGCGAGATGTCGATGAGGCGTTCGGGCCGGGTGACGCCGCCCTTCATCAGATCGAGGAGGTTGGTGCCCGACGCCAGATACGCGGCCCCCGCCCCGTGGGCCGCCACGGCCTCGGCGACGCTGCCGGCGCGGACGTAGTCGAACCGGTTCATGCCGCGTCCTCGATCAGGTGGCCGCCGGGCAGGACGTCCGGCGCGTTCATGGCCGCCTGCGCGGCGAGCACGGCTTCGGTGATCCCCGCATAGGCGCCGCAGCGGCACAGGTTGCCACTCATGCCCTCGCGCACCCGCTCGGGATCGTCGCCGGCCTGGCCCTCCCGGATGAGGCCGACCGCGCTCATGATCTGGCCCGGCGTGCAGAAGCCGCACTGGTAGCCGTCGTGATCGACGAAGGCGGCCTGGACCGGGTGCAGCACGTCGCCGTCGGCCAGGCCCTCGATGGTGGTGATGGCCGCACCGTCGTGGCTCACGGCCAGCGCCAGGCAGGCGTTGATCCGCACCCCGTCGAGCAGGATGGTGCAGGCGCCGCACTGGCCCCGGTCGCAGCCCTTCTTCGAACCGGTGAGGTCGAGGCGCTCGCGTAAGGCGTCGAGGAGGGTGACCCGCGCATCCTCGAGGACGAGGCTGCGGGATTCGCCGTTCACGATCAGCGTGATGGGAAAGCTCATGCTCGGGCGGCTCCGCGCGGCTTGTCTGGAACCCGTCCAGATAGGGCCGGGCCGGAGTGCGACCAGCGGGGGGACGGATCGGGCGCGGGGGCGCCCGAGACGTTCCGATGGCGTACCCTGGCCCCGGCGCGGCCTTTCTACTTCGCCGGCGCAGGCTTGCGCTTCAGGATCGCCTGCATCTGGGCGATCTCGGCATCCTGGGCCTTGACGATGCTCTCGGCCAGCGCCCGCACCTCGGGGTCCTTGGAGTATTGCAGGGCGACCTTGGCCATGGCGATGGCGCCCTGGTGGTGCGGGATCATGCCGGCTGCGAAATCGCGGTCGACGTCGCCCGAATAGGTGATGTCCATGTCGCCGTGCATCTGCGTCCCGGCTTCGCGGAAGGCGCGGGTGGAGGGGGCTTCGGCGCCCGCCGTCGCTGCCGGATGGGCATGATGGGGCGTGCCGTGGCCCGCATGGTCGTCGGGCCCGGGGGCGGCCTGGGCCGGGCCCGAAATCAGGGCCAGGCCGAGGAGGAGGGCGCCGGCGATGGCGGTCCTGTTCGAGGGGGAAGTCTTGTTAGAGGGGGAAGGCGTGTTCGTGGTGGAAGGCGGGTTCGTCTTGCGCGTCATGGCGGTGCAGCTCTCTTCGGAACGCGGATGGGTGCCGGAACGGGGCGAGGCGCCGAGGAGTAGGATCGGGGCGCGTCCGTTGTCGAGGCGTCTCGCGCCCAGCCGGCGGCCCGCCACGCACGGTTTGTGGCCCCGATCCTTGGCCTCCATCCGTGGCGTTGTCCCGCCCGGGCTGGCCGTCGCCCCGCGACAGAGGCGATTTTCTCGCTTAGGCTGACGCCGCGGCGCGAATTCCGGTTCGTCGCCGTAAGAGCATGATAAGACAGGGACTTCGGGCCGGACTTCGGTCCAGGGAACGAGGCCGAAGCCGGGCGATGGGTCTGAGAGCGCGTCACATGTTGCGAACCATCCGGGTCATCGGCATCGGGACCGGCAACCCCGAGCACGTCACCGTCCAGGCGGTGCGCGCCCTCAACACGGTCGACGTGGTGTTCGTCCTCGACAAGGGCAGCGAGAAGGCCGACCTCGTCGCCGTGCGCCGCGAGATCTGCCAGCGCTACATCACCGAGCGGCCCTATCGCTTCGTCGAGGCGCAGGACCCGGAGCGCGACCGCAACCCGGCCGATTACGGGGCGACGGTGGAGGCCTGGCACGCCGCCCGGGCCGCCCTCTACGAGGCGATGATCGAGGGCGAATTGCGGCCCGACGAGTGCGGCGCCTTCCTCGTCTGGGGCGACCCCTCCCTGTACGACAGCACTCTGCGGATCATCGAGCGCATCGTGGCGCGCGGCCGCGTGCCATTCGTCTACGACGTGATTCCGGGGATCAGCAGCGTCCAGGCCCTGGCGGCGAGCCACCGCATCGCCCTCAACCGCATCGGCGCGCCGATCCACATCACCACGGGCCGGCAGATCGCCGAGGGGTTGCCCCCGGGTGCCGACACCACGGTGGTGATGCTCGACGGGCATCCGCGCTTCGACCACCTCGACCCGGAGCTCACGATCTACTGGGGCGCCTACCTCGGCACCGCCGACGAGATCGTGCTGTCCGGCCGCCTCGGCGACATCGCCGACGCCATCGGCCGGACCCGGACCGAGGCCCGCGCCCGCCACGGCTGGATCATGGACACCTACCTGCTGCGCGCGCCCGGCGAGGCGTAAGCCGCCCAACCCCTTGCCCCTGCGACATATTCGGCCGGCCTTGAGGATGCGATCCTGCGTGCGGCGTTCGCGGCGGGAGATCGATCCGCCCGCGTCGGCACGGGCAGGCGAGACCGTCTCCGGAGGCCCGCGCGCCGCCCGGCGCGGCGATTTCCGGCGCCGGTGGGGGATTTGCCGAAGCCTTGCCAGGGGCGATCATCCCCCGAACGCGTCGTCGCGACGCGTTCGGGAGGCCTCGGTCGGATGGCAACGCGTACGGGAACGGCAGGGTGGGGCGGACGCCTCGGACGCATCCTCGGGGCCGGAACCGCCTGCCTGACCGGGGCCGGGTGCCTGACCTTCGCAACCCTCGCCTGCCTCGACCGGCCGGGCATGAACGACCCGGGCATGAACAATCCGGGCATGAACACCAGTGTGAGCACCGGTCTGGGTCCGGTCATGAGCGCGGCCTATGCGGCCGTGTCGCTCCGCCTGGAAGAGCGCTTCGGCACCCAGACGCCCGCCGCGCCCGCCCGGGTCGTCCTCGGGCCCCACGGCCGCGACATTCGCCTGTCCGGCGAACTGGGGGAGGGGACGGCGGAGCGCCTGCGTGCCCTCCTCGACGCCAATCCCCGGGCCGAGCGCCTGCACCTCACCAGCGAGGGCGGTCTCGTGGAGGAGGGCCAGGCCCTCGGCGACCTCGTCGCGGCGCGGGGGCTCGCCACCTACGTGCCCGATTACTGCGTCTCGGCCTGCACCCTCGCCTTCGTGCGCGGGCCCCGGCGCTTCCTCGTAGAGGGCGGCCGCCTCGGGTTCCACGCCCCCTACGAGGCCGGCCTGTTCGGGCAGGCCATCCAGGCGGACGGGACGTTCGAGCGCGCGGCCTACCTCGCCGCCGGCCTCGACCCCGCCTTTGTGACCGAGGCCCTGGCCACCGCCTCCGCCGACCTCTGGGTTCCGGAGGCAGGCCGGCTTCTCGCCGCCCGCGTCGTCACCGAGATCGTCGACACCGGGCGGTTTCCCGACTCGACCCTCGACGACGATGCGAGCCCCGCCGGTGCCCGGGCGGCGGTCCTGCGCACCCTGCCGCTCCTCGCCGCGGCACCGGGCGCCGTGGACGGGCTCGCCGCATGGTACGCCGACGCCTACCGCGACGGCCGCCCGGAGGCCGAGTCCGTCGCGGGCCTGCGCCGGCGCGCGGCCCTCGGGGTCGCCCGCGGCCTCGCCCGCGCCGACGATCCGACGGTGCTGGCCGCGGGCCGCGTGCTCCTGCGGGCCATGCTGGCCGCCCGCACGGAGGACCGGGACGCCTGCGCGCGGATCGGCGCGGGGGCCGACCTCGTCGAGGCCGGGGAGGTGTTGGCCGATGCGACGGAGGTGCCGGCCCTGGTGGCCCGCACCGGGCTCGCCCCGTGGATCGAGCCAGTGTCCGACGCCGCGGCCGCCGCGCCGCGCGGCTGCACCGCCGAGATCCACGCCTATGCCCGGGCCCTCGGCAAGCCCCCGGCCGAGGCGGCCCCGGCCCTGCGCGCCCTCGCGGCGCGGGTGGCCCGCCCCGTGCGCGCGGCGTCCGCCCTGCCGTGACCGCGCGGGGGGGGGGCGGGTTCCGCCGATCCCCTCAGAGGAAGCGGCGCGGATCGAACGGCGCGAGGGGGATCTCGGGCTCGGCCCGGCTCGCGAGCTGGGCGACGAGGCGGCCGGTCCGGGCCGAGCCGACGAGGCCCACATGGCCATGCCCGAAGGCGTAGATCACGTCGGCGGTGGTCCGCGCCGTTCCGATGCAGGGGCGCCCGTCCGGCATGCTCGGCCGGTGGCCGAGCCAGACCCGCAGGCCCTCGGCCGACACGGATCCGGCGAGATCCGGGAACATCGAGACGAGGTGATCGCGCAGGATGTCGGCGCGCTTCCAGTTGGGCAGCGCCGCGAGCCCCGCGAACTCGACCTGCCCGGCGGCGCGCAGCCCGCCGTTCATGTGGTTGACGATCATCTTGGCGTCGGAGGCCATCACCGGCGTGCGCGGACCCACCGCCGCGTCGGGCAGCATCACGTGGTAGCCGCGCTCGCTCTCCAGGGGCAGCGGGTCGCCGAGCGCGGCGGTCAGCGCCCTCGAACGCGCGCCGGCCGCCACCACGGCGCAGTCGCACGCGATCTCGCCCTGCTCGGTCACCACGGCGGCGAGCCGGCCCGCCGCATGGCGGAACCCCGTCGCCCGGGTGGTGACCGGGGTCGCGCCCCGCGCGCGGGCCAGATCCGCTAGGGCGGCGACGTAGCCGCCGGGATCGCGGCAATGCCCCGCCTCCTCGACCACGACGCCGAAGGTGTAGCGCGGATGGAGATGGGGCTCGCGCTGCCGCACCTCCTCGGCCGAGAGTTCGAGCCATGCGACGCCGACCTTCCGGCGGATGGCCCAGGACCGGGCCTCGGCCGCAAAGGCCGCCCGGTCGGGATAGACGTGCAGCACGCCGCGGCGCTCGATGAGGTGCGACACCCCGGCCTCGGCCGCCAGACCCGCGTGGAGCTTCGGCGCATCCACCAGCAGCGTCCGCATCGCCCGCGCCGTCCGCTCGATCAGGGCCGGATTCCGGGCCGCCAGCAGGTAGCGGATCAGCCAGGGCATGACCTTGGGCAGGTAGGTCCAGCGGATCGAGAGCGGGCCGAGGGGATCGAGGAGGAACGAGGGGACCCGCCGCCACATCCCCGGCTCGGCCGGCGGGATCACGGAATGCGAGGAGAGCCAGCCGGCGTTGCCGTAGCTCGTGGCGTGCTCGCCGCCCGGCTGGCCCGGATCGACCACGGTGACGCGGTGCCCCGCCCGCAGACATTCGAGGGCACTCACCGTGCCCACCGCGCCCGACCCGATGACGACGACGTGGCGACCTGACCCTGCGGACATCCGCTGCCTTCCCAAATGCACTGGCGCGTCGTCGCCCGGCCCGTGGCCGTGGGCACGATCGCGTTCGGAAAGGCCGGTGTAGATCATCTTCCGGGGCGAGGGGGGGGCGGATTCTCGCCGTCGGCCCGCCGTTGCGGCGAGGCGGGGGCCGGGTTCGCCGCGGGCCGCGATCCCGCCGGATCGATCCGAAGGGGTCGCCGACTCCCACGGAAGGCCACGGCGCGGCAGGAGCCGCGGCCCGGCAGGGGGTCAGTGTCGGCGCTCGCCGGCCGCGTCCCGGAGGTGGCGGGCGAGTTCGCGGCCGATCTCCCGCATCAGGCCGTCGAGGAGCCGGGCGAGGGCAGGGCGGTGCAGGTGCCCGACGAGGCCGTGCAGGGCGATGGCGTGCTCAGCCATGCGGTTCACCGCGTGCTGGGCCGGCCGGTCGAGCCCTTCCTCGTGGGTGAGGTCGAGGGCGATGCCGCGCCCGTGCCGGGGCTGCCCGGCGTCGTCGCACTCGATCCGTCCGCGCAAGGACAGGGTGCGCCCGCTCCGCGCCGTGCGGAAGGCCACGTCGAACGGCGCGGCGCCCACGATGGCGGCGTGGACGACGTTCTCCACCCGGGCACGGTCCTCGTCGTGAATTCCGCCGAGGAGGCTCTCCAGCGGCATGCCGGGCGCCGCAGGTTCCTGCTTGGGATCGAGTTCCTGCCCGGGCTCGAGTTCCTGCCCGGGCTCGAGTTCCTGCCCGGGCTCGAGTTCCTGCCCGGGCTCGAGTTCCTGCCCGGGATCCAGGATTTCGGCGAGGTCGCCCGAGAGCACGAGGCGATCCGTCCAGATGTCGTAGGTCCACAGGCCGACGACGCCGGAGGCCGCCAGGGCCGCCTGCACCTCGTCGCCGTTCGCCGCCGCGTGCATGAGCCGGGACATGGATCTCCTGGAGGGGGCACCGCGAAGGGGCACCGCCGGAGCGCGGGGTCCGGAGCCGGTCGCGGGGCAGGCGGTGGAATTTACCTGAGGTTGATCGTGCGCGCGGCGCGACACGCCCTGGTCGACCCAGGCTACCCGTGAAACCAGCTTAGGAGAAGGGGGCGGTTGCGCTTTTATGGCCAACCAGCAACCTCAGATTGGATTTTGGGAGTGGCGGCGGGGGCGGAGGACGGGCCGCGGTTTAACGAAGGATTAACCATGATCGGGGAGATGGATCAGGTCATCCTTGCGTCACAGGACGAACCGGCCCGCGCGGCAGGTCCTGGGTGGCCGGGACACGTCGAGAGCCGCGAAGGGGCGCCAGGATGAAGGCCATCACGTTCGTCACGCAGAAGGGGGGCAGCGGCAAGAGCACCCTGTGCATCTCGCTCGCCGTCGCCGCGCAGGAGCGCGGCCTGTCCGTGTGCATCCTCGAGATGGACCGGCAGGCGACGATCTCCGACTGGCTCGACCACCGCACCGCCGACGGTCCCGAGGTCGCCCAGATCGACGCGACCCAGATCGACGGGGTCATGGCCAAGCTGCGCGAATCCTCCTACGATTACGTCTTCATCGACACCCCGGGCGTCGATTCCACCGGGACCCTCTCGGCGATCCGCGCGGCGGATCTCTGCATCATCCCGTGCCGGCCGACGCCGGCGGACCTGCGGGCGTTCAAGCCGACCCTGGCCGCCGTCTATCGCCTCGAGAAGAAGTTCGCCTTCGTCCTCAACCAGACCCCGCCGCGCTCCTACCGCATCCGCGACGCCGCCGACGGCCTCGCGGTGCTCGGCATCCTGCCCGACGTGAACATCGTCGCCCGCACGGACCACCAGGACGCCATCGGGGTCGGCCAGGGCGTCACCGAGTTCAATCCGAAGGGCCAGGCCGCGGGCGAGATCCGCAAGCTCTGGACCTGGATCGAGAAGCGGATGCAGGTCTCAAAGCATGTCAAAGCCGCCTAAGCCGAGCCTCGCCGCCATCGTCGCGGCCTCGGCCACGACGGGGCGCCCCCCGCACGCCACCGCCGAGATCGTCCAGCTCGACGTCGGCCCCCCCCGCCCCCGGCCCGCCGCCACCCTGAAGCAGCGGGCGCGGCAGATGTCGGTCTACCTCGAGCCGCCGGTCTACGATCAGCTGCGCGACATCGCCCATGCCGAGCGGGCCAAGATGCACGGCCTGATGCTGGAGGCCCTCGACCTGCTGTTCCGCCAGCGCGGCGCCCGCTCCATCCAGCAGCTGACGGAGACCGACCCGCGCTGAGGCGGGTCGGCGCGGACCCGTGTCGCTTCCGCGCGGCAGGGTTCGGTGCCTGCCCTGGACAGCCGAGTCTCCGCGCCTGGGATGATTCCTCGTTTCGATTAAGATGGTTACGCTGGGATTTCGATCCAACCTCTCAGCGCAACGCCCGAACCCCGGCCCTCGCGCGAGCGAGGCGGCTCACAGATTCATTGTACTGATCGTCAGGTTTTTCATATTCTTTGGATTGTGTAACGGGTTCGCCTCGATTCTGAAGGTAGTGCGTGACCCTGCGCTGGGCCGGCTGACCCGCCCGCACGGCAATCCCGTCGATCCCATTCAGCCTTCGTTTACGGCAAAGCGACAAACCTGCGGCCCTCGGGATGGCGTGCGTTCGCGCCGCTCCGGGCCCCGGTGGACCTCGTCGTCTCGGTCGCGGGTGTGTGTTGCGTAACGAGGCGGCGGGGCGGATTCTTGGGATGACGCGTTCGACGAAGGCCGGCCTCGTATCCGCTGTGCCGGGCCGCCCCCTGTGGCAGCTCCTCGGTGTCTGCGCCGTGGCGCTCACCACCGCCAACTGCGCCCAGAATCCGCAGCAGAAATTCGCCGGGCCCTCGGGCTCCACCCTCGATCCGAAATACGGGGTCAAGGCGAGCCCGCGCCTCTACAAGGAGGGCGACGTGATCCCGAAGGGCGGCGGACGCCGCTTCTCCGGCAAGCCCTACGTGGTGGCCGGCCGCACCTACGTGCCGCGCGAGGACGCCAAGGGCTACGTCCGCGAGGGGCAGGCCTCGTGGTACGGCGCCGCCTTCCACGGTCGCCTGACCGCCAACGGCGAGGTGTTCGACCGCAATTCCATCGCCGCCGCGCACCCGACCCTGCCCCTGCCGAGCTACGCCCGCGTCACCAACCTCGCCAACCGCCGCTCGATGATCGTGCGGGTGAACGATCGCGGGCCCTACCACGCCGACCGCATCATGGACGTGTCGGAGGAGGTGGCCCAGGCGCTGGAATTCCACCGCGGCGGCACCTCCCGCGTCCGCGTCGAGTATGTCGGCAAGGCCTCCACCGCCGGCAGCGACGACCGCAAGCTGCTGGCGACCCTGCGCACGGACGGCGTGCCCGCCGCGATCCGCGGGGCCTCGCCGGTGATGGTGGCCGACCTCGGCCCCGACGAACCCTTGGCCCGGGGCCGCTCCGCCCTGGCGTTCAAGCCCGCCGCCGACGAGGCACCGCGCGAGACCGCGCCGGAGGCCGCTTCCGAGACCGTTCAGGAGACGCCGCGCGAGGCGCCCCGTCCGGCACGGGTCCAGCCGATCCTCCTGGCGAGCGCGGCCGGCCTCGCCGTGCCGGCCGCCGTCCAGCCGACCGCCGTGCGGGAGACCACCTTCCGGCATGTGCCCACCGCCCCCGTGCGCCTCGCGCCGGCGCCCCTGGTCCTGACCCCGCCGCCCGTGCGGTTGGCGGCGCGCGGGATCGAGGACGGTCACCGGACCGGGGGCCGGATGCAGGCCGCCGCCCAGCCCCTCACCCGCACCGCCGCCGCCTGGCCTGCGCCGTCCGTTCAGCCGAAGGCCGTGGCCAGAGGGACCGGCAGGGACGTCGCCCCGGTGCACGCCGTCGCTGCGGGCAAGACCACCGCTGCGGACAAGACCGTCGTTGCCTCGAAGGGCGGCGTGGGTAAGACCGTCGACTCAGCCAAGGCGGGCGGACCCGTGAAGGCCGTGGCGGTCGCGAAGGCAACGCTGCCGCCCGCGAAGGTGACGGCCAAGGCCACGCCTGTCCTCGCGGGCAAGGCCACGCCGACACCCGTGGGCAAGGCCGCCCCGGCCAGGACCGCCGTCGTGGCCGGCAAGCCCGCGCGCGCGCGGGTGGCCGAGGCGCGCTGACCCGGAACTCTGCCCCGGAACTCTGCGGCGTTGTGCGATGCGAAATGCCGTGAGGCATCACGCATTTGGGTTCGATCTCGCACGCAAATCCCTGTATCGTCACGCTTGATCACTGGTGGGGGCCGGTGATCGGGGTGACGAGATTCTGGCGTCGAGTGGTGTGAGGCGAAAGATGCGCGCGATGGTTCTTCACGCGAGCCGGACGGCCCTGGTCTGCGGCCTGCTCGCCGCCTCCGCCTGGGGCGCCCTTGCCCAGAGCTTCCAGTCGGCGGCGCCGCACGCGATCCTCATCGATGCCGATTCCGGCTCGGTGCTGTTCGAGAAGGGGGCCGACGAGCCCTTCTCCCCGGCCAGCATGGCCAAGCTGATGACCACCGAGATCGTCTTCAACGAGATCCGGCAGGGCCGGCTCACCATGGAGTCCGAATTCCAGATCACCGAGGACGCGTGGCGCCGGGGCGGGGCCGGCGGCGGCGGCTCCTCGATGTTCGCCCAGCTCAACAGCCGCATCAAGCTGTCCGACCTCCTGCGCGGGCTCATCGTCCAGTCGGGCAACGACGCCGCCATCGCGATCAGTGAGGGCATCGCCGGCTCGGAAGAGAATTTCGGGCGGATGATGACCAACCGGGCCCGCGAGATCGGCCTGTCGCGCTCGACCTTCCGCAACGCCACCGGCTACGCGGCGCCCGACCAGAAGGTGACCGCGCGGGACCTCGCCAAGCTTGCCCTGCACCTCATCGAGACCTACCCCGACCTCTACAAGATGTTCGCCGAACGCGAGTTCACCTGGAACAAGATCAAGCAGCAGAACCGCAACCCGCTGCTGGCGCTGGACATCGGCGCCGACGGGCTCAAGACCGGCTACCTCGAGGAATCCGGCTACGGCCTGACCGGCTCGGCGGTGCAGAACGGCCAGCGCCTGATCATGGTGGTGAGCGGCCTCAAGACCGCGCGCGACCGGGCCGCCGAATCCCGCAAGCTGGTGGAGTGGGGCTTTCGCGCCTTCGAGCCGCGTCAGGTCTTCGCCGCCGGCGAGACCGTGGCGGAGGCCTCCGTCTACGGCGGCGCGCAGGGAAGCGTGCCGCTGGTGGCGAAGAAACCCGTGCGGGTGCTGCTGCCGCGCGGCACCGGCGACAAGATCACCGCCAAGGCGGTCTATGACGGGCCTCTCGTCGCCCCCGTACAGGAGGGCAAGGCCGTGGGCCGCCTGCGGATCATGCGCGGCGACATCCAGGCCCTCGACCAGCCGCTCTATGCCGGCGCCGACGTCCCGGCCGGCACGATTCCGCAGCGGGCCCTCGACGCGGCCCTGGAGGTCGGCACCGGCCTGTTCCGCCGCGCCTTCGAGAAGGCCGGCGCCAAATCGTGACGGACAGCGAGTCGTGACGGAAGACAGGTCTTGACGGAAGGCGCGACAGGGATCGGCGCGACGGGGGCGTTCATCACCTTCGAGGGCGGGGAGGGGGCGGGGAAATCTACCCAGGTCCGGCGCCTCGCCGAGCACCTGCGCGCCCGCACCGGCCGCCCTGTGGTGGTGACGCGCGAGCCCGGCGGCTCGCCCAAGGCCGAGGCGATCCGCGCCGCCCTGCTCGCCGGCATCGCCAAGCCGCACGGCCCATTCGCCGAGGCCCTGCTGTTCTCCGCCGCCCGCATCGACCACCTCGACACCCTGATCCGCCCGGCCCTGGCCCGGGGCGAGACCGTGCTGTGCGACCGGTTCGCGGATTCGACCCGGGCCTACCAGGGCGCCGCCGGCGGCCTCGATCCCGCCCTCGTCCTCGGCCTGGAGCGCGTCGTCGTCGGTCCGACGCGGCCCGACCTCACCCTGATCCTCGACCTCGACCCGGCGCTCGGCCTCGCCCGCGCCGCCAAGCGCTCGGACGCGGCACCCGACCGGTTCGAGGCCGAGGCCCTCGAGTTCCACGCCCGCCTGCGCGCCGCGTTCCGTGCCATCGCCGAAGCCGAGCCGGAGCGCTGCGCCATCGTCGACGCCGGCGCCGACCCCGAGGCGGTGGAGGCGGCGATCCGGGCGGCCGTGGCGGCGCGGCTGCCCTTGCTTCTCGGCGAGGCGCCTATCGGTGAGGGACATACCAGGGAGGAGCATACCAAGGAGGGACATACCAGGGAGGAGCATACCAGGGAGGGACATGGCGATGCGGCCTGAACGCCTGCCCGAGGATGTCGAGCCGGGCGACCTGCCCCACATTCCCCGCCCCCGCGAGCAGGCGGGCCTCGTCGGCCACACCGAGGCCGAGGCCGCCCTCGTCGCCGGGATCGCGTCCGGGCGCCTGCACCACGCCTGGCTCATCGGCGGCCCCCGCGGCATCGGCAAGGCGACGCTGGCCTACCGCATGGCGCGCTGGCTCATCGCCAATCCGGGCCTCGACGCGATCCCCGAAACCCTCCACGTCGATCCGGGCCACCCGGCGGCCCGCCAGGTCGCGGCCCTGTCCCACCCCAACCTCGTCGCCCTGCGCCGGACACGGCCGCCCACGGCGAAAACCCTGGCGACGAAGATCTCCGTCGATGCCGCGCGGGGCGCCCTGGAGCTCTTCGGCTCCACCGGGGGGGCGGCCGGCTACCGTATCTGCATCGTCGACAGCGCCGAGGACCTCAACGCCAACAGCGCCAACGCCCTCCTGAAGATGGTCGAGGAGCCGCCGCCCCGCTCCCTGTTCCTCATCGTCAGCCACGCGCCGGGCCGGCTTCTGCCGACCATCCGCTCGCGCTGCCGGGCCCTGACCCTGCGGCCGCTGCCCGAGGCCGAGGTCGCCCGGGTTGTGGCGGGCTTTCCCCCGCCCTTCGTCCAGCCCGAAGCCGAGGCGCTGGCCCGGGCCGCCGCCCTGTCGGAGGGCTCGGTGGCGCAGGCGATGGCGATGCTCGATCCCGCCACCGCCAACCTCGTCGCGGAAGTCGAGACCCTCCTCGCCCGCCTCGACCACCCGGACTGGCGCCGCATCCTGGCGCTCGCGGAGAAGCTCTCGGGCCGCGACTCCGACGACCTGTTCGCCGCGAGCCTCGACACGGTGTTCCGCTTCGTCTCGGCCGAACTCGACCGGCGCGCCCACGAGGGGCCGGCCCGCCTTGCGGCCCTGGTCGAGGTGTGTGACAAGATCGCCCGCGCCGCGCGGGAGGCCGCGACCTACAATCTCGACCGCCGGCCGCTGGTCCTGTCCCTGTTCGGAGACCTCGCCGGCGCCCTGCGCGCGGCGGCCTGAACCGGACGGACGTCCTACGAGTCTTCGTCCTGTGATCCCATGAACCCAGCCTCCGGGGATACTTCGACGTGACCGACCCGGCCTCCGAAAAAACCTTCGGCCTCACCACCGCGATCTCCTACCCCAACGGCGCCCCGCATATCGGCCACGCCTACGAGGCGATCGCCACGGACGCCATCGCGCGCTTCAAGCGCCTCGACGGCTACGAGGTGCTTTTCTCCACGGGCACCGACGAGCACGGCCTCAAGATCCAGCAGGCCGCCGCCAAGGCCGGGCTGTCGCCGCGGGCCCTCGCCGACAGCATGGCCGGCCTGTTCGAGACCATGGTCAAGGCCCTCAACTGCTCGCACGACCGCTTCATCCGCACCACCGAGCCCGTGCACTACGCCGCCGCGCAGGAACTCTGGCGCCGGATGGAGGCCAACGGCGATATCTACCTGTCGAAGTATTCCGGCTGGTACTCCGTGCGCGACGAGGCCTACTACGCCGAGGACGAGACCGAGATCGGCCCCGACGGGGAGCGCCGGTCGCGCGAGACCGGCACGCCCGTGACCTGGATGGAGGAGGAGAACTTCCTGTTCCGCCTCTCGGCCTATGGGGACCGGCTGCTGGCCCTCTACGAATCCCAGCCCGATTTCATCGGCCCGGAGACCCGGCGCAACGAGGTGGCGAGCTTCGTACGCTCTGGCCTCAAGGACTTCTCCGTGAGCCGCACGAACTTCGACTGGGGCGTGCCGGTGCCGGGGCATCCCGACCACGTCATGTACGTCTGGGTCGACGCGCTCACGAACTACCTCACCGTCACGGGCTTCCCGGACGAGGCGGACGCGCGCAAAAAGTTCTGGCCCATGGACCTGCACGTCATCGGCAAGGACATCGTCCGCTTCCACGCGGTGTACTGGCCGGCCTTCCTGATGTCGGCCGGACTGCCGCTGCCCAAGCGCGTCTTCGGTCACGGCTTCCTGCTCTCCAAGGGCGAGAAGATGTCGAAGTCGCTGGGCAACGTCGTCGACCCCATGGACCTCATCGCCACCTACGGCGTCGACCCCGTGCGCCACTTCGTCCTGCGGGAGGTACCCTTCGGCGGCGACGGCAACTACTCCCACGAGGCCATCGTCACCCGCACCACGGCGGACCTGTCCAACGGGCTCGGCAACCTCGCCCAGCGCTCGCTCTCGATGATCGCCAAGAACGTTTCGGGATTGGTTCCGGAGCACGGCGACCTCACCGAGGACGACCGGGCGCTCCTGGCCCTGGCCGACGCCCTGCCGGGCGCCGTGCGCGATGCCATGGACCGGCTCGCGCTCCACACGGCGCTCACCGAGATCTGGGCCGTGGTGACGGCCTCGGACCGCTATTTCGACGCCCAGAAGCCCTGGGTCCTGCGCAAGACCGACCCGGCCCGCATGGCCGCCTCCCTCTACGTGGTGGCCGAGACCCTGCGGGCCATCGCCATCCTGGTGCAGCCGTTCATGCCGGATTCGGCGGGGAAGCTCCTCGACCTGCTGGCCGTGCCGGGCGACCAACGCCAGCTCGCCCATGTGGGGGAGGGCGGTCGCCTCGTGCCCGGCACGCCGCTCCCCGCCCCCGTCGGGCTGTTCCCGCGCTTCGTCGAGCCGGCGGCCAGTGTGGGGTGATGCGGGGGTCGAGGCCGCCGTTCCAGGATGAGGTTTCGCGCGGGCCCCCTCCCTTGGAAGGAGAGGGAGCCTGCCGCGACCGCTTTATCCGAAGCGATCAAACAGCTTCGGCATCACGTGTCCATCCAGGCTCGAGATCGTGAGGTTCGATAGCCTCGATGCGATGTTGCCTGTCGAGCCCCTCAGCTCGGCCTACAACGCGCTGAGCGACGAGGAAGCCGCCAGCCGCGCCGCGGCCGATCCGGACGCTGGTGTGATTCCCGTAGGCTTCTGGGAAACAGTTGCGCCCGTCGCATTTCCGTCCGCAAAGAAACCCTGAGCAACAATGCTGGTCGACAGTCACTGCCACCTCGATTTCCCCAACTTCGCCGAGGACCTGCCGGGCGTCATCGCCCGCGCGCGCGCAGCGGGGGTGACCCGCATGGTCACCATCTCGACCAGGGTCGCGAAGGCGGAGACCTACGCGGCGATCTCCGAGGCCCATCCCGAGATCTGGCACACCATCGGCACCCACCCGGACGGGGCCGGGGACGAGCCCGACGTGCCGACGGAGACGATCGTGGCCCTGAGCCGGCATCCGCGCTGCGTCGGCATCGGCGAATCCGGCCTCGACTTCCACTACGACAACGCCGCGCCGGAGGCCGTGCAGGAGCGGGTGTTCCGCCGCCACATCGCGGCGGCGCGCGAGACCGGCCTGCCCCTGGTGATCCATTCCCGCGACGCCGATGCCGAGATGGAGGCGATCCTCGTCGACGAGATGGGGCAGGGGGCCTTCAAGGCGGTGCTGCACTGCTTCTCGTCGGGCGCCCGCCTCGCCGAGGTCGGGGTCGATCTCGGCCTCTCCGTGTCGTTCTCCGGCATCGTCACCTTCCGGCGCTCGCACGAACTGCGCGCCATCGCCCTCAAGGTGCCGCGCGACCGCCTGCTGGTGGAGACCGACGCGCCGTTCCTGGCGCCCGAGCCGCACCGGGGCCGCACCAACGAGCCGGCCTACACCGCCGACACGGCGCGGGCCCTGGCGAAGACCCTGGAGATGGAGTTCGACGCCTTCGCGGCGCTCACCACCGCGAACTTCCACCGCCTGTTCCACAAGGCCGCCGCCTGAGCGGGCAGGGGACAGGCGAGGGGGGCGTGACATGCCCCTCCCCCCTCCGATACCAACGGCAGCGGAGGTGGCGATGGGTTCCTTGACGGTGACGATCCTCGGCTGCGGCTCGTCCGGCGGCGTGCCCCGGGTCGCCTATGGCTGGGGCGCCTGCGATCCGGCCGAGCCGAAGAACCGGCGGCGGCGCTGCTCGCTCCTCGTCGAGCGCGGCCCGGAGACCGGGCGCACCAGCGTCCTCGTCGACACCGCGCCGGACCTGCGCGAGCAGCTCATCGGCGCGGGGGTGACGCATCTCGACGCGGTGCTGTTCACCCACGCACATGCCGACCACACCCACGGCATCGACGACGTCCGGCCCCTCGTGCTCCACATGCGCCGGCGCATTCCGGTCTATGCCGACGCCCTCACCCGGGCGCTCCTGGAGCGTCGCTTCGGCTACTGCTTCGAGACCCCGCCGGGCAGCGAGTATCCGCCGATCCTCGACATGAACGATCTCGTCCCGGGCGAGACGGTGGAGGTCGGCGGGGCGGGCGGCGCGGTGACGGCCCTGCCCTTCGCCATGGAGCACGGCAACGAGGCGGCGCTCGGATTCCGGTTCGGCCCGGCGGCCTACGCACCCGATGTCAGCCTGATGCCGGCGGGGTCCCAGGCGCACCTGCACGGCCTCGACCTGCTGATCATCGACGCCCTGCGGGAGACGCCGCACCCGACGCACTACTCGGTCTCGGACGCCCTCGCCCTCATCGAGACGGTGCGGCCCCGCCGCGCCATCCTCACCAACCTCCACACCGACCTCGACTACGCCACCCTGGCGCGCAAGCTCCCGCCGCACGTGGTGCCGGCGTATGACGGCTTGCGGGTGACCGTGGACGTGTGAGCGGCGGCGGAGGAGGGCGGTCCGGGATCAGTTGCGGGCCGGAGTCTCGTCCGGCAGGCCGGCACTCACCAGGATCTGCGTCATCGCCGCCTTGGCGAGATGGTTGTAGCCCGCATCGGTCATGTGGAGGCCGTCGGGGCCGATCATCTGGGTGGGCGTAAGCAGGCCCTTGGCCACCCAGGCGCGCATCATGGCGTTGCGCCGGATCACCGGAACGTCGAGTTCGCTGGCGACGGCGTGCAGGGCGGTGCCGTAGAGCTCCGATCCGGCGGTGCCGGACAGGCGCTTGCACCATTGCTGGTCCATGAGGATCACGTCCGCCCCCGTGGCGCGGATCGCCAGGATGCCGGCCCGGGTCAGTTCGGCGAAGCGCTCCACGCTGACGCCGCTCATCGGGTCGTTGCTGCCCGTTTGCCAGATCACGAGATCGGGCTTGTCGGCCAGCACGTCGCGTTCCAGGCGCCGGGCCATGGCCTCGGCATCGTCGCCGCCCTTGCCCCGGTTGAGCACGGTGACGAACTGGTGGTCCGAGGCGGCCTTGTCGAGCCGCGACTCGAGATCCTCCTGCAGCTGCGCCGGATAGGTCGCAGCCGGGGAGGTGGCGCCGATGCCCTCCGTCGAGGACGAGCCGAACGCCACGATGCGGATATCCGCCCCCTTGGCCACGAGGCCGGCGAGGCGCGGCAGACGCGCCAGGGTGCGGGCGTGAAGCGCAGGACGCACCGTCTTGGGCTGCGGGATCGCGGTCTCCGCGTCCAGTCCGGCATGGACCGCATGCACGGGAACGGGCTCGGACCGGGCCGGCGCACAGAGCGCCACCAGGGCGAGGCCGAGCATCGGGATGACGGGAAGGCGTGCGGGGATCGGCATCACATTCGCTTCGGTAACGGTCTGCGCCCGGGGCGGTGCAGCCGTGTAGCACCCCTTGTGAGCCGGGATTATGACGAAGGCGAGGGCGTTTAGCGCCTCCTGTGCCACAACCGGACAGGATTGTTCGGGTTATGCGCCGAAGTCGGCGGACAGAATGAATTCAACGTTCACGGGTCGAGGAGCCCGCCGATCGGGTCGGGACGCCCTGGGGTACGAAGGCCCCCTGCCCCTGATTCCCTAGCTCTAGGTTCCATAATATATCTTATGCGAACGGCGTTCGGGAGGTGGGAAAGCGCTTTGGGAGCGCCTTGGGGCGGCTTCGGGTAGTGTCGGCGCGATTGCGCCATCCCTTCAAAGCGTCTCCAGCCAAGTTTCGAGAGCCAAGTTTCGAGGTCCGCCCCGCCGTGACGTCCGTCGCCCTGCCCTACACCCCGCCCTACGACTGGCCGGCGATCCGCGACTACCTCGCCGCCCGTGCCATCCCGGGCGTGGAGGCGGTCACGCCGGAGGCTTATCGCCGGACCATCGACCTGTACGGACGGCACGGCGACGTCACCGTCGGCCCGGGCGAGGGCGACGTCCTGGTGGCGCGGATTCGGCATCCCGACCCCGGTGCCGTGCCGGCGGTCCTGGCCCGCCTTCGGCCGATGTTCGACTGCGATGCCGATCTGGCGGCGATCCGCATGGGCCTCGCGGAAGATCCCCGTCTGGCGCGTCTCGTCGCGGCCCGGCCGGGCCTGCGCGCGCCCGGCGCGTGGGACGGGTTCGAACTGGCCGCGCGCGCCATCCTCGGCCAGCAGGTCTCCGTGGCGGCGGCGACCCGCCTCGCCGGCCGGCTGGTGGCCGCCTTCGGCGCGCCGCTCACGGACCCCACCGACCCGCCGGGCCCGAGCCACGTCCTTCCCTCGAGCCACGTCCTTCCCTCGAGTCACGTCCTTCCCTCGAGTCACGTCTTCCCGACGCCGGAGCGGCTGGCGGGGGCCGACATCGCGGCGGTCCTCGGCATGGCCGCGTGCCCGGGGGGAGGTGGTCCGGACCCTGGCGGCGGCCGTGGCGGAGGCGCCCGGCCTGCTGGCGCCGGGCCAGCCGCCCGAGGCGGTCGTCGCCGCCCTAAGGCGCCTGCGCGGCATCGGCGACTGGACGGCGCAGTACATCGCGCTCCGGGCCCTTCGCGCGTCCGACGCCCTGCCGGCGGGCGACCTCGCCCTCCTGCGCGCCCTCGACGACGGGGGCGGGCGCCCGAGCCCCGCCGGTCTGCTGGCCCGATCGCAGGCGTGGCGGCCGTGGCGGTCCTACGCCGTGCTCCACCTCTGTGCGAGCGAGGGCGACCGGAACGGAATTCGGCAGCAAGAACCGGGATGCGCCCCCGGCCCGAAGGCGCCAGGGTAGGGGCATGACCGGTCCCGTTCCCAGCCGCTCCCTCCCCGCTCCCCCGGACGATGCCCCGGCCGCCATCGACGACGCGTGCTGGGCCGCCGTCGCCGCCCGCGATCCGGCGGCCGAGGGGCGCTTCGTCTACGCCGTGCATACCACCGGGGTGTATTGCCGGCCGGGCTGCGGTGCCCGCACCCCGCGCCGGGACAACGTGAGCGTCCACGCCACCCCGGCGGCGGCCCGCGCGGCGGGGTTCCGCCCCTGCCTGCGCTGCCGCCCGGACGATCCGCCCCGGGCGGAGCGTCACGCCGAGGCCGTGGCCCGCGCCTGTCGCCGCATCGGTGAGGCGGTGGAGCCCCCTGCCCTCGCGGCGCTCGCCCGGGCGGCGGGCTTGAGCCCGTTCCACTTCCACCGCGTCTTCAAGGCCATCACCGGCGTGACCCCGAAGGCCTATGCCGGGGCCGTGCGGGCCGAGCGCCTCGCCGCTGCCCTGCCCGCGGCCGGCACCGTGACCGAGGCGGCCTATGCGGCGGGCTACGGCACGGCGGGCCGATTCTATGCCGCCGCCGGCCAGCACCTCGGCATGACGCCCGGCGTCTTTCGGAAAGGCGGGGCCGGGGTCGCGATCCGCTTCGCCGTGGCGGCCTGCGCCCTGGGTTTCGTCCTGGCGGCGGCCACCGAGCGGGGCCTCTGCGCCATTCTCCTCGGCGACGATCCCGAGACCCTGGCGCAGGACCTGCGGGTGCGCTTCCCCCGCGCCGACATCACCGGGGCGGATGCGGACTTCGCCGCGTGGCTCGCCGCGATCGTGGCTTTCGTGGCGGCCCCGCAGGGCGGCCTCCCCCTGCCGCTGGACATCGGCGGCACGGCTTTCCAGCAGCGGGTGTGGGCGGCCCTGCGCGCGATCCCGCCGGGGCGCACGGCGACCTACGCGGACATCGCCCGAGCCATCGGCCGGCCCGCCGCCGTGCGGGCCGTGGCGCTGGCCTGCGCCGCCAACGCCCACGCCGTGGCGATCCCCTGCCATCGGGTTTTGCGCACCGACGGCGCGCTCTCCGGCTACCGCTGGGGCGTGGCGCGCAAGGCCGCGCTTCTGGCTCGAGAGGGTGCGGGATCGGACCCGGCGGGACTGGACCCGCCGGGATCGGACCCGGCGGGATTGGACCCGGCGGGATTGGACCCGGAGTGACCGGCCCCGCCATGCGTGCGCCACCCTTGTCCGCGCGGCCGGAGCGGGGGAAGAGGGGGCCGGCCAATGGAGACACCCCCGGTTCCGTGAGCGTGACACCCCCCGCCTCCCCTGCCCCGCACCGTCCGGCGCCCCTTTCCGCCTACCCGCTCCTCGTCGGCACCATGCTGCTGTGGGGCGGCAACGTGGTGGCGGGCAAATGGGCGGTGGGCGAGGTTTCGCCGCAGGTGCTCACCTGCCTGCGCTGGGCCATCGTCTGCGTCGTCCTGGCGCTGCCGGCCCGGCCCGGGCTCGTCGCCGAATGGGGGCGGCTCAAGCCCCACTGGGCCTACGTGCTGCTCATGGGGGCGTGCGGCTACACCCTCTACGCGAGCCTGTTCTACGCCGCCGGCGGGTTCACCACGGGGATCAACATCGCCCTGTTCCAGGGGGCGATCCCCGTGCTCGTCATCCTCATCAACTACGCCGTCCACCGGGTGGCCGTGACCGGGGCGCAGGCGCTCGGCGTCGCCGTGACCCTCGCCGGGGCGATGGTGGCCGCCACCCACGGCGACTGGCGCGTCCTCACCCATTTCGGGTTCAACCGCGGCGACGTGCTCATGCTCGGCGCCTGCCTGTTCTATGCCGGCTACACCGTCGCGCTCTCCGCGCGCCCGAAGGTCTCGGGCCTGACCTTCTTCACCGCCATGGCGCTCGCCGCCTTCCTCACCGCCCTGCCTCCGCTCGCCGCCGAATGGGCGCTCGGCCACACGGTCTGGCCGACGCCGACGGGCTGGCTCATCGTCGCGTTCGTGGCGCTTGGCCCGAGCCTCGTCGCCCAGCTCGCCTTCATGCGCGGGGTCGAGCTCATCGGCCCGAACCGGGCCGGCCTGTTCGTCAACCTCGTGCCGATCTTCGGCGCGGGCCTCGCCATCCTCCTCGTCGGCGAGCCCTTCCGCTGGAACGACGCCCTGGCGCTGGCCCTCGTCATCGGCGGCATCGCCATCGCCGAGCGCCTCGGCCGGCGGCGCTGAGGGCGCAGGACCGTCAGGGGGCCGCCACCGCCTTGCGCAGGGCGGCGAGAAGCTCGCCCTCGAAGGCCAGGGCCGAGCCGTAGTGGAACTCGATGTCGAACGGCTTGCGGGCGTTCATGGACAGGGAGGCGCTCTGCATGGCCACGAGGCGCCCGGCCTCGTCGAACAGGCCCGAGCCCGAGCCGCCGAAGCCGTCGTTGCAATCGTGGCGCAGGCGCCGGATGCCGCCCTCGCTCGGCGGATCCACCTGCCGGACGGCGCAGGCTTCGAGGCTCGCCGGCCCGCGGTAATTCTCGTGTCCGCCGGGCGAGACCATGACGATGGGCAGCCGCATCGGCCCCTCCCCCAAGTCCGGCGCCGCCGGCATCGGCTGGGGCCGCACGCCCTCGGCGGGCCGGACCAGGCGCAGGATCGCCCAGTCGTCGGTGATGTGGAGCGCCTGCGAGGCCGGCACAGCCCCGAGCTGGATGCTGCCCGGCACGAAATCGTAGTTGCGGCCGCCGATCTGGAAGAAGCAATCGGCCACCTCCCGCGTGGTCTCGAGGCGGCGGTTGCGGAAGTTGTGGGCGTTGAGCACCACCACGGAGGGGTCTCCGATGAGCCAGGCGGCGGCGGCCTTGCGGGGAATGCCGTCCGGCCCGTGGCAGAACAGCACGCCCGCCCCGGGATAGCGGTCGATGTCCGCGCCCGTGAGGTCCCGGCGCCCGTCCCGGGGATAGAGGGCGGCGAGGTCCTGGGCCTCCACCCGCAAGACACCAGGCAAGACACCGGGCAAGGCACCGAGCAGCAGCACCGCCCAGGGCATCAGCGCGGCGATGCGGCGGGCCGCCCCGACCGGAGCACCCGCGATCCCGCGTCTCCGTGCAGCCCAGAGGCGCCACGTCCGGATGCGCCACGTCCAGGCCCGCCACGTCCAGGTCCGCCACGTCCAGGTCCGCCAAGCCCTCGGCGCCATCGGCCCTCGCCCCCCTGATCGGCCCGTTCGCCCGGGCCGTTGCGACAGTCGTGCGATGCGCCAGGGGGACGGTCAAGCGTCGGGACGCCGCTGCGCGATCCTCATGCTGAACTTGCCGAAGTTGCCCGGCTAGAAATGTCGGATCGTCTAGAGACTTTGCTGCATGAAGATGGCTAGAAATAAGGGCTGAAGGAACAGTAATAAGCTTCTTATAAGACTTAGATAGTCTGATAAAAGCTTAAGAGGGCAGCGGTTCTTCTAAGAGCGGCGGCGCCAATGTTCCGAAACGGCGGGAGAAACAGCCACGCGCGACCGCAGGGTCGATAGACGGGGCGGCAGCTGAGGAGACGCACGATGATGAGGTACTTGAGTTCCGTGTCGGTGCTGGCCGTGATGGCCCTGGCGCCCATCGGGATGGCCACCAGCGCGGCCGCCAACGACAAGCTCGTCGAGATGTCGAAGAGCGACGAAAACTGGATCATGCCGGGCAAGAACTACGACTCGGACAACTACAGCAAGCTCAAGCAGATCAACCGCGACAACGTCAAGCAGTTGAAGCCGGCGTGGACGTTCTCCACCGGCCTGCTCAACGGTCACGAGGGCGCGCCCCTGGTCGTCGACGGCAAGATGTACATCCACACGTCTTTCCCGAACAACACCTTCGCCCTCGGCCTCGACGATCCGGGCCTGATCCTCTGGCAGGACAAGCCGAAGCAGAACCCGGCCGCCCGTGCGGTCGCGTGCTGCGATCTCGTGAACCGCGGCCTCGCCTACTGGCCGGGTGACGGCAAGGTGCCGTCCCTCATCCTGAAGACGCAGCTCGACGGCAACGTCGCCGCCTTGAACGCCGAGACCGGCGAGACGGTGTGGAAGGTCGAGAACTCCGACATCAAGATGGGCTCGACCCTGACCATCGCCCCCTACGTGGTGAAGGACAAGGTGATCATCGGGTCGTCCGGCGCCGAGCTCGGCGTGCGCGGCTACCTCACCGCCTACGACGTGAAGACCGGTGCCCAGGTGTGGCGCGCCTACGCCACGGGTCCCGACAAGGACCTGCTGCTTGGGCCCGACTTCAACGTGAAGAACGCCCATTACGGCCAGAAGGGTCTGGGCACCTCCACCTGGGAGGGCGATGCCTGGAAGATCGGCGGCGGCACCAACTGGGGCTGGTACGCCTACGATCCCGGCACCAACCTGATCTACTTCGGCACCGGCAACCCGGCGCCGTGGAACGAGACCATGCGTCCCGGCGACAACAAGTGGACGATGACCATCTTCGGCCGCGACGCCGATACGGGTGAAGCCAAGTTCGGCTACCAGAAGACCCCGCACGACGAGTGGGATTACGCCGGCGTCAACGTGATGATGCTGTCGAACCAGAAGGACAAGGACGGCAAGGATCGCAAGCTCCTCACCCATCCGGACCGCAACGGCATCGTCTATACCCTCGACCGGACCGACGGTTCGCTCGTCTCGGCCAACAAGATCGACGACACCGTCAACGTCTTCAAGTCCGTCGACCTGAAGACCGGCCAGCCGGTGCGCGATCCCGAGTACGGCACCCGGATGGACCACCTCGCCAAGGACGTCTGCCCCTCGGCGATGGGCTATCACAACCAGGGCCACGATTCCTATGATCCGGAGCGCAAGCTCTTCTACATGGGCATCAACCACATCTGCATGGACTGGGAGCCCTTCATGCTTCCGTACCGCGCAGGTCAGTTCTTCGTCGGTGCGACGCTGAACATGTACCCCGGCCCGAAGGGTGACCGTCAGAACTACGAGGGTCTCGGCCAGATCAAGGCCTACAACGCCATCACGGGCGAGTATAAGTGGGACAAGATGGAGCGTTTCGCCGTGTGGGGCGGAACGATGGCCACCGCCGGCGACCTCGTGTTCTACGGAACCCTGGACGGCTACATCAAGGCGCGCAACGCCGACAACGGCGACCTTCTGTGGAAGTTCAAGCTGCCGTCGGGCGCCATCGGTTACCCGATGACCTACAGCCACAAGGGCGATCAGTTCGTCGCCATCTACTACGGCGTCGGCGGATGGCCGGGCGTCGGCCTGGTGTTCGACCTGCAGGATCCGACCGCCGGCCTCGGCGCGGTGGGCGCCTTCAAGAAGCTCGCCAACTACACCCAGATGGGTGGCGGCGTGATGGTGTTCTCCCTGAACGGCAAGGGTCCGTACGACGATCCGAACGTCGGCGAGTACCAGACCGCCGCCAAGAAGTAAGTCTCTAGACCAACAGAGGACTCCGCCGGCCTCCGGGCCGGCGGGGTTCGCCCCGCCCTGAGATTTCGCGCGCGAAGGCCAACGGGAGGACACGCCATGTCCTGACCCGAGATATGCCGCCGTCGCGCAGCCCAGAAAACAACCGAACAACGGATGTCCCCCATGTCGCTCGTCACCGGACGTCGCCGCGCGGCGCTGGCCGCCTCGCTCTCGGCCGGCGCGCTCCTGGCGCTGGGTTTCGTGTCCTCCGTTCATGCGGCCGAGGACGTGAAAGCCTCGGCCCCCGCCGACGACAAGACCCTTCGCGTCTGCGCGGCGGTGCAGCCGCCCCTCTCCATGAAGGACGGATCGGGCCTCGAGAACCGGATCGCGAGCGCCGTGGCCGAAGCCATGGACCGCAAGGTCCAGTTCGTCTGGTCCGAGAAGCCGGCGATCTACCTCGTCCGCGACGGGCTCGACAAGAAGCTCTGCGACGTGGTGGTCGGCCTCGACAGCGACGACCCGCGCGTCCTCGTCTCCAAGCCGTACTATCGCAGCGGCTACGTCTTCATCACCCGCGCCGACCGCGACCTCGACATCAAGTCCTGGGCCGACCCGCGCCTGAAGAGCGTCGACCACATGGTGGTCGGCTTCGGCACCCCCGGCGAGGCGATGCTGAAGGATATCGGCCGCTACGAGGAGGACATGGCCTACCTCTACTCGCTGGTGAATTTTCGCGCCCCGCGCAACCAGTATACGCAGATCGACCCGGCCCGGATGATCAGCGAAGTCGCCGGCGGCAAGGCCGACGTCGCCGTGGCCTTCGGGCCCGATGTGGCCCGCTACGTCAAGGATTCGAGCACGCCGCTCCGGGTGACGCCGGTGCCCGACGACACCGTGCGCAGCGACGGCCAGAAGATGCCCCAGAGCTTCGACCAGTCCATGGGCGTGCGCCGGGACGACACCGCCCTGAAGGCCGCCCTCGATGCCGGGATCGCGAAGGCGAAGCCCCAGATCGACGCGATCCTGAAGCAGGAAGGGGTGCCCCTCTCCGTCGCTTCGAACTGATCCGCGCCAGCCCCGGGCCGCTCGCAGGGGCGGCCCGCCCAGAACCCGACCGGTCGGTCGGAGAACCCCATCAGAGCGATTTCATGCGTCATCTCAAAGGCCTTCTGGCCGGATTCGTCGGCCTCGGCTTCGCGGCCGCCGGGCTGTCCGCCCTCGCGCAGCCGGCCTCCGGCCCGCAGAGCGGGTTCGTGTTCCGCAACACCGTGACGGGCGAGCAGCTCGACGTCTCCCAGGGCAAGGAGGGCGGCCGCGACACGCCGGCCGTGAAGGAGTTCTTCCAGACCGGCAAGAACCTCTACATCGACGACAAGTCCTGCCTGCGCAACGGCGAGTCCCTGTTCGCCACCTCGTGCTCGGGCTGTCACGGGCATCTGGCCGAGGGCAAGCTCGGGCCCGGCCTGAACGACAATTACTGGACCTACCCGTCCAACACCGAGGATACCGGCCTGTTCGCCACCATCTTCGGCGGCGCCAACGGCATGATGGGTCCGCACAACGAGAACCTCACCCCCGACGAGATGCTGCAGACCATCGCCTGGATCCGCCATCTCTATACCGGCCCGGTGAAGGATGCGGTCTGGCTCAGTGCGGACCAGAAGAAGACTTACACCCCCTACAAGCAGGGTGAGACCTTCCCCACGGACGTGAAGGGCCAGTGCAAGCCGCTGGAGAACTAGCGTCCCTGGGAAGCCACGCCGCGCCTCGACCGCGCGGTGAACGATGAGCGGCCCACGCGCCGCGCCAACCATAAACGGAGGAGACGAACATGCGGACGTTCATTTTTGCGGTGGCGCTGGGGACTGGCGCGGTTTTGGCCGGCGCGGTGCTCGCTGCCCCGGCGATGGCCTACGACGGCACCAAGTGCAAGGCCGCCGGCAATTGCTGGGAGCCCAAGCCCGGCTTCCCCGAGAAGATCGCCGGCTCGAAGTACGATCCCAAGCACGATCCGAAGGAACTCAACAAGCAGTCCGAGTCGATCAAGGGCATGGAAGAGCGCAACGCCCGTCGCATCGAGGCCGCGAAGAAGTCCGGCAAGTTCGAATACGACGTCACCAAGCTGTCGGCGAACTGAAGCCACGACGCGCCCTTGCCTATCCGCGACTGGCGCGCCGACCCCTCTCCCCGCTTGCGGGGAGAGGACCGCAGACACCCTGTCGTGTCTGCGGTGAGCGAGAGGCGAAGCCGAAGCGAGGGGGGCGCTCGTAGACCCCGTCGAGGTTCCACCCCTTGGATGCCGTGCACCCGCTTCTCATAAAGTAAACCAAGGCCCCCGCGTGATGAACGAGACCCGCCCCGGCGACGCGATGCTCACCGATTGGCGCGAGGCCGCCGGCCGGTTCGAGCGGGCCGTGGGCGGCGCCGTGGTCGGCCAGGCGCGGGCGATCCGCCTCCTCACCATCGCGATCTTCGCCCGCGGCCACGTTCTGCTGGAGGGCGATGTCGGCGTCGGCAAGACCACCCTGCTGCGGGCCGTCGCCCGGGCGCTGGGCGGCGCCTACGAGCGCGTCGAGGGCACCGTCGACATGATGCCCACCGACCTGATCTACCACACCTACCTCGCCGAGGACGGGCGCCCCCGCGTCGAGCCCGGGCCGGTGCTGCGCCGGGCCGAGGACCTGTCGATCTTCTTCTTCAACGAGATCAACCGCGCCCGGCCCCAGGTGCATGCCCTGCTCCTGCGCCTCATGGCCGAGCGCAGCCTGAACGCGTTCAACCGCGAGTACCATTTCCCCAACCTGCAGGTCTTCGCCGACCGCAACCGCGTCGAGCGCGAGGAGACCTTCGAGCTGCCGGCCGCCGCCCGCGACCGCTTCCTCATGGAGATCGGGATGGAGGCCCCGCGCGACGCCGAGAGCCGCCGCGCCCTGGTGTTCGATCCGCGCTTCCACGACACCGACACCCTCATCGCGGGCATCGATGCCGACGTTCTCGATCACGCGGCGATCCCCGGCATCGCCCGCGCGATCCAGCACGGCATCCAGGCGAGCCCGTCCATCGAGACCTACGTCGTCGGCCTGTGGGAGGCCCTGGTGCGGCCGGGCTCCGCCGGCATCCGGCTCCCCGGCATCGACATGGAGGCCCTGGTGCAGGGCGGGGCCTCGCCGCGCGGCGTCGCCTTCCTCGTGCGCGCCGCCAAGGTCCGCGCCTGGCTGGAGGGCCGGGAATGGCTGGTGCCCGAGGACATCCGCGCCGTGTTCCCCGAGGTGATGGCCCACCGCGTCTTCCTCGAACCGGTCTACGAGATGCGCCGCGCCACCCTCGTGCCCGAGCTCTGCCGCGCCGTGTTCGACACGGTGCCGGCCCCATGACGGTGCTGGATGCGGCGCCGGCCGATGCCGCGCCGGCCGATGCCGGCCCGGAGGCCGACATCGTCTACCGGCCGCGCGGGCGGGTGCCCGGGACGGCGGTGGGTGCCCATCGCGGCCGCGACGCCGGGGGGCTCGGCACCTTCCGCGATCAGGTGCCGTTCCTGCGCATGCCGGATGCCCGCCGCATCGACGTGCGCGCCACCCTGCGGGATCCGTTCGAGGGCACCCATGTGCGCCGCTTCGAGAGCCGAACGGCCATCGAAGTCTGGGCCCTCGTCGATCTCTCCGCCTCCATGCGCTACCGCGGCGCGGCCGACCGGATGGCGCTCGCCGCCGCCCTGTGCGGGGGGCTCGCGGCGTCGGCCACCCGCATCGGCGACGGCTTCGGCCTCATGGGCTGCGACGGGACCCTGCGGGAGGACGTGTCGATGCCCGTCACCCGCCGGCGCGGGATCGGCGCCTCCGTCCGGGCCCGCCTGGTCGCGGCGCGCTGCACCGGCGCGCGGGCCGACGGCATGCGCGAAGCCGCCCGCCGCCTCGTCGGACGCCCCAAGATCGTGTTCGTGGTCTCGGATTTCCGCTGGCCCGAAGCGCTCATCGTGGAGGTCTTCGCCTCCCTCGCCCGCCACGACATCGTGCCCGTGGTGCTGGCCGACGCCTCCGAGGACGAGGATCTGCCCGCCTGGGGCCTGATGGAACTCGACGACCTCGAGGGCGCCGGGCGCCGCACGGTGTTCATGCGCCCGGCGCTCCGCCGGCGCTGGCTCGCCCACGAGCGGGCCCGCGCCGACACCCTGCGCCGCATCGCCATGACCTACGGCCGCCCGCCGTTCCGCCTCGAAGGGCGCTTCGAGGCCGACGCCCTCACCCGCCACCTCATCGGGACGTGATGCGCGGTCTTATCCCTGTTCTGGTGGTCCTCCTCGCCGTGTCGGGCGCGGCCGAGGCTCAGGTGCGCACCGTCGAGGTTCGCGCGCCGCGCGCCTTCGGCTACGTCCTCGGCGACCTCGTGCGGGCGCAGGCCGACATCGTCGTGGATGCGGGCTTCACCCTCCAGAGGGCGTCCCTGCCGCAAGCCGGCCCCCTGGCCTACTGGCTCGACCTGCGCGACCTGCGCGTCGAGGACTCCGTCGCGGGCGATGCCCGGCGGGTGCGGATCTTCCTGACCTACCAGAGCTTCTATGCCGCCCTCGACGCCCGCGCCCTGGAGATCCCGGGCTTTGCCGTGACCTTCGAGAGCGCCAGCGCGCATGGCGCCACCACCACGACGGCGCAGGTTCCAGCCTGGCAGTTCACCATCTCACCCCTACGGGAGGTGGTGCCGCCCGCCCGCGAGAACCCGGCCGACTATATGCGGCCGGACGGGCGCGTCGCCGCCGTCGATGTACAGCCCCTGTGGTGGCGGGCCGGAGGCGTCGCGGCCCTCGCCCTCCTGGCCTTCGGGGCGCTCGCCCGCGACCGGGCCTGGGGGCCGTTCCGGGCCCGGCGCGGGCGCCCGTTCGGCGCCGCCCTGGCCAGTCTGCGCCGCCTCGCGCGCCGCCCCGACGCGGACGCCGCCTACGGGGACGCCCTGCGCGCGCTCCATCGCGGCCTCGATGCCACCGACGGCCGCCGGGTGCTGGCCGACGACCTGCCGGGCTTCCTCGCCCGCCACCCCGCCTGCCGCCCGGACGCGGCGGGTTTGCGCGACCTGCTCGCCGCCTCGCGCCTCGCCTTCTTCGGTCCCGGCCCCGCCGCCGCCCGCGCCGCCCTGCCCTGGCCCCAGCTCGAAGCCCTGGCCCGGCGCCTCGCCGCCGCCGAGCGGGCGGCGTGATGGGCGGCGCCACCCCGATGGAAGCCCTGTCCCGGTTCGCCGTCGACACCCCCCAGGTCCTGTGGCTGCTGCCGCTGGCCCTGTTGCCGTTCCGGGCGTCGGCCCAGCGCGTGGTGCCGGTGGCGGCCCTCGACGCCGGCCCGGCCGACCCGCTCTCGCGCGCCATCGGCTGGGCCCTGCGGTTCGCCGGATTCCTGGCGCTCGCCGGCCTCGTCGTCGGCATCGCCGGCCCGTATCACCGGGGCGAGACGGTGACCCGCACCGGGATCGGCGCCCAGGTGTCGATCCTGGTCGACCGCTCGGGCAGCATGAACGAGACCTTCGCGGGGCGTCAGCCGTCCGGCGCCGAGGAATCGAAGGCCGCCGCCTCCCGCCGGCTGCTCGGCGACTTCGTCGGCAGCCGCGCCCACGACCAGTTCGCCGTGACCGCCTTCTCCACCGCCCCCATGCTGGTGGTGCCGATGACCGACCGGCACGAGGCCGTGCGCGCCGCCATCCGGGCCATCGACCGGCCGGGCCTCGACTACACCAACGTGGCCCGTGGCCTCGCCATGAGCCTGTCCCAGTTCGGGGCCCAGGGCGGGACCGTCTCGCGGGCGCTGCTCATCGTCTCCGACGGTGCGGCGGTGATCGATCCGCGCGTCCAGGGCACCCTGCGGGCCGAGTTCGCGAAGATCCGGCCCAACCTCTACTGGCTGTTCCTGCGCACCAAGGGCTCGCCCTCCATCGCCGACAAGCCCGCCGGGGAGGACACGCCCCAGGCGGCGCCCGAGCGCCACCTCGACCTGTTCTTCAAGAGCCTCGGCACGCCCTACCGCGCCTTCGAGGCGGAGGGCCCCGAGGCGGTGGCCGCCGCCATCCGACAGATCGAGGCCCTGGAGCGCGACCCCATCCCCTACACCGAGCAGCGCCCGCGCCGCGACCTGTCGTGGGTGGCCTTCGGGGTGGCGCTGCTCGGGCTCCTCGTCCTCGTGGCGGGCAAGCTCGCGGAGGCGGATGTGCGGCGGGGGCGTAGGGGCATTCCGCAGGCGGCCGAAGCTCCATCCGAAAGGATCGCCGCATGAACCCGGCTCCGCATCGTTTCACGACGCTCGTGAGCATCCCCCTCGCCCCGCTTGCGGGGAGAGGGTTTCGGACCCCTTGCCGGGGCCGAAACGAGGCGGCAGCCGAAGGTGAGGAGGCCGCTCCGCCCGAGGCTCATCCGGCGAGACCCCCTCACCGTCGCTTCGGCTTCGCCTTCGCTCACCGCAGGCACGACGGGGTGCCTGCGGTCCTCTCCCCGCCTGTCGGGGAGAGGGGGACGCGCCCTATCGCCTTGGAGGCCACCCGATGACGGCGCTCGCCTTCCCCACCGAACGCGCAGGCCCCCTCCTCCGCACCCGCATCGTCAACACCCTCCGGCGTGCCCGGCCGCGCCTGCTCCTCGCCCTGCCGGTGCTGCTCGGCCTCGCGGCCCTCGGGTTCGGCGTCGCGGCGTGGCGGGTGGCGCGCGACAACGCCGCGATCGGTGCCCTGCAGGCCGGGCGCGACGTGCCCGTGGGGACGGACGCCTCCGCCCCCCTGCTGCTCGCCCGGGTCCAGCACCTCGCCCGGCGCGGCCTGCCCGAGGGGATCGAGCCCCTCGTCGAGGCGCTCGCGCGGGCCGGCGACACCGACCGGGTGGCGCGCGCCCGCTACGCGCTGGCCAACACCCGCCTGCGGCAGGCCTTCTCCCATCTGGAGCGCGGCGACCTCGACCCGGCCGGGCCCCTCATCACCCTGGCGCGCCAGGATTACCGGCGCGCCCTGCAGAACGCGCCCGACCTCTGGGACGCCAAGTTCAACCTCGACGTCGCCTCGCGCCTCCTGCGCGACTTTCCCGAATTCGACCGCAAGACCGGCGACGAGCTGAAGGCCGAGCCGAAGCAGATCTGGACCGAGGTCCCGGGCCTCCCCAGGGGGGCACCATGAGGGTGCATCTCGCCCGCAACCTGCGCGACGGCCGGTTCCAGGCCCTGGCCGGGGCGGCTTTCCTCGTCGTCCTCGCCCTCGTCCTGCCGGCCGTGCCGCTGACCCGGACCGGGGTCTCGGTGCTGGCCGTGGTCGACATCACCGGCAGCATGAACGTGCGCGACTACGCGAGCGCCGACGGCAAGCCGGCGAGCCGCCTCGACACGGCGCGGGGGGCCCTGCGCGACCTCGTCACCGCCCTGCCCTGCGGCTCGCAGGTGGCGCTGGGCCTGTTCACCGAGCGCCGGCCGTTCCTCCTGTTCACGCCCATCGAGGTCTGCGCCGATTTCGCGCCGCTGGACGGAGCCCTGGCGGCCCTCGACTGGCGCATGGCCTGGGAGGGCGACAGCCGCATCTCCGCCGGCCTGTTCCGCGCCGTGGAGATGGCGGCCAGCCTCGATACCGACCTCCTCTTCGTCACGGACGGGCAGGAGGCGCCGCCCCTGCCCAGCACGGGCGGGCCGCGCTTCGAGGGCAAGCCCGGCGCCGTGCGCGGGCTCATCGTGGGGGCCGGCGCCTACGCCCTGTCGCCGATCCCGCGCTACAACGACCGCGGCCGCGAGATCGGCTTCTACGGGTCGGGCGACGTCCAGCAGGAGAACCGCTTCGGCCCGCCCCCGGCCGATGCCGAGAGCCGCGAGGGTTACAACCCGCGCAACGCCCCCTTCGGCGGCATCGCCGCCACGGGCAACGAGCACCTCTCCTCCGTGCGCGAGCCCTACCTGAAGACCCTCGCGGGCGAGACCGGCCTCACCTACGCCCATCTCGACGGGCCCGGCGGCCTGGCGGCTCCGCTCCGTGCCGCCGCGACCCCGCGCCCCCTGCCCGGCCGCCTCGACCTGCGCCCCTTCCTCGGCGGGGCCGCCCTGGCGCTCGTCCTCGCCGCCTTCCTGTTTCCCATGGTGCGCGCCCTCCCCTCGGGTCGCGCACGCGCCCTCACCCTGAAAAAGGCCTGATCCGTATGCGCCTCGTCGCCCCGACCGTGTTCCTCGCCCTGTTCGCCCTCGCCGCCCCGGTCACCGCCGTCTCGGTCACCCCCGTTTTGGCCCACGGCCCGACGCCGCAGAAGGTCGACCAGTCCGTCACCATCGCGGCCAAGCCCGAGGCGGTGTGGAAGGTGGTCGGCACCTTCGCGGCCATCGACACCTGGCACCCCGACGTCGCCAGGAGCGAGGCCGTCGACGGCAACGCCGCCGGGGGACGGCGCAAGGTCACCCTCAAGAACGGCGGCACCCTCGACGAGGGCCTCGACGAGATGAACGACAAGACCTTCACCTACTCGTACCGCCTGTCGGATGCCGACCTGAAGGCCCTGCCGGTCTCGTCCTACTCGGCCACCCTGACGGTGACGCCCGACGGCGACGGCTCCAAGGTCGAGTGGCTCGGCCGGTTCTACCGGGGCGACACCGGCAACGAGCCGCCCGAGGACCTGAGCGACGCCGCCGGCAAGGCGGCGATGAACGCCTATTTCGGCAACGGCCTGAAGGGTTTGAAGGCCAAGGTCGAGGGTGGCAAGGCCAAGTGATCGGGCGGGTCGCCACGCTCGCCCTCGCGGCCCTCCTCGCCGGCGCGGTCTCCGGCCCGGCCTTGGCGGAGAAAAGCTCGGCTGAGAAGGGCTTGGCCCAAACCGTCTACGCGGTGAGCCAGGAGGGCGGCACCCTGACGCCGGTGGCGCCGTCGGGGGCGGCGATCCCCGTGGGCAAGGGGCCGGCGCAGGTGGCGGCGGGGCCGGACGGGCGGCTCTACCTCGCCCATTCGGACACCCATACGGTGTCGGTGGTCGACGGGCCGAGCGGCGCGGTGCTGGCCCGCCTGCCCTTCGCGGGCCAGCCCTTCGGCGTCGCCGTGGCCCCGGATGGCCGGAGCCTGTTCGTCGGCGACTGGTCGGGGGCCCGCGTGGTGCGACTCTCCACCGCCACGGGTGCGGTGGAGGGCAGCGTCGGCGTCGGGCGCGATCCGGCGGGTCTCGTCCTCGACACGCGCGGCCGCCTCTACGTCGCCGACCGCGAGAGCCGTCAGGTCAGCGTGGTCGACACCGCGACCATGACCCGGATCGCCACCGTGCCCGTCGGCGAGGGACCGTTCGCCCTGGCGCTGAACCCGGCGCAGGACCGGCTCTACGTCGCATGCGTGCGCAGCGGCGACCTCCACGCCATCGACACCGCCACCCTGACGATCGTCGGGCGCGCGGCCCTCGGCGGCATGCCGTACGGCGTCGCGGTGAGCGGCGACGGCGCGCGCATCCTGGTCACCAACCAGCAGGCCGGCACCCTCGTGGTCCTCGACGCGGCCCTGACGCCCGTCGCGACGATTCCCGTGGGCCGCTATCCCGAGGGCGTGGCGGTCTCGGGGGACACGGCCTACGTGGCGAACTGGTTCTCGGATTCCGTCTCGGTGATCGACCTTCCCACCCTCGCGGAGACGGCGCGGCTGCCCGTCGGCGAGGGACCGCGCGGCCTCGCCGTTCTGATGTCGAAGGAGATCCCATGACGGAGCGGCGGCGGCCTGCGCCCTTCCGGCGGCTCGCTCTTTGCCTCGTGCTCGGGCTCTCGGCCTGCGACAAGCCGGAGGAGCCCGCGGAGGCGTCGCGCGCGCCGGAGGAGCAGACGGTGGTGGCGACGAGATCGGATGCGGACATCCCGCCCTGGCTCTCGCCGACGGATGCCATGGAGCCGGCCCGCTGGCTCGCCAGCCGCGAACTCGGCCGCCCGGTGCCCGAGGTCGGATCAGGGGTCGATCACCTGCGCCACAGCCTCGCCCGCGCCAAGGACGCGTTCATCGAGGATCCCCGCATGGTGGCCAACCGCACGGTGCAGCTCGGGCAGATGCTGGTCGAGGCGGGCACGCCCGAGCCCTATGCCGACCTCCTCGACGGCCTGGAGGCCGTGGCGGCGGTGACCACGCGCAAGCAGCTCTACGGCGAGATGTGCCAGCAATACTACAACACCCGCCGGCAGGGCGCCGACCGGGCCACCGCCCTGGCCCGCCTCACGGAGCGCTACGCCGCGCAAGGAAGCGGGGACGACAGGGGGGGCGGGGATCACGACGGGAACGACAGATCAGGCCCGACCCCCGCTCCCGGGGCGGCGCGATGACGAGCGTCCTCATCGTGGACGACCATCCGGTGATCCTGCGGGGCTTCCGCCGCATCATGGAGGACGCCGGGGTCGAGACCGTCCACGAGGCCACCGACATCGTCGGCGGCTACCGCCTGTTCCACCGCCTGCGGCCCGGCATGGTGGTGGCCGACCTCACCTTCCGCACGGGGGCGCTGGCGGGCCTGTCGCTGATCCGTCAGATCCGCGCCCTGGAGCGCGACACCCGCATCCTCGCTTTCAGCATGCACGACGATCCCGTGATCGTGTCGCGTGCCCTGGAGAGCGGGGCCACGGGCTACGTGTTGAAGGACGTGCCGGCGGCGCAGTTCCACGCGGCGTTCGAGACCGTGCGGGCCGGGCGGAGCTACCTCGACCACGACCTCGCCACCCGCGTCGCGGTGCTGGGCCTCGCCGGGCAGCGGGCGCCGCTCGCCGACCTCACGGCCCGCGAACTCCAGATCCTGTCCCTGCTCGGCCGGGGCCAGTCCTACCAGACCATCGCGGACGGCCTCGCCGTGAGCTACCGCACGGTGATCGGCGCCTGCGCCAGCCTGCGGCACAAGCTCGGCGTGCGGACGCTCGCCGAACTCATCCACGTGGCCGTCTCGCAGGGCGAGGGCGGCCTGACGCGGTGAGGCGCCTCCTCTGACGGGGGCGAGTTACCGGCCCCCGCCGCCCGCCGGCCGCTCGAGGGAGAAGCGCGTCTCCGGCTCGGCGGTGAAGTAGTCGAAGGCGCCCGCGCGCAGGATCGGCCGCATCGCTCCGGTGTCGACGACGCCGTCCACGATGAAGGCGTCGTCGATGTAGATCGACACCACCTGCCCGATCACCAGGAAGTGGTTCGCGTCCCCGCCGCCGAGCGGCGTCAGCGGCACCGTCTGCACCCACTTGCACTCGATGGCGGCGGGCGATTCCCCCACCCGTGGCGGCCGCACATTTCGCGATGGGACTGGCGTGAGACCCGCGAAATCGAACTCGCTCTGCCCGCGCGGCAGCGGGGCCGAGGTGGCGTTCACTGCCTCCCGCAGGGCGTAGGTGGCGAAGTTGCACACGAACTCGCCGCCCTCCTCCGCGAAGGTCATGGCGTCCTTGCGGCCCGAGGACGAGAACATCACCATGTCGGGGCCCGAGGCCACGGCGTTGAAGTACGAATAGGGCGCCAGATTGACCTCACCGGCCCGGTTCATCGCGCTGATCCAGCCGATGGGACGGGGCGCGACGAGGGCCTTCAGGGGATTGTGCGGCAGACCCTTGGTCTCGGAATCGTAATGCATGGGGCTCAGATCCGGGTGACGATGTCGGACAGCACCGGCCGGGGCCGGTCGCCCGGAACCTCCTGGGGATGGCCGATGTGGATGAAGCCCGCGAGCTTCTCGCTCGGGGCGAGCCCGAGGGCGTCGAGGACGCGCCGGTCGTAGGCGTACCATTCCGTCAGCCAGGACGTGGCGTAGCCCGCCGCGTTGGCGGCGACCACGAGGTTCATGCACACGGCGCCCGCCGACAGCACCTGCTCCCATTCGGGGATCTTCACGTGCGGCCCGGCGCGGGACACCACCACCACCACCACGGGGGCGTGGGCGAGGCGGGCCCGCTCCAGATCGAGCCGGCCGGAATCCGCCTCCGGATGGTCGGCCGCGTAGGTGTCGGCGATGACGGTGCCGATTCGCACCCGCGCCTCGCCCGCGATGACGAGGAAGCGCCAGGGCGCGAGCTTGCCGTGGTCAGGCACCCGGGCGGCCAGCGTGAGGAGCGCGTCGAGTTCGGCCGGCGCCGGGCCGGGGCCGTCGAGGCGCATCGGGGGCACGGAGCGGCGGGTGCGCAGGAGATCGAGGGTGGCGTTCATCGAGACCTTTTGCGAGAACTTTTGGGAGGGATGAGGCGGAGTCCGTTGGAGTCTTGCGGTGCTGCGCGTGATCTAGCATGGATCTCGGGCCGAGAACGCCGGTCATGCCGTCGCCACGCTCTGGTTCCAGAGCATGCGGATCGGACGCGCGAAGGATGCGCGAAGGGAGAGGTCGCATGACGAGGGGCCCGATGCTCGGCGCCGCACTGTCGGTCGCACTGTCGGCCCTGCTGGCGACGCCCGGCGGCGCCCAGGAGAGCGGCTTCCACAACCGGATCGGGCCGAACCTGCCGACCCCCTCCGTCACCGGGCCGGAGCTGCCGCCGCCCGTGGCCCAGGCCGACGCCGCCCTGAGCCTCAAGGCGGTGTTCGCCGGCAGCGACAAGCCCATGCGCTCGGGGCTGGCCTGGCGCATCTACGAGGACCGCGCCGACGGCGTGCGGCCGGGCATCGTCGCGCGCTCGGAGGCGGCCGAGCCGACCTTCACCCTGGCGCCCGGCGCCTACGTGGCCACGGTCACGTACGGTTTCGCCAGCGCCTCGAAGCGTCTCACCATGGCGGGGGTGCCGGTCTCCGACGGGCTCAGGGTCAATGCCGGAGCCCTCAAGCTCTCGGGGGCCATCGGCGACGTGAAGATCCCGCCCGCCGAGGTGGCGTTCTCGGTGTTCGTGCCCATCGGCACCAATTCCGAGGGGCGCCTGGTGCGCAGCGGCGTCAAGGCCGGCGAGCTGCTGCGCCTGCCCGAGGGCACCTACCACGTGGTCTCGACCTACGGGGAATCGAACGCCATCCAGCGGGCCGACCTCAAGGTCGAGAACGGCAAGGTCACCGACGCGACCCTCAGCCACCACGCCGCCACCGTCACCCTCAAGCTCGTGGCCGCCGCCGGGGCCGAGGCCTTCGCGGGTACCGCCTTCAGCGTCCTGACGCCGGGCGGCGACACCATCCGGGAGGCCATCGGCGCGTTCCCCCAGGTGGTCCTGGCGGAGGGCGACTACGTGCTCATCGCCCGCCACGACGGGCAGGTCTACACCCGCGAGTTCAAGGTCGAGAGCGGGCTGGACCGGGACATCGAGGTGGTCGCCAAGGCGACGTGACCCTCGCCCTGATCGCTCCGTCGCCGCGAGACCGCCCCATGATCCTTCACCGCTGGATTTCCGTCGGCCTGACCCTCGTCACGCTCGTCGCCCCGGCCGCGCACGCCCAGCCCCTCCCGGAGGCCTCCGCGCTTCCGCCGGAGATCGCGCAGGCCGCCGTCGCGCTCCTCGGCCGGGGCCTGAAGGCGCCCGAGACCGCGCGCTTCGACCGGCTCCGCATGGGCCGGGCCGGGGCCGTCTGCGGCCAGGTGGACACCACGAACCGGATGGGCCAACACGTCGGGCCGCGCGGCTTCGTCGCCGATCTGGAGGCGGGCTTCGCGGCCCTCGTCCCGGACGGGGCGGAGCTGCGCAACCCGGCGAGCCCGGCGCATTACGCGGCGATGCAGAGGGCGCTGGCGCTGTTTGCCGCCAACTGCGCGGCCTGATAGGCCGCCCGGCATGAAGGAGTCGCCCATGACACCCGCCCTTACGAAGCCCGCCATCGTCTGGCTCACGGGCCTGTCCGGCGCGGGCAAATCGGCCACGGCCGAAGCGCTGCAGGACCTGCTCGCCGCGCAGGGACACCAGGCCACGATCCTCGACGGCGACGAACTGCGCCAGGGCCTCAGCCGCGACCTCGGCTTCGGCGACGCCGCCCGCATCGAGAACATCCGCCGGGCGGCCGAGGTGGCGCGCATCCTGGCGCGCTCCGGCATCGTCACCATCGTCTCGCTGATCTCGCCGTTCCGCAAGGAGCGCGCCCAGGCCCGCGCCATCGCGGGGGAGATCCCGTTCCTCGAAGTCTACGTCGATGCGCCGCTGGCCGTGTGCGAGAAGCGCGACCCCAAGGGCCTCTATCGCCGCGCCCGTGCCGGCCTGATCCCGAACTTCACAGGCATCGACTCCGCCTACGAGGCGCCGGCCGAGCCGGACCTCCACCTGCACACGGATGCGGGCACGCCGCAGGACGGCGCCGCGCGCGTGGCCGTGGCGTTGGGCAAGCTCTGAAGGGCTGAGGGCCTATCGGATGGGAAGCGGCAGAAACAGGCCCAGGATACACCGGGGGTTGCGGACGGCGATCTGCGTGTGGCTTCGCCGCATGTATCCCGCGCCCGGGTAGAGCTCACCGCCCTCCGTGAACATCCCCCTCACGGTATCGTAGGGTTCCAGTTCGGGGACCCCCTTCCCCGCACTGTCGATCATGCTGTGAAGATGTTTGATCACGGCCCGGTCCAGGAACCGCAACAGACGATCGGAATTCGGGTCGCCCTTGACGTTTCGGTTTTCCGGGAGCGGCAGGCCCGCCATCGTCTGCGTTGCCACGAAGGAATCGTAAGCCAACCGAACGATCCCGAGATCCTCGCGATTGGTCAGATCGAGGCAATGTCTCAAATCGATGACCGCACCCACGACGAAGGGCTTTGCCGTCGTTGAGGTCGCGAACTTCGCTTCGGCCCATTCCCAGGCGCGTTTCGGATCGGACTCCCAGAAATACGCCCCGGGCCCGAGCCAGTCGTAGTCCTTGTCGCTCTGAATGAGTGCGGTATCGCCACGGATTGCCTCGCGCCCGATGGCTTCGTCGCATCCGTGGTAACCCAGGACGAAGGAAGTCGCGAGACGGCTCAAGCGGCGCGTGTCGCCTTCTCGTCCGGACCACCGAAAGTCGCGCGAAGCTCGCCGTCCTTCGTATAGATGCCCTCCTCGATGAGGGCCGCCCGCGCGGCAGCGGGACTTGCCGTATTCGCGGCGGTACGCTTGGCGATCAGAACCTTGATGGCCGCACGACGCTTTTCATCCGTCATGATCCCGGCACCTCCGACGTCGATCGCGCATGGCAGCGCGCCGTTGATCCCCAATCATAGGAAGAAACGCGGCGGACGTGCAACCGGCTCCCGAAAGCCCCTTCCGATCGTTGGATCGAAAGGGGCGCAGTCCCTCAAGGCGTCGGCGCTTCCTCGTTCTGGCCGTCGAGGGTGACCTCCGCGCTCGGCACGCTCGCCGCGATGCTGTCGGCGCGGATGCGGTCGGGGGAGGTCGCTTCCTCCACCAGGGCCGCGAGGGTCTCGTCGAGGCCGCCCGTGCGGGTGTGCTGGCTGCCCAGCCGCCGGACCGAGACCGTGCGCTCCTCGCCCTCCTTGCGGCCCACCACGAGCATCACCGGCACCTTCGCCAGCGAATGCTCGCGGACCTTGTAGTTGATCTTTTCGTTTCTCAAATCGGCTTCCACCCGGAGGCCGAGGCGGTCGGCGGCCGCCACCACTTCCCGTGCGTAGGGGTCGGCGTCCCCCGTGATGGTCGCCACGACGATCTGCACGGGCGCGAGCCACAGCGGGAAATGCCCGGCGAAATGCTCGATGAGGATGCCCGTGAACCGCTCCAGGGAACCGCAGATGGCGCGGTGGACCATGACCGGCGGCTTCTTCCCGCTGTCGGCATCGACGTAGAACGCGCCGAAGCGCTCGGGCAGGTTGAAGTCCACCTGGGTGGTGCCGCACTGCCAGTCGCGGCCGATGGCGTCGCGCAGCACGTACTCGAATTTCGGCCCGTAGAAGGCGCCCTCGCCCGGGTTGATCGCCGTCTTGATCCGGCCGCCCGACTGCTCCTCGATCTGGGCGAGCACGCGGGTCATCACTTCCTCGGCGTGGTCCCACAGGGCGTCCGACCCGACCCGCTTCTCGGGCCGCGTCGAGAGCTTCACCACGATGTCGCCGAAGCCGAAATCGGCGTAGGTCGACAGGATGAGGTCGTTGATCTTGAGGCACTCGGCGGCGAGCTGGTCCTCGGTGCAGAACACGTGCGCGTCGTCCTGCGTGAAGGCCCGCACCCGCATGAGCCCGTGCAGCGCGCCGGACGGCTCGTAGCGCGAGACCGCGCCGAACTCCGCCATGCGCAGGGGCAGGTCGCGGTAGGATTTCAGGCCGTGCTTGAAGATGAGCACGTGGCCGGGGCAGTTCATCGGCTTGATGGCGAAGACGCGCTCGTCCTCGGTCTTCGTGACGAACATGTTGTCCCGGTACCACTCCCAGTGGCCGGAGGTCTCCCAAAGGGCCTTGTCGAGGATCTGGGGGGCGTTGACCTCCTGATAATCGCCCTTCAGGCGCCGGCGCATGTAGGCGATGAGCTCCTGGAACACCGTCCAGCCCTTGGCGTGCCAGAACACCACGCCCGGCCCCTCCTCCTGGAAGTGGAACAGGTCCATCTCGCGCCCCAGGCGGCGGTGGTCGCGGCGCTCGGCCTCCTCCAGGCGGTGCAGGTAGGCGTCGAGGTCCTCCTTGGTGGCCCAGGCGGTGCCGTAGATGCGGGTCAGCATCGGGTTGTTGGAGTCACCGCGCCAATAGGCGCCCGCCACCTTCATGAGCTTGAAGGCGGTGCCGACCTTGCCCGTCGAAGTCATGTGCGGGCCGCGGCACAGGTCGAACCAGTCGCCCTGCCGGTAGATGTTGAGGTCTTCGCCGGGGGGAATCGCGTCGACGAGTTCGACCTTGTAGGCCTCGCCCTTCTCCGAGAAGATTTTTCGGATATCGTCGCGCTTCCAGACTTCCTTGGTGAAGGCGGCGTCACGCGCGATGATTTCGCGCATTTTCGCTTCGATCGTCGGAAAATCGTCGGGGGTGAACGGCTGGTCGCGGGAAAAGTCGTAGTAGAACCCGTTCTCGATGACGGGCCCGATGGTGACCTGCGTCTCCGGCCACAGGGCCTGCACGGCTTCGGCGAGCACGTGGGCGCAATCGTGCCGGATCAGCTCGAGGCTGCGCGGATCGGCCCGGTCGAGGAACTCGATGCGGGCATCGTGCTCGATGAGGTCGGAGAGGTCGCGGACCCGGCCGTCCAGCGCCATGGCGACGGTGCGCTTGGCGAGCGACTTGGCGATGCCCTCGACGACGGCGCGGCCGGTGACGGCATCCTCGAAGCTGCGGGTGTTGCCGTCGGGGAAGGTCAGGATGGGCATCGGGATCACTCTCGCGGTGGCTCACTCCTGCGAACGCAGCAGGTAAGCCGGGTGGTGTGGGATCGGGCGCGACACGCGCCGTGCCCGGCCGTTTAGACCGTTTCGCGGAGGGAAGGAATCCGCCTCGCGTCCGGGACCCGTCCGACGCGCGGCGGATGGCGTTCAGCTACGATCCGGCGCGGTTGATACAAGCTGACGTTGACAACCCGCCGCTCCGAACAGCCCATCGTCCGCATACGGACCCGGGCGGGGCGTCGGCCAGCACATGCCAGGACACGCGCCGCCACGAGGTTCGAACAGGCGAGCCGGCCCCATGGGGCGACGGGCTCACGGGAGAACACCCATGTCGAATCCCCTCTCCGTCTCCCCGGCGGAGACCCACGGCGCGGTCGGGGCGCCCGCGAAGAAATTCTGGCCGCAGGGCTGGTGGCGGATCGTCGACATCAAGATCGGCATCATCCCGCTCCCGGTCTACGCGATCCTCGTCGTCCTGCTGGCGATCCTGACCCAGGAGGGCGAGATCAAATCGGACGCGCCGACGATGATCGCCGTGCTGGTGCTCGGGGGCTTCACCTGCGCCGAGATCGGCAAGCGGCTGCCGGTGCTGCGCAGCATCGGCGCGGGGGCGATCTTCGCGACCTTCATCCCCTCGGCCCTGGTGTTCTACGGGTGGATCCCGCCGCAGATCTTCAAGGCGATCGTGGATTTCACCAAGTTCACCAACTTCCTCTACCTCTACATCGCCACCATCATCGTCGGCAGCATCTTAGGCATGGACCGCGACGTCCTGATCAAGGGCTTCCTCAAGATCTTCGTGCCCCTGGCTGCGGGCTCCGTGGCGGCCGGGATCGTCGGTACCCTGGTGGGCACCCTGCTGGGGCTGGGCGCCTACAACACCTTCTTCTTCCTCGTGGTGCCGATCATGGCCGGCGGCGTCGGCGAGGGCGCGATCCCGCTCTCCATCGGCTACGCGGCGATCCTCGGTCAGGGCCAGGGCGACGTGTTTGCCCAGGTGCTGCCGCCGGTGATGCTCGGCAGCCTCACGGCCATCGTCCTGGCCGGCACCCTCAATGCCGTCGGCAAGCGCCTGCCCCACCTCACCGGCGAGGGCCGGCTGCAGCCCGACCGGGAGAACGACGTCGCCGCCGTGAAGGCGGAGGACATCCCCGTCGACGCCGCCACCGTGGGCGCGGCGGCGCTGACGGCGGTGACGCTCTACCTGCTCGGCGTGATGATGCACCACCTCACCGGCCTGCCCGCCCCCGTGGCGATGCTGTTCCTCGCGGTGATGGCGAAGCTCGCCAGCGCCGTGTCGCCGCGGCTCCAGGCCGGCGGCTTCGTCGCCTACAAGTTCGTGCAGGTCAGCATGACCTACCCGCTGCTCTTTGCCGTCGGCGTGTCGCTGACCCCCTGGGACAAGCTCGTCGCGGCCTTCACGATCCCGAACCTCATCACCATCGTGTCCACCGTGGTGACTCTCATGGCGACGGGCTTCGTGGTGGGGCGCCGGCTCGGCCTGTACCCCATCGAGACCGCCATCGTGAACGCCTGCCACAGCGGCCAGGGCGGCACCGGCGACGTCGCCATCCTGACGGCGGCCAACCGCATGAGCCTGATGCCGTTCGCCCAGATCGCGACGCGCATCGGCGGGGCGCTCACGGTGACGGGGACGCTGGTGGTGATGCGGTGGGTGAGTGGGGGGTGAGCGGGGCGGGACGCGCTTCGACCGCCTCGCACGCGAATGGCGAGGCCGGGGCGTTCACGCCGCGCCAGCGGCCGAAGCGCCACGGCACGAACCACCGGGCACGGGGCGGCAGCGCCTCCGGCACGAGGTCGATGCCATGGGTTCCGAAGGGGCCGCAGCGGCAGATTCGCGACAGGCCGATCCAGCCGCCGGCCCAGAGCCCGTGTCGCCCGATCGCTTCGTCCGTGTAGGCGGAGCACGACGGCCAGTGCCGGCACTGGCGGCCGATCAGGCCCGACAGGGTGAGCTGGTAGGCGCGGATCGCCCCATGGGCGGCGCGCCGGACCATGCTCAGGCGGCCGCCTGTGGGCCTGCGGCGGCCTGCGGATTGCCGACGGGCGTGCCGGCGGCGATCTGATCCAGGGCGTTCACTACGGCGTCGAAGGTGAGCAGCGTCGAGGCGTGGCGGGCCTTGAAGTCGCGCACGGGCTCCAGCACGGCGAAGTCCGCCCACGGGCCCTGGGGGCCGGGGCCGTTCTCCTTCAGCATCGCCCGCATGGCCGCGCGCGCGCGCCGCAACTCGTCGGCCGTGGCCCCGACCACGTGGCGGGCCATCAGGGAGGACGACGCCTGGCCCAGGGCGCAGGCCTTCACCTCGTGGGCGAAATCCGTGACGACCCCGTCGGCGACGCACAGGTCCACCGTGACGGTGGAGCCGCAGAGCTTCGAGTGGGCGGTGGCGCTGGCGTCGGGCGTGGGCAGGCGCCCGAGGCGGGGAATGTCGGCGGCGAGTTCGAGGATGCGACGGTTGTAGATGTCGTCGAGCATAGGCGGCGTCCTCTCGGCAGGATCCCTGCAGCAGCCTCGTTCGAGGCCGGCGTCCGGTCCCGGTTGTCTGATCCGCGCGCCCCGCATTGCGCGGCGACGCGATAACGACGATATAGGCGCCAACGCACCGTTTCGCGAGGAGGCGGATCGTCGATCCGGGCTGCGCCCACGGCCAGGGTCGCGCCTGCGGCCAGGGCGTCCCCGCCGGCCGATGCCCCAGACGGCCAGTGGTTCGACGATGTACGCCAAGCCCGACAGCAACACGATGACGACCCGGATCGCTCGGGCGGAAGATGCCATGGATGCTGCGCTCAAATCCCTGTCCTACCGCCTGACCGAGACGGAGGATTCGCGGATGGCTCCCAAAACCCCGGATACGGCGCGTCCGAACGGGTCCGCTCCGGCGGCGTCCCTCAACGGCATGCGCAACGACAACGCCCCGGTGCCTGCTGCGGAGATCGCTCCCGAGATCGCTCCCGAGATCGCTCCCTTGCCGGCCTCCGCCAAGCGCGTGCCCGAGGCTATCGCCACCGGGCGCCCGAGTCGCGAGGAGGCCGAGGCCGCCGTGCGGACCCTCCTGCGCTGGGCCGGCGACGATCCGAACCGCGAGGGCCTGCGCGACACCCCCGCCCGCGTCGCCAAGGCCTACGGCCAGCTCTTCGGCGGCTACGAGCAGGATGCCGACAAGCTCCTCGAGCGGGTGTTCGAGGAGGTCGAAGGGTATTCCGACATCGTCCTCGTGCGCGACATCCCGTTCTACTCCCATTGCGAGCACCACATGGTGCCGTTCATGGGCCTCGCCCACATCGCCTATTATCCGACCAAGGGCGTGGTCGGCCTGTCGAAGCTCGCCCGCGTGGTCGATACCTTCGCGCGCCGGCTGCAGACCCAGGAGACCATGACGGCGCAGATCGCCGACGTGATCGAGAGCATCCTCAAGCCCCGTGGCATCGCCGTGATGCTCGAGGCCGAGCACCTGTGCATGGCCATGCGCGGGGTGCAGAAGGCCGGCGTCTCGACCATCACCACCCAGTTCCGCGGCGCGTTCCGGAACGACGCCAACGAGCAGGTCCGCTTCCTGACCCTCGTGCGCAACAAGCCCTGAGCGTCGCGATGACGATCGCCTTCGCCGCACCCGGTACGAAGGCCGCGGTCGAGGAGGGGACGGTCTTCACCCCCCGCTTCGACGCCAACGGCCTCATCGCCTGCATCGCCGTCGACGCCACCGACGGGCAGGTGCTCATGCTCGCCCACATGAACGCCGAATCCCTCGCCCACACCCTGGAGACGGGGGAGGCCTGGTACTGGTCGCGCTCGCGCGGGGAGCTCTGGCACAAGGGCGCCACCTCCGGTCAGATCCAGCGCGTCGTCGAGATGCGGGTCGATTGCGACCAGGACGCGGTCCTCATCCGCGTCGCCGTCGGCGGCGACGGCGGCTGCTGCCACACGGGGCGGCGCGACTGCTTCTATCGCGCGGTCGAACTCGGATCCCCGGACGGTCCCGTGCGCCTGCACGCCGGCGCGGCACCATGATTCCCGCGGCGACGATCCTCCCGCCATGACCTGTCTCTCGCCATGACCTGTGCGCCATGACCTGGGACGGGTCGGGCGGCGAGCGCGGGCGCTTCGGCGCCGATGCCGTCGAGCCCGTCGCGGCCCCTGCCCCGCGCAGCCCCCGCATCGGCCTGGCGCTCGGTGGCGGCTCCGCCCGGGGCTGGTCGCATATCGGCGCCATCGAGGTGCTGGAGGAGTCCGGAATCCATCCGGGCGTGGTGACGGGCTGCTCCATCGGCGCCGTCGTCGGCGGCTGTTATGCGGCGGGCCAACTCGGCCTGCTCAAGACCTTCGCCCTTTCCCTGACCAAGCGCCGCGTCGTCGGCCTCCTCGATCTGCGCCTCGGCTCCGGCCTCATCGCGGGGGCTCGCCTGCGCCAGCGCTTGGAGCGGGACCTCGCCGACCGCCGCGTCGAGCATCTCGCCGTCCGGTTCGCCAGCGTGGCCACCGATCTCGGCAGCGGCGAGGAGGTCTGGCTGACGCGCGGCAACCTCGTGGAGGCGCTTCGCGCCTCCTACGCCCTGCCGGGGGTGTTTCCGCCCGTGCGGCTCGGCGGCCGTCTCCTCATGGACGGGACCCTGGTCAACCCGGTCCCCGTCGGCCTCGCCCGCGCCCTCGGGGCGGACGTGGTGATCTGCATCAATCTCAACGGCGACCCGCGCGAGGCCGGCGGACCGGTGGTCCTCGACCCGGACGAGCGCGCGGACGAGGCGCGGCCGGCTCCGGCCCCGCGCCGCCGCCGGTCCTGGGCCCTGTTCCGACGCGGCCGGCGCGCACCGCCGGAGACGCCGAGCCCCGGCATGGCCCGGGTGATGCTCGATGCCTTCAACATCACCCAGGACAAGATCTCGCGGGCGCGCCTGGCCGGAGATCCGCCCGACGTCACCATCTCGCCGCGCCTCGCCGAGATGGGATTGTTCGAGTTCCACCGCGCGGCGGAGGGGATCGAACTCGGCCGCCAGGCCGCCCGTGCCGCCCTGCCGGCCATCCGCGCGACCCTCGCGTCGGCGGCCGCTAGGGTCTGATCGCCCCGTCCCTCGATCGGGGCGAGGGCGCGGCGCCGAGGGGTCACGCCATGGTGATGTAGTCGCGCATGGCCTGATGCTCCGCCTCCACGGCTGCGATCCGGCGCTTGACCACGTCGCCGATGGAGATGAGGCCGGCGAGGCGCCCCTCCTCCAGAACGGGAACGTGGCGGAAGCGGCCGTCGGTCATGAGGTGCATCACGTCCTCGACGCTGGTGTCGCGGGCGCAGGTGACGACGGTGGCGGTCATGTGCTCCGAGACCAGGGCATCGAGCGCCCCGGCCCCCTGGCGGGCGAGCGCCCGCATGATGTCGCGCTCGGACAGGATGCCCAGCACCGTGCCCGCGGCATCGCTGACGACGACGGCGCCGATGCGCTTCTCGGCGAGCAGATGGATCGCTTCGTCGAGGGTGCGCTGCGGCTCCACGGTGACGACGGAGCGGCCTTTCTCGGCGAGAATGCGGGCGACGGTCATGGGTCTTTCCTTCCTGGTGGGGGCACACGGCCTTGCGGCCGGGTTTGCCCCTGGCTCGCGGTTCTTGGTCGATCGGCTCCGGCGTCCCGGTCTCGGACGCGGGGAGGCTCTGTGGCGATTGTGTGGCCCGCGTCGCGTTCTGGCAAGCGGCAGCGCGCGTGCGAACGCCGGGCGCGCGTTTCCCGACGGACCGGGTGGGCGTCGCGCCCGTCCGGCGAAGGCAGCGATGGCCGGTTCGTCAGCCCGGATGACGGTCGATCAGCGGCAGCAGGAAGAATCCGACGAGGAAGCCGCCGAGATGCGCGTCCCAGGCGACCGCCGTCGCCTCGGCGCCGAGCGGCAGAGCGATGATGCCGAACAGGAAGTTGGTCGCGAGCCAGATCACCAGGAACACCACCGCCGTGCGGTTGCGCATGAGTTCCGGGATCGTCTGCAGGCGCTGGCGCGGCGCCAGGTGCCACGGCTGGGCCGGCGTGAAGGCGGGGGGCGGCTGGAACACGAAGCGCGCGGCGGCGGCCATCAGGGCCGAAACGCCCGCCGAGGCGCCGATGAGGGGCGCCGTGCTCAAGGGATCGAGCACCACGTGCAGGGCCCCCCCGGCGACCGCGCCCACGAGGGCGACGAGTCCGAAGCGCCAGGCGCCGTAGCGGCGCGCCACGGGCGAGCCGAAGGCGGCGAGCCAGACGGTGTTGAAGATCACGTGCGTCCACGAGCCGTGCAGGAGGGCGTAGGTCGCGAAGGTCCAGGGGCTCGCGTCCGGTTCGGCCGCGATGTAGCGGGCGAAGGCCTGGCGGGCATCCATCACCTCCGGGTCGCCGGCGGCGGAGGCCGCCGTCAGCAGGTCCGCGATGCGCGACGGGTCGATGGCCACGCTCCACCGCCCCGGGATCAGGGCGAGGTGGATGAGGGCCCAGATGTCCCAGGCATCGGGGAGGATGAATTCGCGCAGGGCGTGGATGCCCAGCAGCACAGCGATGGAGGCCGTGACCACGTCCGGCATGTTGAAGATCGGAACGCGGTTCTGGCGCGGCAGGTCGGGCATGGCATCCATGGCGCCACCATGTTCGGGCTTTCGCGGACGCGGCAACCCCCGGATTCGCGAAACTTGCAGGGGAAACCTGCCGCGGCGGATGGACGGAACCCTTAACCTTAAGGATATTAACCTTACACAAGAGTTAAGCGCGCGCGTCCCGAAGGGCCGGCATAGGGTGTGCGCAGGGATGAAGAATTCCTTCACGGCACGGTTTCCCGTGTCCCGAAATGGAACTCATCCCGAAGATGCCCCCACGGGCCGTGCCACCGCAGGACACCATGAAGCATCCGACCAGTCGCCTGCTCCACAGTTACTGGGATGGTCTGCGCCGGGAGCGGGCCGCCCCCGAGCGCAGCGAAATCGAACCCGGTGCGATTCGCAACCTCCTCGCCGACAGCCTGATCCTCGAGGTCGACGTGCCGGGCAGCGCCGCGTCGGTGCGCCTGGCCGGCACCCGCGTCTGCGCCCTGTTCGGCCGCGAGCTGCGCGCCGACGCGTTCTCGGACCTGTGGGGCGCGCCCGACGCCGACCCGTGGCGCCTCGTCGAGACCGTCGCGGTGGACACCCTCGGCATGGTGGCCGGGCTCACCGGCACGACGGTGCGCAACGAGACCATCGACCTCGAACTCATCCTCCTCCCCCTGCGCCATCGGGGCCAGACCCAGACGCGTATCCTCGGCGCCCTCAGCCCGCATTGCGTGCCGCACTGGCTCGGCCTGCGTCCGGTCACGCGCCTGCGCACCACCTCCCTGCGCGTGCTGGAGCCCGCCCCGCGGCGCATGGACGACGCCGAGGCGGCCCTGCGCAACCTGCCGACGCCCGCCAACGACTCGCTGCCCTTCCGCCGCGGGCACCTGCTGGTCCATCCGGGCGGCCGGGGCTGAGCGCTCCGTCGCCGATGTCGGTGCCGACTTAGGCGAGACGGCCGGGCGACGATCAGGGATTTCGAAGGCTGAAACGATCCAACAGGGTTGGTCCGGGCTCGAATTCGCGGGCCGCCGTGATCAAATCATCGAGATCGTTCACGTAGAGGCCAAGTCGTCATGGCCGGAGAGGCGTGGTTTCGGCCACGCTCTGCAAGCGACCATAGGCCTGCCGGCTCCGCGACGCCTCTGTTCCTGGGGCGGATCGTGTCGATGGCGAACTACACGTAGGGCGTGATTTCGGCCGGGTTGCTGAAGGGTTTCGTAACCAAGGGTCGTCTAGGGTTCGTTACCGTTACGAAACCGAGACCTTGGTCCATCATGCTTGAGGCCCTCGTACGCCCCGAGGCGAAACTGACACGCGGCATCCGCGCATCGGACCTTCGCCGCCATCAGCGGGTCAAGGTCGCCCTGCTCGGCCGCTACATGCTCACCGACCGCCGGGAATTTCCGTGCCAGACCGTGGACATGTCCCCGGGCGGCGTGCGCCTCACCTGCGTCGAGCCGGGTCTGCTCGACGAGCGCGTGGTGCTGTATCTGGAGGAGATCGGCCGCCTCGAAGGCACCATCGCCCGCCTGATGCCCGAGGGCTTCGCCGTGCGCCTCAGCGCGACCCCGCGCAAGCGCGAGAAGATCGCCTCCCAGCTGACCTGGCTCGCCAACCGCGAGAACCTCGGGCTGCCCGAGGGCCGAACCCACGAGCGCCTCAAGCCCGTCAACCTCGCCACGACCCTGCGCTTCGACACCGGCCGCGAGATTCCGGTGCGGATCGTCGACGTCTCGATGTCCGGCGTCGCCCTCAGCACCGGCATCGTACCGGCCCTCGGCAGCAGCGTCGTGGTCGGACGGACCCCCGGGCGGGTGGTGCGTCACTTCGAGGGGGGCATCGGCGTGAACTTCCTGCTGCCGATCTCGCCGGATCTGTTCCACGAAGGCCTTCGGCTCTGACGGGAATGCACGCGCGCCGGCCCGCACCGGATCGCGGGCCGGCCCGATGGTTTCCGGACCGTGAATCCGGCGCCGCACTTCCTAACGATGGCGGAAGCGGCGGGTTGGTCCTGTCGCGCGGGAGCTGACGCCACCGGGCCGAATCGATAAAATTGCGCGGATCGGCTTCAGCGCGGGGCAGCCGCCGCCACCGCATCGTGACCTCGTTGACGACGGGGGTTGCGATGCGCGGGATGAAGACGATCGCTCTGGGAGCCTTGGCGGTGCTGGCCACGGCCCTGGGTTCGACCGCCCCCCGCGCCCAGACCACCCTCGCGGCCCTGCCGGCCCCCGCCACCCTCGCGGCCCCCGTCGGGGCCGCCCGTCCCATCGCCGCGTGGGTCGCCTTCTGCGAGCGCTACGCCGCCGAATGCGCCATCGACGCGAACGAGCCGGCGCGGATCGCCCTGACCCCGGCGGCCTGGACCACCATCGCGACGGTGAACCGCCGGATCAACGCCCAGATCCGCCCCGTGACCGACCTCGACCACTGGGGCACCCCCGACCGCTGGGATCTGGCGGAGCCGGCCTGCCGCGCCGGGCCATGCGGATGACCGTGGTCATCGACGAGAAGGGCGAGGGCCACGCGGTGCTCACCCTGATCACCGACCGGGGCGACTTCGTCCTCGACAACAAGACCAGTGCCGTCCTGCCCTGGCACCGCACCGGGTACGTCTTCATCAAGCGCGAGGGCACCGAGGCGGTGGCCTGGGTTTCGCTGGGCGGCGTGACCTCGCCCACCACCACCGCGAATCGCTGACGCCGGCCCGCCCGCAGCGATCGCCCCGATCGCGATGCGGGCGCGGATGCCGCCCACGCGGCGAATTGGAACCGGACGCGCCCGGGGCGGTTAACAGGGGTTTAACTTTACGATTGAGCGCCGGGCTCGGCCGTGCCAACTTTGCCGTATCAGCAATGGACGGCAGGGCGACCCGGATGCGGCACGCGATTCTGCACAGCCTCGGCGAACCGACGACGAGCCAGGGGGGCGCCCTTCGCGAGCGTCTCGGCCGCTTGGCCCGCTGCTCCCTCGTCGGCTCGATCCTGCTCCTCGGCGGTGCCGGGACGCAGGCCCGGCCCGCCCAGGACCGCGCCCTCGCCGCCCTCCCGGATGCGCCCGCCCTCGGTGCCGGCACCGATGCGCGCCCGGTGGCGGCCTGGAACGCGTTCTGCGGACGCCACCCCGGCGAATGCGCCGTCGACCTTGCGGAGCCGACCCGCATCACCCTGACCCCGGCGGTCCGGTCGACCCTCGACGGCGTCAACCGCCGGGTCAACGCACGCATCCGCCCCCTCACCGACATGGCCCATTGGGGCGTCGTCGACCGCTGGGATTTTCCCGACGACGGCGTGGGCGATTGCGAGGATTTCCAGCTGTTGAAGCGGCGTATGCTGGTGGAACGCGGCCTGCCCCGGCGCGCCCTGCGGATGACCGTGGTCATCGACGACATCGGCGAGGGCCATGCGGTCCTCATGGTGCGGACCGACCGGGGCGACCTCATCCTCGACAACAAGACCAACGCGATCCTGTCCGGACCGCGTACGGGCTACACCTTCATCAAGCGCGAGGGCCAGGACGGGCCGGCCTGGGTCACCCTCAACGGCGGCGCCTCGCCCGTCGCCACGGCCAACCGGTAGGCGTCAGGCGCCGACGATCAGGTGGGCGAGATCGAGGGCGACCCGGCCCGACATCAGGCTCCAGCCGCAGGCGATCATCGTGGCGATCATCACGAAGGGGATCGGCCGGCGCTCGAAGCGCCGGCCCCGCACGGTGTTGCGCAGGATGATGAAGGGGGCGCCGAAGGCCAGCATCGGCAGGGCCGCCACGGCGGTGACGCCGCCGCGCTCCAGCAGGCTGAAGCTCGCGCGGCGCTCCGTGAACAGTTCGAAGGCGCTGGCGAGCAGACCCGACAGGGCGAGGCCGACGCACAGCGTCTGGAGGGAGTCGAGGGCCGAGGGGCTGAGGGTCATCACGCAAACGCTCCACGCTTAACGAACCGTGAAGCCCACTCTGCCCTGCCGTTTACGAAACGTTAAGACTTTCTTCGTCTCAGGGTTAAGCCCGCGCACAGGCCATCGGCCGATGGCCCGTCGCGCCGGAGACCCTTGGAGCGTCGACCCGAAAGGTGGACGCCGGATTTCGGAAAAGCCGACGCAAAAACAAGGCACTAGAGCTTCGTCCTGGATACGATATCCAGGACGAAGCTCTAGTCTTCCAGGTCGATGTCGAGGATCGCCATGGCGAAGTTGAACGAGCGGTCGCCGTCCTCGTCGTCCACGGAGACCACGCCCAGGAACTCCTCGCCGATATAGACCTCGGCCGAATCGTCCTTCTTCGGGCGGGGCACGAGGCGGATGTTGGCGTTGGCGAAGGTCCGGCGGAGGAAGTCCTGTACCTTGGTGATGTCGGTCTTGGTCACGCTGATCGCCTCTCGCGTTCGGGGTCGGATCGGCCCGCACCCGGTGGGCGGGTTCGTCCGGGACCGCTTGCCACGCCGCCGGGGCCCGGGCAAGCACGGGGCAGATTCTTCCCCGGACGGCGTCGGACCGATGCCCGCGCGCGTCCGATTCCGAAAGCGCTCAGATTCCGTCGGCGATGTGGATGAACGCGTCGAAGCCGAGCAGCTGGTCCATGGCGCGGGACGGTTCGGCGCAGCCGGCGGTGCCAACGACGCGGGCCGGCACCCCCACCACCGTGGTGTGCGGCGGAACGGCGCGCAGCACCACCGAGCCGGCCGCGACCCGGGCGCATTCCCCGACCTCGATGTTGCCGAGGATCTTGGCGCCGGCGCCGATCATCACCCCGCGGCGGATCTTCGGATGGCGGTCGCCGCCCTGTTTGCCCGTGCCGCCGAGCGTCACCGCGTGCAGGATCGAGACGTCGTCGTCGATCACCGCCGTGGAGCCGACGACGAGGCCGGTGGCGTGGTCGAGGAACACCCCGCGCCCGATCTGCGCCGCCGGGTGGATGTCCGTCTGGAACACCTCCGACGAGCGGCTCTGCAGGTAGAGGGCAAGGTCGCGCCGGTTGTGGGTCCAGTACCAGTGCGCGAGGCGGTGGGCCTGGAGGGCGTGGAAGCCCTTGAAGTACAGCACCGGCTCGATGGCCCGGGTGGTGGCCGGGTCGCGGTCGAGGACCGCCCCGATATCGGCGCGGAAGATCTCGCCGAGACGCGGATCGTCGGCGATGGCCTCGTGGAAGCCGTGGGCCACGAGTTCGGCCGGCAGGGATTGATGGCCGAGGCGCGCCGCGACCCGATGGGCGATCGCCGCTTCGAGGGTCGAGTGGTTGAGCAGCGTCGCGACGATGAAGGAGGCGAGCTGGGGCTCCTCGCGCACGAGGGCCTCCGCCTCCGCGCGCACGCGGGTCCAGATCGGATCGAAGCTCGCGACCGTCTCCCGGTCTGCGGGTCTGGTCAGGGAAGAACGGACGGACATGGGCTCCTCCTCGAAACAGGCCTCTGAAACGGAATCGGGTTCACCGGGATCCCGGTCCATGGAGACCTGGTTCGTCGAAAAATCGGTTCGGCCGCCACGAGGGCGGTACACTACGCGGAATCACTGCCGAAGGTGAGGGGCCGCGTGCGGCGAGCCCTACGGAGAACGTTTGCCCCGGTGCGGTGCGGCACGAGGCCCGTCCTTAGCGTGTGGTGCGAGGCCATGCCGATCAAGGGCGCCGGGTGGACGCAGCCTCCGCGCGACGGACGTTTCAGGCGCGGTGGGTCTGGCCCAGGTTGCCGAAGCGAGCTTCGATGGCGGCCGCGAGGCGGTCGACCATCGTCTCCACGGGAACGTCGGAGGTGTCGACCACGGAGGGGGCCCGCGCGTAGAGCGGCTCGCGGCTGGCGAGGACCGCCCGTAGCTCCTGCATGGCCGAAGGGTGGTCGCCCGTGGTGGCGAGGTCGCCCTGCTCGCGCACGCGCTGCATGTGCTCCTCGGGCCGGGCCCGCAGCCACACCGTGAAGAACGCCTGCAGCAGGAGGTCGTAGGTCAGGGGCTCGGCGACGATGCCGCCGCTGGTGGCGAGGATGAGGGGGCCGGGATGCTCGGTGAGGCGGCGCAGGGCCGCCTGCTCCAGGCGGCGGTAGCCCTCCTGGCCGTAGATCGCGAAGATCTCCTTCACCGACAGGGCGTTCTCGCGCTCGATCTCGGCGTTCAGCTCGACGAAGGTCCAGCCGAGGCGCTCGGCGACCCGGCGCCCGAGGGTCGATTTCCCCGCCCCGCGCAGGCCGACCACGGCCACCCGCGGCTGGGGCGTCTCGCCCCCGGCGGGGGCTTGGCCGGACAGAATGCCCTTGGCCAGGGCGATCTGCTCGCTCGACGCGTTGCCGAGGAGGTCGCGGACCACGTGCCAGTCGGCCGCGTTGTCCTGATCGGCGATGAGGTCGTCGAGGCGCACGCCCATGGCGTTGGCGACCCGGCGCAGGAGGATGATCGAGACGTTGCCCTGGCCGCTCTCGAGTTGCGCGATGTAGCGCTCCGACAGGCCGGACGTGTGGGACAGGAGCTTGCGCGAGAGTCCCCGGAGGGTCCGGGCGTGGCGGACGCGCCGGCCGAGTTCCGTCAGGAAGAGCGATTCTTGTTCTGCAGCGCCGGCCATGCCGTCGTTCGTCTTCCTAATGCGCTGGCAGGCCCGACGCCTGCGCAACTACTGAATCTCAACTGACCATCACCCATTATCAACCCACGACGACAGCATCGTGAGAATTCGGGTGGAGGATGGATGACGCCGTCGGAACAAACACCGAATATCAGGTCGTGCCAGCCGCCTCGTATGCAGATCGTATCGCTCGAGGCCGCGACGGCTTTCGGAAAGCCACTTGGCGGCGGAGTTCCTGTGCAGCGCAGCATGTGAGGCTGCGGGTGCAGGAGCGCAAGCGCTTCCCGGAGGCGGATTAGGAAAAAACACGGTGTCGTCCGCCTGCCCGGCACTGGCCCCGAAAAACGTCAGACCGACGAAAAGTCGGGAAAACGGGGCTGCCCGACGCGGGATCGAACCAGCCGGACCCGCGATTGATCGAAATTCGAGCGCGAGACGGGTCGTCTCACTGGTCGGCAGGCAGGGCCGTAGCTTCGAGGACCATCGCGCCGCCGGTCTTTCTCGCGACAATTTGCCGCCCCGAGACGGCGAGGAGCACCGCGGAGGGACGGCGTGGGGGCAGCGGAACTTCCACCAGGTCGCTCGGGGCGGCGTCGACGGCATGGGGGGCCGTCATGGACATCGGAGTGGTCGGCGCCGGTGCGTTGGGCGCGATGGCGACGGGGGCCGGGTCGAGGCTCGCCATGGCCGTGGGTGCGCCCGCGAGCGAGGCCGGCCGGCGCGGCGGCAGGGGAACCTCGACGCGTTCCGTCGGGACGCCGTTGGCCGTCGGGCTCGGCGCATAGGCCAGGGCGGTGTTGGCGGCGGCGAGGTTGGGATCGAGGGCCGCCGTGCGATCGAAGGCGCTGGTGAAGGCGGCGCCGGATTTCGCCCCGGAGGCGACAATGGTCACGCCCTCGGGGACATCCGCCGGGATGCCGAGGCGCTTGGCGGCGTAGTAGTAGCCGCGGTTGTAGTAGCCGTAGGCCCGGGCGAGGTCGCCCTTGGCGGTCTTGTAGGCGCCGGCGAGGTAGGCGACGCCGTAGCGCAGGTTCACCGCCGGATCGAACAGGCCGGCCGCGTCGCCCTGGTAGCCGAGGCCGCGCGCCGTGGCGGGCTTGATCTGCATGAGGCCGAGCGCGCTGCCGCCCTTGGCGTTCGGATTGTAGTTGCTCTCGCGCTTGACCACCGCGTGGACGAAGCTCGCAGGCACGCCGGCCGCGCGGGCCTGCTCCTCGATCAGCGCGTCGATGTTGTCCCGTGCGGTCTTGCCCTGGGCGCAAGCCGGCGTGGACAGGATCTGGGTCGGGACGACCAGCGCGGCGACGGCGAGGAGCAGGAGGCGCTGGTTCATGCGGTGACCCGGATCGTCCTTGTTCTGAGCGGCCAAGGTCGGGGTCAAATAAGGCTGGAAAGCGACCCGGTGCCCCAATTGCGGCGACCCGGCCGGGCTTTCCCCACGTGCTGTGGCGCACATGATACACACTCGGATAACGTGGACGGCGGTCCCGCGGCGGATTTTCCCTGTCCGCGCAACGGCCTGGCCCAACCCAGGCGCGCCACGGGGTTCAGGCCGACGGGCGGTGCAAAACGAATTCTTCGATGGCGCGGGAAAACCCCTCGCTGTCGTTGTCGGCCGTGACGGCCCCGGCCGCCGCCTTCACGTCCGGGCCCGCGTTGCCCATGGCGATGGACAGGCCGCTGCGGGCGAACATCGGCACGTCGTTGCCCGCGTCGCCCAGGGTGGCGATCCGGCTGCGGTCGATTCCGAGGCGCCGGCTCAAGGCGTCGACGAAGCCGCCCTTGCCGGCGCCGGCCGGTGTCACGTCGAGGTAGTACGCCTGGGAGCGGTGGACGTCGGCCCCCTCCCCCAGGGCGGCGGCCAGGGCCGTCTCGCAGGCGGCGAGGTGGTGGGCGTCGGCGCCGACGCCGACGATCTTGGCCGCGTGGTCGAGGAGCGGGTCGAGATCGGCCACGACGTTCGGCTCGGCCCCGAGGGTCCGCCGTTCGAGGTCTGTGTAGGGCGCGCGCGGATCGCGCAGGTTCCAGGCCCCGTGGGCGAACACCCAGATGTCGAGGCCGTCCCGGGCGAGCCGATCGACGGCCTCCCGCGCGACGGCGGCCGGGATCAGGGTCTCGGAGAGCACGGTGAGATCGGGTGCCACCAGGGTGCTGCCGTTGAACGCACCGAGCGGCAGGCGCAGGTCGAGCGCCGCCACCAGACTTCCGAGCCCCATCGGCGGGCGGCTCGACGCGACGGTGAAGCCGATGCCGGCCTGGCCGAGGCGCCTCACCGCCGCCCGGGTGGCCGGCGTCAGGCGCTTGTCCGAAGTCACCAGGGTGCCGTCCACATCGGAGATGACGAGGGCGATGGGCGGGGCGGAGGCGTCCATGGGCGGCCTATGTCTCGTTCCGGTTCTTCTCCAATCCCAGGCGGGCCGCGATCGTTGCGGCGACATCCACCGCGGGCGCGTCGATGCCGACCACGACGGCGTTCTCCTCGGGCGCCGGCGGCTCCAGGATGGCGAACTGGGTGTCGAGGAGGGAGGACGGCATGAAGTGTCCCCTGCGCTGGGCGAGCCGCCCTTCGATGAGGGCGCGGTCCCCCGCCAGGTAGGCGATCCGGACCTCGGGACGCCCGCGCACGAGGGCGTCGCGATAGGCCCGCCGCAGGGCCGAGCAGACCACCACGCCGGGCTCGCGGGTCTGGAGCCGGGTGTCGATCCAGGCCGCGATGGCCGCGAGCCAGGGCGCGCGATCATCGTCGTCCAGGGGATGGCCCGCGTGCATCTTGGCCACGTGCGCGGCGCTGTGGAAATCGTCCCCATCGACGAAAGCCCAGCCGAGGTGCTCCGCCAGGCACGCCGCCACGGTGCTCTTGCCCGAGCCCGAGACGCCCATCACCACGATCACGCCGGGACCGCCATCGAGGGACGCGAGATGGCCTGCCTGCATGCTGTACCCCGGTCCGTCAGGTGGGCCGTGTCGCCTGCCCCGAAGGCGCGGGTCAAGGGGGGAAGGGGCACGGGAAAAGGGGCACGGGAAAAGGGGCACGGAGCCGTGCCCGATGCGGCAGGATCGAACCACATTCCGAAGTCCCTGTCCCAGGACCCCGGGGCGGACCGGCCTTCACTTCGTCGCGAGAGCCGCCTCGCCCGCGCGCCCGGTCGGTTCGGCGCTGGGCATCGGCGCGGGATCGAACACCCGTGCGCGCACGCGCTGGGGCCCGAGGGTCATGGCGAAGAAATCGTAGGCGCCGGGCCGGTCGTTCGCCATGAGGAACTGGAAGTGCATGCGGAACGGCCGCCACCGGACCCTGCGGTAGGTCTCCGGGCCGATGATCTCCCGGAACCGCGCGGAGCGCACGAGGGGATTGGCGATCGGCCGGTCCCCGAGGGCCAGAGGCAGATCGCGCACGGGATTGAAGCCCGGAAAGTTCATCCAGTCCTGCGGCGCCTGATAATCGACCCAGACGAGGCGCGGACTGGTGCAGAGATCGGCGATCTCGGCGCGCAGGCCGTGCGCCCGCGGCTGGATCGCCACCAGGGGCAGGCCCGACCCGAGGGTGACGAGGGCGAGACTGGTGCTCCCCGTGCCGAGGTCCGGGTCGCGCGCCAGCAGTCGTGCGGCGACCTCGACCGCCGTCAGGGCGCCGGAGGAATGGCCGAGCAGGATCACCTCGTCGATGGGGGTCCCCGCTTCCGCGAAGGCGGCGAGGCGGGCGATCACATGGTCGGTGAAGGCGGCGAGGCGGGCCTCGTAATCCGGGCGCCAGCCCTGCCCGTGCTGCCAGTTGAACACCCAGTCGTTCAGGAGCTGCCAGAAGAAGATCCGGTTGAGCATGGCCTCGATGGCCTTCACCCAGCCGAGCCCAGCGAGGAGACCGAGGGGCACCGTCGCCCAGAGCGGCCAGCCCAGGCTGTGCCCGAATCCGTCGCCGAGATGCGCATGGACGAAGCCCGCGATGGCGAGGGTGGCCAGGACGAGGCCGACGAGGAGGACGAACGGATAGAGGATGACGTTGCCGTACTTCCAGTTGAGCCGGTAGAACCGCAGCATCTGTCCGCCGAGCACGGCGTGAAGGGTGCCGAGGACGAGGAGCCCCGCGCTGATGAGGCGCCAGCGGCGAAAGTCCCGGACCACGAGGTCGTCCCACAGCAGAACGTCGTAATGGGTCCGCGCGCTTCCCGTGGCCGGCTCGTCGGCGACGGTCCAGCTCTGGACCAGGCCGTCCGCCTCCAGGGTGGCGGGGCCGATCCTGGGCTTGGGCTGCCCGAAGCGCTTGGCGTAGCGGGTGAGTTCGCGCACGAACAGCAGCCGGTAGCGGGTGCGCCCCTCCGGGTCGTAGCCCGGGACATAGAAGATCTGGCGCCGCCGGACGGCACCCGGCATCGCCTCTGGCAGGGCCGGTGGGGTGTAGTCGAACGAGAGCATGGCGCATCGGTTTTCATGGCTTCGGGAGGTCGAAGCCTGCACGGTCAGAGACAAGGGGCACGGCGCTGAGGTTCCGGCAAGCGCCGAGACAAGGTTGTGGCAAGTATCGCGCCCCGGCGGATCGACGGCCCGTCCGGCCGGTGTACAGCGGGGATGGCGCGGGCGCTCGGCCGCTCACGGGGGGACTGTGACCCCCCCGCCACGGACAGGGCGGTGGCGATGGTCTAGGCAGCAGGTGAGAGAAACCGACAGGCGATCCTGCATGCGCGTTCTGCCCCTGGCCCTCTGCACCGCCCTGGCGGTGTCGGGCTGCTCCTCGATTCTACCCGGTGCGGGCCCGACGACGGGCGCCATCGTGGACGGGGCCGACGTGTCGACGAGCGAGGGCACGTTCGCGCGCTACGAACTCGTGGATCTGACCNCTACCCGGTGCGGGCCCGACGACGGGCGCCATCGTGGACGGGGCCGACGTGTCGACGAGCGAGGGCACGTTCGCGCGCTACGAACTCGTGGATCTGACCGCCGCCACCATCGAGGCCCTGCGCGGGCGGCCGCTGGACAGCCTGCTGGCCTCGTTCGGCGATCACCGCCCGTCCCTCGAGCCCGTCATCGGGGTGGGCGATTTCGTCGCCGTCTCCGTATGGGAGGCCGGCTCCGGCGGCCTGTTCTCCGGGCCGCTCGCCTCCGACCGCTTCTCCGCCGGCTCCAAGGCCGCCACCATTCCCGAGCARGTGGTCGCGCGCGACGGCGCCATCTCGGTGCCGTATGCCGGGCGCATCCCCGTCGCCGGACGCCGGCCCCAGGACGTGCAGGCCCTCATCGAGACCGAGCTCGCCGGCAAGGCGATCCAGCCCCAGGTTCTCGTCTCGGTGACGAAGGCGGTCTCGCAATCCGTCACCGTCTCGGGCGAGGCCGTCACCGGCGCCCGCGTGCCCCTGTCGGGCAAGGGCGACCGCCTCCTCGACGTCGTCGCCACCGCGGGCGGCGTGAAGGTGCCCGTCAACGAGACCTTCGTGCGGCTCTCGCGCGGCAACCTCACCGCCACGGTGCCGCTCACCACCGTGGTCTCCAACCCGCGCGAGAACATCTTCCTGCGCCCCAGCGACGTCCTGACCCTGGTGCGCGATCCCCAGACCTTCCTGGCGGTGGGCGCGCTCGGCAACTCCACCGAGATCCCGTTCCAGGCCGAAGGCATCACYCTCGCYCAGGCGCTGGCCAAGGCGCGCGGCCTGTCCGACTTCCAGGCGGACCCGGCCGGCACCTTCATCTTCCGGTTCGAGCCGGCCGCCGTGGTGCGCCGGCTCAAGCCCGGCAGCCCGCTGCTCGGCACGCCGCTGGTACCCGTGGTCTACCGGATCAACATGCGCGACCCCAACAGCCTGTTCCTCACCCAGGCCTTCCGCATGCGCAACCGCGACCTCGTCTACGTCTCCAACGCCCCCTTCACCGAGGTTCAGAAGGTCCGCGACCCCAACAGCCTGTTCCTCACCCAGGCCTTCCGCATGCGCAACCGCGACCTCGTCTACGTCTCCAACGCCCCCTTCACCGAGGTTCAGAAGGTGCTGTCGGTGTTCTCCACCGTCACCGCGCCCGTCGCCGCCGGTGCCTCCCTCTACGCCACCGCCCGCTGAACGGCGGACCGCCGGGTACAAAAAAACGGACCCTCACGGGTCCGTTTCTCGTTCTGGTGTGACGGTTCGAGCGGCGAGGCCTACGGCTTGCCGCGCTTCGACATCAGCTGCTCGATGAGCGAGCCGCCCTTCTCGATCTCGTGCAGTTCCTCGGCCACGGCGTCCACGGTCTCGCGGATCTGCTCCGGGGTATGCTCGGAGGTGATGAAGAAGCGCAGGCGCGAGGCCCGCTCGGGCACGGCCGGGTGGATGATCGGCTGCACGTTGATGCCGCGCTTGAACAGGCGGTCCGACAGGGTCACGGATTTCAGCGAATCGCCGACGATGACGGGAATCACCGCGAGGCCCAGGCTCGTGCCGGTGTCGAGGCCGTGCTTCTTGGCGCAGGCGAGGAACAGATTACCGTTCTGGCGCAGGCGCTCCACCCGGTGGGGCTCGGCATGCATGATCGCCAGCGCCGTCTCGGCGGCGGCGGCCAGCGGCGGGGACAGGCCGACGCTGTAGATGAAGCCGCCGGCCGTGCACTTGAGATATTCGATGAGTGCCGCCGGGCCGGCGATGTAGCCGCCGCAGGTGGAGAGCGTCTTCGACAGGGTTCCCATCCAGATGTCGACCCCATGCGGATCAACGTCGCAATGCTCGGCGAGGCCGATGCCGGTGCGGCCGAGGACCCCGAGGCCATGGGCGTCGTCGACCATCAGCCACGCATCGTAGCGCTGCTTCAGGGCGATGAGGGCGGCGAGATCCGGCGCGTCGCCGTCCATGCTGTAGAGACCCTCGACGACGATGAGCGCCCGGCGGTGCTCGTGCCGGGTGGCGCCCAGCAGGGTCTCGAGGGCATCGAGGTCGTTGTGCGCGAACGAGCGGCGCTGCGCGCCCGAAAGCTGCGCCCCGGTGACGATGCTGTTGTGGCTCAGGGAATCGTGGAAGATCACGTCGCCCGGCTCCATCAGGGCGCCGAGGGTGGTGACGTTGGTGGCGTGCCCGCTCACCATCACCACACAGGCTTCCGTGTCGTAATGGTCGGCCAGCGCTTTCTCCAGGGAGAGGTGCCCCGGGCGCTCGCCCGCGACGATGCGGCTCGCCGAGGCCGACGTGCCGAAATCCTCGATCGCCTTGGCGGCGGCGGCGTTCACGTCCGGGTGCCCGTTGAGGCCGAGGTAGTCGTAGGACGAGAAGTTGATGAACGACTTGCCGGCGATGCGGGTGCTGGCACCGGCCCGGGTCTCGTGGACCCGGAAGAACGGATTGCCGAGCCCGATGAGGTCGGCGGCCGAGCGCTGCAGGCGCAGTTCCCGGTAACCCGGCAGGGTCTCGAAGTTCTGCACCGAGGGATCCCCCGCCGGGCGCGCGGGCGCCCGCACGGGAGCGGGCCGGTTGGCGTTGCGGCCGAGGCGGTTCGTCACGAAGCCCGCGAGCGCCGCGCGCCCGCCGTCCGGTCTGGCGGGTTTGGTCACGGCAGGATTTCCTTGATGACGAGGCTGTTCTCTTCGACCAGCGCGTGGAAGGGTTCGAGGGTGCGGACGTCCACGCCCTCGCTGGCATGGCGCTGGGCGAGACTCATCACGGCGGCCGCCGCCTCGTCCACGGGGGCCGAGATCGACTGGATCAGGGTCTCGGTCAGCTCGTTGACCGTGAGCCCGGACGAGATGCCGGAGGGCGGCGCGTCGAGGGCGAAGCGCTCCTGCAGGCTGGCGCCGAGTTCGACGCCCATGAGCGAATCGAGGCCGATCTCCGAGAGGTGACGCACGCGGCTGATGTCGTCCTTCGGCAGGCGCAGGATGCGGGCGATGTCCTCGACGATGGCGTCGGCCACCGTCTTGCGCACCGTGTCGATGTCCTGGGTCTTGAGCAGCGTCCCGATGTTGATGGCCGCCACGGTGCCGGCTTCCATCTGCTGGTCCGAGCCGAGTTCGGCGTAGCTCGGGCTCTTCATGGTGGCGAGGCGCTCGCGCGCCTTGCCCCAATGCATGGAGGCGATGGCCACCACGGCGTCGTCGCTGCTGCGGCCCTGGCCCTGCAGCGCATCGGCCATGAGGTCGAGACAGTGGCGGGCATCCATCGGCGTGACGCCGACGCGGCCCGCCAGGGTCTCCATCACCGCGCGGTTGCGGGCGAGCACGCCGACATCGCCGATGGCGCCCCAGGCGACGGCGAGCGCCGGCAGCCCGGCCTTCCGCCGGCGGCGGGCGAGGCCTTCCATGAAGCCGTTGGCGGCCACATAGGAGCCTTGGCCCGGATTGCCGATGAAGGTCGTGGCCGAAGAGAACAGCACGAAGTAGTCGAGCTTTCGCGCGCGCGTGGCCGCGTCGAGGTGCTCGGCCCCGATCACCTTCGGGCGGATGACCGCGTCGAGGGCCGCCGCGTCGATGTTGGCGATGAGCCCGTCCTGCAGCACCATGGCGCCGTGGATCACGCCGGCGAGTTTCCTGCCCCCGCGCTCCACGTCCGCCAGCAGGGCATCCACCGCCTTGCGGCTGGTGATGTCGCAGGCCTTGGCCTGGACCTCGACGCCACGGGCGGTCAATTCGGCCACGAGGGCCTTGGCGTCCTCGCTCTCGGCGCCCTTGCGGCCGACCAGCACGATGCGCCTGGCGCCGCGGTCGGCGAGCCAGCGCGCGGCCTCCAAGCCGAAGCCGCCAAGGCCGCCGGTGACGAGGTGGACGCCGTCCGGCGCGATGGTGAAATCGGAGGTCGGGGCCATCATCACGCTGCCGGCCTTCGGCGGCGCGATGACGATCTTACCGACGTGCCCCGATTGCTGCATCAGCCGGAACGCGTCGGAGACCTCGTCGGAGGTGAAAGGCTGATACGGCAGCGGCTTGAGGCCGCCTTCGTTGAACAGGGCCATGACCTCGCGGAACAGCCGCGCCCCGTCCTCGCCCTGATGCTGCAGCACCTGATCGAGGTCGACGCCGAAGTAGGACAGGTTCCGGCGGAACGGACGCAGGCCGATATGGGTGTTGGCGACGTAGTCGCGCTTGCCCAATTCGATGAAGCGGCCGAACGGCTTGAGGCAGTTGAGGCTGCGCTCCATGGCCTCGCCGAACAGGCTGTTGAGGACCACGCCGACGCCGTCGCCGGTGATGCGGCGGACATCGTCCACGAAGGCGAGCGAGCGCGAATCGAGGACATGCTCGGCGCCCAGGGCCTTCACCAGGGCGCGCTTCTCGCGCGATCCGGCGGTGGCGATGACGCGGGCGCCCTTGAGCTTGGCGATCTGCAGGGCCGCGAGGCCGACGCCACCGGCGCCACCATGGACGAGGACCCACTCGCCACGCCGCAGGCGGGCGCAGCTCACGAGGCCGTAATAGGCCGTCAGGAAGGCGACCGGAACCGTGGCGGCGGCCTGCGCGTCGAGTCCGGGAGGGCTCGGCGCCACCACGAGCTCGGGCACGACGATGTGGGTCGAGAAGCCCGACTGCGCGAAGGCGACGACGCGGTCGCCGACCTTGAAGGCGCTGACGCCGCTGCCGACGGACAGGACCCGGCCGGCGACTTCGAGGCCGAGGCGCGGACCCGCGAACCCGTCCTCGAGGATCTCCTCGGGCAGCATCGACAGCGCCCAGAGCACATCGCGGAAGTTGAGGCCGGTGGCCTCGACGGCGATCTCGACCTCGCCGCGTCCGGGGGCCCGGCGCTCGGCCGGGCCCCAGGCCATTTCGTTGAGGCCGCCGGTGTTGCTGCGCTCCAGGCGGGCGGCGGGAGCCGGCACCGCGTCGGCGGCGGGCCGGCGCGCGATCTGGCCCGGCGCGAACCGGATCACCCGGGTCTGGTCGGCGTCGAGGATGATCTCGGTCTCGGTCGTTCCCGACAGGATGAGGTCGCGCAGGCGTTCTGCCGCGAGCTTGGTCGAGAGGGCGTCGGTGACGTCGATGCGGCGCACGTCGAGGTTGGCGACCTCGTTGGCGAGAGTCCGAGTAAAGGCCCAGACGCCGGCCTCGACGGAGCCGTCGACATCGCCGTCGTCGCGTGTGGCACCGGGACAGACCACCCACAACCGGGTCTGGCGGCTGCCGAGATGCTCGACGCAACGCTTCAGGCTGAGGCAGCGGTCGCGCAGGCGGTCGGAGGCCGCTCCCTCGGTGTTGAAGGCACCGGCGAGGAACACCACCGTGTCGGGCGTTTCGCGCTCGAGTTCGAGGAGCGACTGCTCGGAATCGAGGATGATGGAGACGTGGACGCCGCCGGCCACCAGCAGGGTCGCCAGCGACGAGGCGGTTTCGGCCGCGTAGCCGTCGTGCGAGCCGATAACGAACGCGAAAGTCTGGCCGGCGGCCGGCCGGGCGCGCACGGGTGCCTCGGCGATGAACAGAAGGTCGTCGCCATTGTCGGAGACCGCACGATCGACGGCGATCCGGACGAGGCCGGTGTCGCTGAGCGACCGCTGCCAGCCGGTGATGTCGTCGAGGCGCCCCATGGGCATGTCGCCGGCGACGTCGAACCAGTCCGGCGTCAGGCCGAACACGAGGTCGCGGAACAGGGACGCACCGGGCTCGACGGCGATGAGGAAGCCGCCTGTGGCCAGCGCATCGGCGACGAGCTGAAGGACGCCACGCTCGGCGCGGTGAAGCACGTCGCTCGCGAGGATCGCGTCGAACCCGCCGGGGGTGAGTTCGGCGGCGTCCTCGATGACCGTGACGCCGCGCGGCAGGGCGAGGCGGGCACGCTCGGCCAGGCGACGGTCTGCCTCGAACACCGAAAGCTGTGCCTCGATCCCGTCCGCGAAGGCCGCGGCCTGGGCCGACAGGGGGCCGAAGCCGACCTGGAGCACCCGCAGGGCACGGTCGCGCGGCAGGGTGGCGGCACCCTGCTCGACGATTCGCGCGATGACATCAGCCGAAGCGCGGGCGGTGGCGCTGCGCAGGATGAAGGCGTCGAGGGCGTTCTGCGACAGGGTCGGGGCGTGGACGAGGTCGCCGGCGAGAAGACGGCCGACGACGGCGCCGATATCGGCGGTCAGCACGAGTTCGGCCGAGAGGTCGGGGTGATCGGCGGCGATCCAGCGCATGATCTCGTCGGGCGCTGGCAGGGTCACGTCCTTGCGCAGGGTCCAACGCTCGCCGTCGAGGGTGGCGAGACCGCTGCTCTCCAGGGCGAACAGGGCGTTCAGCAGCCAGGGGCGCATGGCCTCGGGCACGCGCTCGTCGATGGCGACGGTGCCCGAACGCTGCAGGCCTTCCGCGAGGCGGTAGGCCATGGAGGTGGCCCAGCCTTCGAGGAGCAGGTGGCCGGGGGCGAGGGGCGCCTCGGGCGCGGCGAAGGCCGCCTTGGCCTGGGGCCGCACGGCATCGGCGATGCGCTGGCGCCGGTCGAGGGGGATCGCCGTCGGTTCGGTGGCGAGCTCCGGGCGCTGCGCGATGGCGTAGGCCGCGAGTTCGTTGGTGTTCTTGGTGCGCAGGGCCTGGAAGCGGCCCTCGCGCAGGGTGGCGATGACCTCGCCCGTCGCGTCCACCAGGGTGAAGTCGGCCAGGATGCTGCGCTCGTTGGCGCGGCGTGTCCGGATCATTGCCCGGGCGATGACGGCACCCGGCCGGACGAGGCGGATCTCGCCGAAGCGCACCGGCACGTAGGCCTTGGTCGAGCCCTCGCCCATGAGGCCGGCGAACAGCAGGATCAGGCCGTGGAAGCACGAATCGAGGCGCGCCGGCACGAGGCCGAAGCGGTCGTCGGCTTGCGCCGGCACGAGATCGGAGACGATGGTGGTCTCGTCGAGGCGCGCAGACAGGGCGACCTGACGGAAGCTCGGGCCGAAGCCGAGGCCGGAGGCGGCGGCGATGCGGTAGAGGGCCTCGCCGTCGACGGCCTGCTCGCCCGGCTCGGGGATGTCCTGGCGGGCGGGCGGCTGGAACGTGCCGTCGACGATCTTCGCCGCGGCGTGGAGCTGCCAGGCGGCCTGGGTCAGGCGCGGCCGGCTCAGGATCTGGATGCCGTTGCCCGAGCCCGCGACCCGGACCATGACCTCGCGCAGGGATTCCTCCCCGAACACCATCGGCGACTGGATCTCGAACTCGGCCAGCACGACGGTGTCGCTGCGCATGACCTCGCGGGCGACGCCGAGCGCCATTTCGATGAAGGCCGCACCGGGCAGGATCGCCTGTCCGTCGATGCGGTGATCGTCGAGTTCCGGCACCGTGGCGATGTCGACGTGGCCGTGCCATTCGAGGCCGTCGACGGTGACGCGCGAGCCGTAGAGCGGGTGGTAGGCGCGCGGCGTGGTGGCGCCGACGCCTTCGGTGGTCTCGGCGAGGCGGAAGGAGCGGCGCTGCCACGGATAGAGTGGCAGGGACACGTCGCCCTTCGGGTTCTGGCCGAACACCGTGGTCTCGTCCACGGCCGCACCCTGCACGAGGGCGGCGGCCACGGTCCGGGCGATGGGGTCGCCGCCGGCCTGCTTGCGGTGGAGGACGCCGATGGTGGCGTTCTCGATGCCGAGCGGCTCGATGGCGTCGCCGATATGCGACAGCAGGGTGGCGCGGGGGCCGACCTCGACGAAGACGCGCGCCCCCTGGCGGGTGGCTTCCTGTACGGCCTGGGCGAAGCGCACGGGCTCGCGGATGTTGCGCCACCAGTAGCCGGCCCCGAACTCGGAGCCCGCCAGCACCGTGCCGGTCACGGTGGAGACCATGGCGGTGGCGCCCGCATGGGGCTTGAGGCCGGCGAGATCGCGCAGGAGCGGCTTCTCGGTCGGATTCATCAACCGGCCGTGGAAGGGATATTCGAGATCGAGCTTGCGCCCGCGGCGGCGCTTGCGCGCGAGCGCCTTCATGGCGGCGTCGATGTCGGCCACCGGGCCCGCGACCGTGATGGCCTTGGGGCTGTTGTAGGCGGCGATGTCGAGGCTCGGGTAATCCTTCAGGAACAGCTCGATCTCGTCGGCGGGCGCGAGCAGCACCGCCATGGTGCCGAGGCCGCGCGTCGATTCCTGATGCTGGCTGCGGAAGAAGATCACCTTCACGGCCTGCTCGAGGGTGAGGATGCCGGCGGCTTCCGCCGCAGCGATCTCGCCGACGCTGTGGCCGAGCACGTATTTCGGGTTGAGGCCGCGCGCCCGCAGTGCCGTGGTCGAGGCGCTGGAGATGGCGAAGATCAGGGGCTGGGAAACGCGGGTGAGCACGAGGCGCGCGTCGAGGTCCTCGGCGAACAGGGCCTCCTTGAGGGACCAGTCCGAGAGCTTGAGGAACAGGGTGTCGATGCGGTCGAAGGCGGCGCGGAAGACCGCGTTCTCCTCGTAGGCCTCGCGGCCCATGCCGGCCCACTGGCTGCCGTTGCCGGAATAGACGAAGGCGACCTCGGCCGAGCGGTCGACGGCGGTGCCGATGAGGGCGGCGTCCGTATCCTCGGACTCGCCGACGGCACGCAGGACCGTCGGCAGGTCGGCGTCGAGGGCGATGGCGAGGCGCGACGAAAGGCGCTCGCGGCGATGCGCGGCGGCGGCGGCGATGCGGGCGACCTCGGCCGGCGCGGCACCGTCGAAACGCTCGGCGTAGTCGAGGGCGAGCTCGTTGAGGGCCGCGCGGCTCTGGGCCGACAGCAGCAGGACCTCGGGCGCCCGGGTGGTCTCGGCCTTGGCGGCGACCCGCGCGCCGTCGGTGAGGACGATGTGCGCGTTGGTGCCGCCGAAACCGAAGGAGTTGACGCCGGCGAAGCGCTCGGCCGTTCCGCGCGGGATCGCGAGTGGCTTGTTCAGCACCTGCAGGTTCAGGTCGGTGAACGGGATGTCGGGGTTGAGTTCGGCCGCGTGCAGAGAGGCCGGCACGAAGTCGTGCTCGAGGGCGAGACTGGCCTTGAGCAGGCCGGCGAGGCCCGAGACCGGCTCGGTGTGGCCGATGTTGCTCTTGATGGAGCCGATGGGCAGGGGCTCGCGCCGGGGCTTGCCGAGCTTACCGCCGATGGCGCCGGCCTCGATGGGGTCGCCCACGGGGGTGCCGGTGCCGTGCGCCTCGACGAAGACGACCTTGTCGAGGTCGATCTCGGCCTCGCGGTAGACCTGCTCCAGAAGCGCGCCCTGCGCATAGCCCGAGGGAAGCGAGATGCCGGTGGTGCGGCCGTCGGAATTGACGCCGCTCGCCGCGATGACGCCCCGCACGGTGTTGCCGTCGCGGGCCGCGGCTTTGGCCGATTGCAGCACGAGGACCACGCCGCCCTCGGAGCGGACGTAGCCGTCGGCCTGGGCCGAGAACGCGCTGCACAGGCCGCGGCGCGACAGCATCTGGGCGTTGGAGAAGCAGATGAAGTTGAATGGGCTCGCCAGCAGGTTGACGCCGGCCACCACGGCCGTGTCGATCCGGCCGCTGGCGATGGCGGCCACCGCCGCGTCGAGGGCGACGAGGGACGACGAGCAGGCGGTGTCGACGGTGAAGCTCGGGCCCTTGAGGTCGTAGATGTACGAGATGCGGTTCGACAGGATCGAGAGGGTGTTGCCGGTGGCCGCGTAGGCGTCACCCGAGGCGGTGTCGAGGATTCGCAGGTTGCCGTAATCCAGCGACGAGGCGCCCACGAACACGCCGATGGGGGTGCCGGCCACGGCGGAGGGACGCAGGCCCGCATCCTCCAGGGCTTCCCAGGTCAGTTCGAGCAGGAGCCGCTGCTGCGGGTCCATCTGCTCGGCCTCGCGCGGCGAGATGCCGAACACGCCCGGATCGAACGACCAGATCTCGTCGAGGATGCCCGCCGACCAGGTGTAGCTCTTGCCGCGCTCCTGGGCGCGGGGATGGCCGAACCGGCTGAGCGACCAGCGATCCTCGGGGATCTGGCCCACGGCGCAGCGGGCTTCCGTCAGGAGCTGCCACAGACCCTCGACGTTCGAGGCTCCCGGGAGGCGGCAGGCACGACCGATGATCGCGATGTCTGTACGTTGAGTCACGTTCGATTCGCACACGCTCTTGAACGGGGAACGAGACCGGCCTCGAAAAGAGGCCGGGCAATCCGTCCGATCCTTAGTATGGCACCAGGGCGGTGTCCAACACGGGGAAGAAGGGACGGGCGAGGCTTGGCGCGACGAAAGAACATCCTGTCGCGCATCATGATGCGTGGCCCGCCTGCTCCGAACGGAGACCGGTGGCGGGACCGGAAATCGAACGGATCAGGCGTCGCGGATCAGCGGTCGCGACCCTGGCGGCCCCGACAAGAGAGCTTCGCCCCCCCTCATCGCGGTGCCCTGCATGCGGTCCGGAATCGACTGACGAGGATGGGCCATGGGGTTCCCGGCTGCCTTCGTGGATCGGATCGGGGACGCGTGATCCTTATGCCCGTGATCCTCGATCCCGACGGGCGGGACACAGGACTTTCGGGCGGTGCCGCTTTCACGGTTGCGGGCGTGCTTATCATCCCGACTTCGAGCAATTCCAAGGCAATCGTGTCACCGGGAGGACACACACCAGCGGGATCACGGCCTCCGTCGGGGATCCGGGATGGTGCAGCGCGCCAGTTCGCGTCGAATTGTCACCGCAGCGCAACATCGCCCTTGGCGTGTGGCTTTGGCGCCTGACCTCGTGTGACCTGGCGCCGGGCGGCACCGGGGCCCGGACGCATCGGTCCGGTCTCACAGGCGGAAATGCGCCGCCGTGCGGGACAGGTTGGGATTGTAGTACGGGTCGGCCCGAAGCTGCGGCTCCCAGCGCGCCTGCATCACCCGCATCTCGGCCTCGAACCGGGTGCGCTTCTCCGGCGTGTCCTCGGGTCCCCGGCTCTTCGATTCGTGGTGGACGAGGCGGGCGTACGGCGTCCACAGGTTGCGGTAGCCGGCCTCGCGCAGGCGCAGGCACAGGTCGACGTCGTTGAAGGCGACGGCCAAGTGCGCGGCATCGAAGCCGCCGACCCGCGCGAACGCCTCGGCCCGCACGGCGAGGCACGCCCCGGTGACGGCGGAGACCTCCTGGGTCAGGACCATGCGGGCGAAGTAGCCCGGCTCCTCCCCCGGCAGGCCGGGATGGCTGTGCCCGGCGACCCCGCCGATGCCGAGCACGATGCCGCCGTGCTGCAGGGTGCCGTCCGGATAGAGCAGCTTGGCGCCGACCGCGCCGACGCTCGGATCGAGGGCGAGGGAGACCATCTCGGCGAGCCAGCCGGGCTCGACGATCTCGACGTCGTTGTTGAGGAACAGCAGCACCGCGCCGGTCGCGGCCGCGGCCCCCCGGTTCGACAGGTCGGAGAAGTTGAACGGGCCCGGCACGGGCAGGATTCGCAGGCGCGCCTCCTCCGCATAGGACGCGAACAGGGCATCCGTCGCCGGCTCGCTGCTGTCGTTGTCCACGACCACCACCTCGATGTCCGGGTAGTCGGTCGCACCGAACAGGCCGCGCAGGACCGTCCCCAGGAGCTCGGCCCGGTCGCGGGTGGGGATGATGATGGAGACGCGCGGAGCCGGGTGGGGCAGGGGCCGCACGAGCCGGTTGAAACCCAGCGGCCCGCGTTCGGCACGGGCGCCGAAGGGCGCGGCCACCTCCGCGAGCGCGCGCAGACGGGCGGTCTCGGCCTGCGCCAGGGCACGGTCGGAGAAGGTGCCGGAGCCCCCGGCGGCGCGCCAGTGATAGAGCACCTTCGGGATGTGACGTACGCGCGCGGGCGCGAGCCCCTGCGTCAGGCGCAGGAGCAGGTCATGGTCCTGGCTGCCCTCGAAGCCCGGACGCAGGCCGCCGAGCGCCCGCACCGCGGCGGTGCGCACCACCGCGAGGTGATTGATGTAGTTCTGCCCGTAGAGCAGCTCACGGTCGAAGCCGGACTTGAAGTGCGGCTCGAACCGGCGCCCGCGTCCGTCGATCTTGTCCTCATCGCTGTAGATCAGCACGAGATCGGGGTCGGCGCGGATGGCCGCCCCCACATGGAACAGGGCGGTCTCGGCGAGCACGTCGTCGTGGTCGAGGAAGGCCACGTAGGCGCCGCGCGCCAGGGCGAGGGCCTCGTTGGTGGCCCGCGCGATATGGCCGTTCACGGCCCGCCGCGTCACGCGGATGCGGGAATCGGCGGCGGCGTGGGCCGCGAGGATCCGGACGATCGCCGGATCGGTGGAGGCATCGTCGGCGACGCAGAGTTCCCAATGGGGCGAGAGCTGTGCCCGGACCGAGCGCAGGGCCGCTTCCAGCACCGCGGGCGCGGGATCGTGAACCGGCATCAGGACGGAGATCAGGGGCGGGTCGACCCAGGCGGCGGCCTCGGCGCGCAGGCGGGCCCGCTCGGGGGCGGTCAGGGTGTCGAAGCGGCGGATCCAGGCGGCGTACCCGGTGCCGCGGCGCTGTCCGAGGGCGGCGGAGAGCAGGCCGCGCCCGCGCACCTTGAGGCCGAGGGCGCGCCAATAGACGGCACGAACGGTGAGGCGGGGCGCCCGCAGCACGGCATGGGCCACAAGGGCGAGGCGCCCGCGCCGGTGGATCGCCACATCCACGAGGGCGAAGGGTCGGCCCGGCGCCAGGGGGGAGAGGACGAGGGCGCGGAGTGCCTCGGGCAGGCGTCCGGTCCAGGCGAACCGGTCGCCGCCCAAGGCCTCCTCCTGCAGGACCGCGCCGTGTCGGCCTTCGCACAGGACGGTCACGAGCAGGCGAGCAATCCCGCCGCTGCCGGCATCGCGGAACCGGATCGTCACCCAGGCGCCGTCGAGGTCGGCCCCGGCGAGGTCGAGGTGCAAGCCGCCGCCCTCGGCCGTGAAGGCACGGATTCCGCCCGGCAGGCGGGCCGACGGCATCGCGCCCGGATGATCGCGCCCCGGGTCCCGGCCCATGCTCAGACGGTCCAGCCCTTGGCCACGGCGTCGCGCACGGCGTCCGCCATGGCGACGTCGAACACGAGCATGTCCTGGGCCGCCCGCAGGCCGCGCAGGCGTGCCGCCAGTGCCAGGACGGTCTCTGGGATCGGCTCGGGCTCGGGCACGACGGCCTCGACCCCGAGGCGATCGAACACCGTGGTGGCGAAGGCCTCGTAGAATTCGCGGTGGCCGACGACGTTGACGCGGGCCAGGATCTCGATGGCGACGATGGAATTGCCCGGGGTCATCCGATCGTTGGGCAGCTTGGTGCCGAACTGGCGAGCCAGGGGATTGTACAGCAGGTGATACGCCCCCTCGGGCATCATCTTGAAGAAGCGCTTGAGGCTCTTCGGGTCGTCGAAGTCGTAATCGCCCGTGAAATCCGCCGCCTCGGCGAGACCGCCGAGGCGCCAGGCCTGGGCCGGATCGGCCGCGACGGCGGCCCGCGCCTTCAGCCACAGCATCCGCGTCGCCATCTCGGTGTAGGGATCGTGGATCAGGGCGGTGGTGATGAAATCGTCGCTGGCGAAGAAGCCCTCGTAGCGCGGGACGATGATGGCGCCGGACACGAAGGACGAGGCCAGCCAGGGGCTCTCGAACAGCACCCGCAGCACTTCGTCGGACAGGCGCCCGACTCCGAGGTAGCTCTGCTGGAATCGGTCGAACAGAGCCGCGGGGATGCGGGTCTCCGGCACGATGCTGGTGTCGACGAGCAGGACCTTGCCCGTCCGGAGCCCATCCTGGCGGATGCGCCGGTAGATCAGGACGTTGGTGTCGGTGTCGTAGATCTCGACGCGCCGCGCCTCGGCCAGCCCTGGCACCTCCTCGGGGGTGAGCCGGAAGACGCAGTGCCCGGTGGAGTGCCAGCCGTTGGCCCGGATGCCGTCATCCGTGATCGTGGCCGGGATCTCGGCGACGCGCCGGCCCTCCACGGCGACGAAGACGCGGCTGATGGCCAGGGGGTTGTCCGGGACCACCCAGAACCTGATCTCGGCACCCAGGTCGTGATCGACGTAGAACCGCATTCCTCACCGTTGCTCGATGGCCCGGAGCCGTGCCCGATCCGCTCGGATCGCGCCTCCGGCTCCTTGTCCCTACCGTGGCACTCGCCGCTCGCCCGACGCCGCCTCCCTCGAGGAGGCCGCCGAACGGGCCGGCTCCGGCCCTTAGCGTACTTTGAGGATCGGCGCAGGAAAATGGATCATGGTCCATGATCGGAGCGCGCCTTTGCGCTTGCGCCCCCCAAAACCAGAAGCTATAGCCCCCTCACCGGCGGCGAACGCAGCCGGTGAGGGCGCTTAGCTCAGCGGTAGAGCACTACCTTGACATGGTAGGGGTCACAGGTTCGAACCCTGTAGTGCCCACCATCTCACCTCCTGGCGACACGGGGATTTCCCTGGCCAAAGGCGAGTTGGTGATCAGTGATCGCAGGTTCAGCGAACCTGCCTGCGGGGAAGACCGGACATGGACCGGTTTCTCACCTGAACCCATCCCACGACGACATCGAAGTCTTTGGATTTGCGGCCGTATCGAGCCGGCCTGCGGCCGCGGCCGCGTCGGCCATTGCCACGCCCGCCATCTGGCAGAAGCACGAAACGCGCTGCTCCCTATGCACCTTCGCACACCGACCGCGCCGAAGCGTCGGGGGAGCGCGACTGCGCATTTTTGACCAGATCTCCCGCTAGGCGCGACGCACGCCACACCGCCCGAGACCCACCCCATGGTCACCTTCAAAGCAAAGACGCATGTCGCGCGAAGCGATTGGGAGGTCTACGCACACGTCATTCATGCACTGATGCTCCGCGACATGCGGACCCGGTTCGGCGCCTCGTATTGGGGCTACGTCGTCGTCATCCTGTGGCCCGTCGCGCACATCTTCCTGATCGTCGGCCTCATGGCCTTTCGCGGCATGCCGTCGCCTCTGGGCGACAGCGTGATCCTGTTCATCGCAACCGGTGCCGTTCCGGCCCTGGTGTTTCAATACACGTCCCGCGAGGCGATGAAGGCGATCGTCTCCAGCAAACCCCTGACCTATTATCCGCAGGTAAAGCTCTTCGATCTGATCGTCGCGCGATTCATCGTCGAGGCGGTCAAAGGATTCACCGGCCTCATCCTGATTTTCTTCATCCTGGTTTGCTTCGGCGTGGATCCGATCCCGGACGAACCGATCATGGCGGTCGGCGGATACTGTGCCGCCCTACTCCTCGGTCTCGGCATCGGGGCGATCAATGTCGGAATCCTGTCGTTCTTTCCCGGATGGCAGATCGGATACATCCTCGTCACGATCACGTTCTACCTGACGTCCGGTGTTTATTTCCTGCCGCAATTCATGCCGCCACAGATCTACGAGATCATGAAATGGAACCCGATGGTGCAGATCATCGAGTGGGTCCGCCTCGGGTACTATACGCAACTCGGCGTGAACGTTGATTACCTCTACGTTCTGGGGATGGGATTCGGAACGTTGACCCTCGGACTCATCATGGAGCGAACGCTGGTTCGCCGCTTGGCGTAAGGCAACGGCCCTCCTCCCTTCCCGCGTACGGGCAACGCAGCCCCCGGCGCCTTTCTGGCCCGGGGCCTTCTCGCAGGAGCACCCCTTCACCTTTCCGCCGCTCCGGCTCGGCCCGACCGGGCGTCACTGTGGAGCGAGGGCGGGGCCGCTCCGCGACGCCGCGAGCAAGGGCCGGTCCTGATCCTGCGGTCGTTCGACGGCCACCGGCGTCGGACCACAGGAAGGGAAGCCAGCGCAAGGCCCGGCCAACCCCGCGCCCACCGCCTGCTGCAGCCGAATCTCCGACGATGGGGGAGATCCCTTGCTCTGCGAAGCCCGATACGTCGAAGCCGGGTCCCGTCGCTTAGCCGGTGCCGTCCAACCCGAAGCCAGCGCCCACACGAGTTTATACTAACATACATTAGCTCATCATTCGAATACGAAGGTTTCCTTTGCGCTATACAGTATCAGTTGACACTAAATCCAGCATATCAATGTAGTTCTCGGCAATCGAGATCGATTTCCGCAGCGATTCTCGCGCAAGGGCCCATGTTCTACAACTAAATCTGAAGCTGTTTGTCGAGGCTTTTGATAACCAAATATTCCTCCACCGCAAAGAGAGAAAAATACCGCGATCAAGCCATAGGATCGATCCATTGAATTCAATTAAATTCTGACATCGAGAATTTCATCGTCGGATGCGCCACGGAACCAAGTAACCGATGGGAATTCGTAAAAAATTCCTTGCCAAATCATCCGCACGACGCTTACAAAGCATTGCCAACCGCCAAGTCTCCATCCCTTTGGGCTGAAAGACATTCGCCAGCCCTCTCGGTCCAGGGGTGACAATGCTCGCGTCGCACGAACTGGGAATGCTTTCCAACGAGCCGAATGCTGGTCCTTCGCCGGACAGCAGATCGGACCAGGGCGTCGAGAGGCAGATCGAACAGCGCGGCTCCGTATCGCAGCCCCGCCCCTCGGCCGGGCGGGCCTACCGGGCCATCTTGCTGGCGGCCGACGGACGGATCGCGAGGCTCTCCCGGCTCGACGCCCAGGACGATGCGGAAGCCCTCGTCCGGGCGGCCGGGATGGTCGATGGACATGCCGTCGAGTTGTGGGACGGCAGCCGCTTCATCGCGCATTTCCCGTCGGTGGATTAGAGCCGTGTCCGGTTGGGTTGAATCATGGGGTATCGGGCGGGCTGCGGATCTGATTCGATGTCGGGCTTTTCAAGGAGAGCGGGATGCCGTCAGCCTTATCGGTGGATCTGCCCTGTGGATCTACCATAAGCCGCGCGGTCTGGTGACGACGGCACGCGATCCGG
>NZ_LMMW01000006.1:0-96148 GCF_001422845.1 Methylobacterium sp. Leaf100 | reverse complement strand
CTCCAGCCGTATGATTCTTCCGTCCCATAAAAACATCCTCCAAATGACCCAAGGCCATACATCAGGGAGGACCACTTTTCAGGGGGCAGGCCAGGCTGCGGCTCGGGATCGGCCGAGGTCCAGGCCGACGGCTCGCTTCGCGGCGAAATCCGCGTCCACCGCGGCGACGAAATCTCCTTCATTGCCCGCCGTTGGCTGACTTCTTCAACACCCTGTTAGGCCGTCATCGGGCCGCGAGCCAACGGAGCCGAACGGCGGTGACGGCCACGTCCCTCCGACCGCTCGATCCTTCTATGAGGTCGATCGAGACGACTCCACCCCGGCGGCCTCGCAGACGATCTGGAGGCAGCGCGAGCGGTCCTGCGGGTCCTGGATCCGGCGAAAGGCGTCGACCAAGGCCGCGCATTGCTCGATCAGGACGGCCTGTTCGGTCCTCACGGCCGCGTTTGGCCGCGCGCCGTCCATCGCGGGTTGGCCTGCCCCTGGGAGGGCGGGGGTCTCACCCAGCTGCGCCGTGGTGATCCCGAGCGTGTCCGCGATCCGCGCGAGGTAGTGCTGCCGGATCTGGAGAGGGCCCTGTCGTCGCTCGGCGTCGGGATCCGCGAGATTGGCCTGGAGTTCTTCGAGGGCATTCAATCTACGGCCCATCGTAGGTCTCCCGGTTGAACGAGCATCCATCCTGGATGTGCAGCGGCGCATATGATTTTATTGCGATATCTTATCATGGATTAATGTGCGAAAATTTACATTTGTTATTCGGAACTCTGTTTGGTATCTCTAGCATCGGCCATGTTGCTTAACGACAACTATCTGAGAGAGCTGCGGGGCGCAGTGGAACAACGCACATCATACGAAGACGCAGCGATGCAGATTTTATTGCAGGATGCCCTCGATGCCTCCGATGTGATCGGCCGTTGGGAGTACGACGTTCCGAACGACCGGGCGTACGCGGACGCGCTCGTGGCCCGGGTGTTCAACCTCGACCCCATCGCGGCCAAGAGCGGTGCTCCCCTGAAGGCCTTCCTGGCCGGCATTCATCCCCATGATCGCGAACGCGCGGCCCAGACCATCGCTCGCAGCGCCGAGGACGGCCTCGTATGTACCTTGGAGTATCGCGTTCGCTCCGCCGATGGGGTGACACGCCGGGTCCTCGATCGCGGCCGCTTCGCCCATGATCGTGCAGGACGCCCGACCCGGGGCAGCGGTATCCTCGTCGACATCACCCAGACGAAGCCGGATACGGTCTCGGGCCTCTCCGCATCCGATCTGAGAACCTCCGATCTGAGACCCTCCAATCTCAGAGGATCCCTGGAACGCGCGGCCGAGCATGGCCTCGTCGTTCGCGCGGCGATCCATGAACTTCCGCCCTCCGTGCTGCACCAGATGAGCGACATGCTCCTGCTGGAGATCGGACGGCGGCTGGCGCAGATTACGGACGTCCGGCATCAGGGCGGATGATCTGACCCTGGACGCGGCATTCCCGTTCCGAACGGCAAATTCGGTTCGAGGACAGCCCGCCCGCCGATAGGCTCGTAACCAACCGTGAACCGAATCGATCATCCGGCCTCCCACCGTCGGGCCGACCCGCAATCCGCAGGGGACGGCCCCCCGCCGCCACCCGCCTCGTCCCGGGCCCCGCCTTGCGGCCCGGCCACCGCCCGCGTATGCGGCTGGATTGGGGTGCCGCAGGCCCCCGCCCCCTTGAATCAATAGGGATGGGACGACGATGGCGGGAGCCGCTCCGGTCGCGATCATTATGGGCAGCCAGTCCGACTGGGCGACCATGCGGCATGCAGCCGAAACCCTCGATGCCCTCGGGGTCGCCCACAGCGATCGCATCGTCTCGGCCCACCGCACCCCGGACCGCCTCGTCGCCTTCGCCAAGGGCGCCAAGGCCGAAGGCTTCCAGGTGGTGATCGCCGGGGCCGGCGGCGCCGCCCACCTCCCCGGCATGACCGCCGCCATGACCCCCCTCCCCGTGCTCGGCGTTCCGGTGGAATCGAAGGCCCTGTCGGGCCAGGACAGCCTGCTGTCCATCGTCCAGATGCCCGCCGGCATCCCCGTGGGCACCCTCGCCATCGGCCGTGCCGGCGCCGTCAACGCGGCGCTCCTCGCCGCCGCCATCCTGGCCCTGACCGACCCGGACCTCGCCGCACGCCTCGAAGCCTGGCGCGCCGCGCAGACCGCGAGCGTCGCCGACCATCCGCAAAGCGATCTCCCTTGAGCGTGCCGTTTGTCGTGAACACCTTGCCCGAAGTCCAGCCCGGCTTGCCCGAAGTCCAGCCCGGCTCGCCCGAAGTCCAGCCCGGCTCCACCCTCGGCATCGTCGGGGGCGGCCAGCTCGGCCGCATGATCGCGCTCGCCGCCGCGAATTACGGCCTCAAGGTCCACGTTTTCGCCCCCGATGCCGACAGCCCGGCCTTCGACGTCTGCGCGCACCAGACCGTGGCGGCCTACGACGACGTGGAAGCCCTCGCGCGGTTCGCCGCCAGCGTCGACGTCGTGACCTACGAGTTCGAGAACATCCCGGCCGCCGCCGCCGAGGCGCTGGCCGCCAAGGCCCCCCTGCACCCCAATGCCGGCGCCCTCGCCACGACGCAGGACCGGCTGACGGAAAAGAGCTTCATCAACGGCCTCGGCATCGAGACCGCCCCGTATCGGGCCGTCGACACCGCCGAGGACCTCGTGCGGGCGCTCGAAGAGATCGGCCGCCCGGCGATCCTGAAGACCCGGCGCTTCGGCTACGACGGCAAGGGGCAGCGCATGATCCGCGCCGAGGGCGCGATCGACGCCGCCGCGATCCTGGGCGAATTCGACGGCGCGCCCTGCATCCTCGAAGGCTTCGTGCCCTTCGAGACCGAGGTGTCCGTGGTGGCCGCACGCGGCCCCGACGGGGCGTTCGCCGCCTACGAGCCCTGCGCCAACGAGCACCGCGACCACATCCTCGCGGTCACCCGCGTGCCAGCCCCCGGCATCGCGCCCCAGACCGAGGCCGCCGCCATCGCCATGGCCCGCCGCATCGCCGAGGCGCTGGACTATGTCGGCATCCTCGCCGTCGAGATGTTCCTGGTGCCCCAGGCCGACGGCCCCGCCCGGGTGGTGGTCAACGAGATCGCCCCGCGGGTCCACAATTCCGGCCACTGGACCATCGAGGGCGCGACCACCTCGCAATTCGCCCAGCATGTCCGGGCCGTCTGCGGCTGGCCTCTCGGAGACCCCGCCCGCGTCGGCGGCATGGCCGTCGAGATGCACAACCTCATCGGCGACGAGGTCTCGGACTGGACCGCGCTCCTGGCCCAGTCGAGCGCGCACCTGCACCTCTACGGCAAGGGCGAGGCCCGGCCCGGCCGCAAGATGGGCCACGTCACCCGGCTCCTCCCCAAACCCTGATCGTCCCGCGAGCGCCCCATGTCCGAACTCAGTCTTGCCGCCGCCCAGACCCTCGTCGCCAAGGCCCTCGAGGCCGGCCGCGCCCATGGGCTGAAGCCCCTCGTGGTGGCGGTGTTCGACGCCCGCGGCGCCCTGAAGGCCCTGGCCGCCGAAGACGGCACGTCCCTGCGCCGGGCCGAGATCGCCATGGGCAAGGCCAACGGCGCCCTCGCGCTCGGGCTGGGGTCCCGCGCCATCGCCAAGCGGGCCGAGGCCGACCCGACCTTCATCGCCGCAATGAGCCACCTCGTCGGCCCCGCTGCCTTGGTGCCGGTGCCGGGCGGCGTCCTCATCCGCCACGGCGACACGCTGCTGGGCGCCGTCGGCATCTCGGGCGACACCTCGGACAACGACGAACTCTGCGCCGTCGCCGGCATCGAGGCGGCGGGGTTTTCGGCGCAGACCGGCGCTTGAGATCGTACGACGATACGCCCTGTGCCTCGCCGTACGATCCTCATCGAGCGGCCTGGAATTCGCATTCCTAACCTGTCGCGGCGAGCGCCGGGCTTCTTTCCTGTCAGGGAGGGCGATCGTCGATGCGGGTGGCGGTCTATCTTCGTCAGAGGTGCAGTGTCGAAGACGCGAAGCGCCCGTTGCGCATCCCCGCCCCGCCTGCGGGGAGAGGGGGATGCGCCCAAGCGCTCCGCGCGACGGGCCGAGGGCTGATGCAGGCGCGATCCTCCGTCTGTACCGGCATTGCCTGGAAGGATTGGAGGCCTGGCCCGCTCCACGCCATCGGTTCGGCGAAGGCGGCATGAGACCCGCCCCGCACCGCCGCCAGTGCCTCGCGGGCCTCGCCGCCGCCGCCCTCGTGCGCCCGGCCGAGGCCGCGCCGGCCGGTCTCTACCGGCGCGGGAACGACGCCGATCCCGGCACCCTTGATCCGCACAAATCCTCGACGGTGGCCGAGGCACACATCCTGCGCGACCTCTACGAGGGCCTGCTCACCTACGACAACCACGGCCGCATCGTCCCCGGATGCGCCGAGGCCTGGACCGTGTCGGGCGATGGCCTCACCTACACCTTCACCCTGCGGGAGCGCGCGCGCTGGTCGAACGGCGATCCGGTGGTGGCGAACGATTTCGTGTTCAGCCTGCGCCGCATCCTCGATCCGGCCCTTGCGGCGAAATACGCCGAGGTGCTGTTTCCGATCCGGGGCGCGGCGGCCGTCAATCGCGGTGCGGCAGCGCCCGAGTCGATCGGGGTCGATGCGCCGTCGGCCCGGACCCTCGTCCTTACCCTCGAGCGGCCGACGCCGTACGTCCTCGAACTCCTCACTCATTCCACCGCCCTGCCGGTCCATCCGGCCACGGTGACGCGCTTCGGCGCGGCGTTCACCCGGCCGGCGAACCTCGTCTCCAACGGGGCCTACGCGTTGCGCGAGGCGGCACCGAACGACCGGGTCATCCTCGTCCGCAACCCGCATTTCCACGCGGCGGCCGATGTCGCGATCCCCAGCGTGGCGTTCCTGCCGACGCCGGACCTCGCCAGCGCCGTGCGGCGCTACGCCGGCGGCGAGATCGATTCCCTGGCCGACCTCCCCGCCGATCAGATGGCCTCCCTCCGGGCGCGGTTCGGCGGGCAGGTGGTGCTCGGACCGTCGCTCGGGCTCTACGCCCTCGCCCTCGACACCCGCCGGGCGCCCTTCGACGACGTCCGGGTGCGCCGCGCCCTGTCCCTCGTCATCGACCGCGAGTTCCTGGCCCAGCGCCTGTGGGGCGAGACCATGGACCCGGCCTATTCCCTGTGTCCGCCCGGCCTCGACCATTACCGGGCGCCGCCGGAACTCGCCGGCCGCGACGCCCTGCCCATCGACCGCGAGGACGAGGCCCGGGCCCTCCTCGCGGCCGCCGGCTTCGGACCGGGCCGCCCCCTCGCCCTCGAGTATCGCTTCAACGCGAGCGACAACAACCGCAACACCGCGGTGGCCCTGGCGGAGATGTGGCGCGGCATCGGCGTCGCCACGCGCTTCACCTACACGGACGCCAAGACCCACTTCGCCTATCTGCGCGAGGGCCGGCCCTTCGACGTGGCGCGGGTCTCGTGGATCGCGGATTATTCTGACCCGCAGAACTTCCTCTTCCTGCTGCAGAGCGGCAACGATACCCTCAACCCCGGCCATTACACCGACGCCGCCTACGACGGCCTGATGCGGGACGCCGCCGGGGAGACCGACCTCGCCCGCCGGGCCGACCTGCTGTTCCGGGCCGAGACCATCGTGGTGACGGATCTGCCCTGGATCCCCGTGATGCACACCCGTTCGAAGGCCCTGATCAGCCCGCGCCTCTCGGGCTACCATCCGAACCTCCGCAACGCCGCGCCGACCCGCTTCCTGAGGCTCGAGGCGTGATCGGCTTCGTCCTGCGCCGCCTGCTCCAGGCGGTGCCGACCCTGCTCGCCGTGGTGACCGTGAGCTTCTTCCTCATCCGCCTCGCCCCCGGCGGGCCGTTCGACCTCGAACGCCCCCTGGCGCCGGCCGCCATGGCGGCGCTACAGGAGACCTACGGTCTCGATCAGCCCCTCGCCGTGCAGTACCTGCGCTACCTCGGCGCCCTGGCGCGCGGCGATCTCGGGCCGTCCTTCTCGTTTCGCGACCGCGGTGTCGCCGAACTCTTAGGCCACGGCCTGCCCGTCTCCATGACCGTCGGCGGCCTCGCCCTGGGGCTGGCCCTCGCGCTCGGCATCGGCCTCGGCGCCGGGGCGGCCTTCCGTCCGGGCCGCCTCCTCGATCGCGTCGTCGGCCTCGGCGCCGGCCTCGGGGTCGCGGTGCCGACCTTCGTCGTCGCCCCCCTCCTGCAGATCGTGTTCGGCCTCGGCCTCGGCTGGCTCCCCGTCGGAAGCTGGGAGGGCGGTGCCCCCGCCCACCTCGTCCTGCCGGTGCTGACCCTGGCCCTGCCCCAGGCCGGCCTCCTGGCCCGCCTCACCCGGGCGTCGCTGCGCGAGACCCTCGCCCTGCCGCACATCCGCACCCAGCGCGCCATGGGCCTGCCGCGCCGGCGCATCGCCCGTCATGCCCTGCGGGGCGCCCTCCTGCCCATCGTGGCGATCCTCGGCTCCACCGCCGCCGCGCTCCTCACCGGGTCCGTGGTGGTCGAGACCCTGTTCGGCCTGCCCGGCCTCGGCCGCACCTTCGTGGATGGCGCGCTCAACCGCGACTATACGTTGGTGATGGGCACCGTGGTGCTGGTCGGCGTGTTCGTCATCGGCCTCAACCTCGTCGCCGATATCCTCTGCGCCCTCCTCGACCCGCGCCTGCGGATCGCTCGATGAGGGGCTTCGTCCGGCGCCTGTTCCGCCACCGCTCGGCCACCGTCGCGCTCGGGTTCCTCGCGGCCGTGGCGCTGGCCTGTCTCGTGGGTCCCGAACTCACGGGCCACGACCCGGGGCGAATCTATCCCGACCTCGTCGGGACGCCGCCGGGCCTCGCGGCGCATCCCCGGCCCGGAACGGTGCGCCCGGCCCTGGAACGGCTCGCGTTCCGCATGCGCGTGACGGTGCGCGCCGTTACAATCCGGGATGGAACGGCGCACGTGACCGTGGATGCGCCGCGCTCGATCGACCCGCGCGTGCTGACCTACCTGCCCCGCTCCGACCTGTTCGGGCCTGCGACGATCCTCGATCGGGCGGAGGACGGGCGCCGCCTCGTGGTCTCCGTCCCGGTGCTGGAACAGCGCTTTCTCCTCGGCACCGACGTCCTGGGGCGCGATCTCCTCACCCGCACCCTCGTCGCCGGCCGCGTCTCCCTCGTCATCGGCCTCGTCGCCACCGGCGTCGCCCTCCTCATCGGGCTCACCTACGGGGCGGTGGCGGGCTACGCCGGCGGGCGCGTTGATGCCGTGATGATGCGCCTCGTCGACGTGCTCTACGCCCTGCCGTTCGTGTTCTTCGTGATCATGCTGCTGGTGTTCTTCCGCGCCGGTCTCGGGCTCATCCTGGTCGCCATCGGCGCCGTCGAATGGCTCGACATGGCCCGGATGGTCCGGGCCCAGACCCTGTCGCTCCGCCAACGAGACTTCGTCCGCGCCGCCGAGGCCCTGGGCCTGTCCTCGGCGCGGATCCTCGTCCGTCACATCGTGCCGAACACCCTCGGGCCCGTCACCGTCGCCGCTACGGTGTTGGTTCCAAAGGTCATTCTCTTGGAGAGCTTCCTGTCGTTCCTCGGCCTCGGGGTGCAGGAACCGCAGACGAGCTGGGGCGCCCTCATCGCGGAGGGCGCGCGGGCCATCGAATCCGCCCCGTGGATGCTCGCCGCCCCCGCCGCCTTCCTTGTGACGACGCTGCTGGCCCTGAACGTGCTGGGGGATGCCCTAGGCGAAGCCCTCGACCCGCGCCGCGACGCCCTCACCGCCCCGCGGTGAGCCCCGGATAGACCACCCGGACGGAGCGTCGCTCCCCCGACGGTTCGGCGACGCCAGGCTTGGCGATGGCAGGCTTGGCGTTGCGCCGCTCGGGCCTCGCCGCGCCCGTCGACCCGGTCGTGATCACATCGGTCGGCCGCATGTGCCACCACGCGAAGCCGGATCGTGCAGGATCCTCCGCAGCGACGGATCGAGAACATACGATGATCAGGAGGGCCGCGAAGCCGGCGCGGGACAGCATGGGAAGGGTACATCCGGAACGAGGATGCTATTCCACCCGACGAACGATGAAAGCTTGGCGGAACCGTTGCCGAGTCCGGCGGATTGCCCACACTTCAGTCCCAATACGCTTAACGAGGTATCGATGGCGACCAAGGCAGAGACCGCGTCCGGCCCTACGCCGGAGCGGGTGCCCATGGGCACCGTCATCGACACCGACATCGCCGCCCGCCTCGACCGCCTGCCCTGGGGACGATTCCACGTCCTCGTCATCGTGGCGCTGGGGATCACGTGGGTTCTGGACGGGCTCGAAGTGACCCTGGCCGGCTCCCTCGTCGGCGCACTCCGCGCCGCGCCCATGAGTTTTACGGAGTTCGACATCGGCTTGGCGGCGAGTTCCTACCTCGTGGGTGCCGTCGTCGGCGCCCTCGGGTTCGGCTGGCTCACGGACCGCATCGGGCGCAAGAAACTCTTCTTCATCACCCTGGCCCTCTACCTCGCGGCCACCGCCGCCACGGGCCTCTCCTGGAACATCTGGAGTTTCTGCATCTTCCGCTTCCTCACCGGGGCGGGCATCGGTGGCGAGTACACGGCCATCAACTCGACGATCCAGGAACTCGTCCCGGCCCGCGTGCGCGGCTGGACCGACCTCGTCATCAATGGGTCGTTCTGGATCGGCGCCGCTCTCGGCTCCTTCCTGTCCATCGCCGTCCTGCGCCCGGGCATGATCGACCCGGCCTGGGGCTGGCGCATCGCCTTCTTCGTCGGCGGCGGCATCGGCCTCGTGATCCTGCTCCTGCGGACCTGGATTCCCGAAAGCCCGCGCTGGCTCGCCACCCACGGCTACGTGGCCGAGGCCGACCGGGTCGTCACCGGTATCGAGAAGCGCTTCATCGACGAGGGTCTGACCCTGCCGCCCGTCGATCCGGCCAAGCGCATGAAGTTGAGGACCCGCAGCCACACCCCCTTGGGTGAAGTGTTCGGCACCATGCTGGGCGGCCACCGCAAGCAGACCCTCGTCGGCCTCGCCCTGATGGTGGCGCAGGCGTTCTTCTACAACGCTCTGTTCTTCACCTACGCCCTCGTGCTCCAGCGCTTTTACGGCGTTCCGGGCGATCATGTCGGTTGGTACCTGCTCCCCTTCGCGCTGGGCTCCTTCCTCGGTCCGCTGCTGCTGGGACGCCTGTTCGACACCTGGGGGCGTCGCCAGATGATCGCCTTCACCTACGGCATCTCGGCGGTGCTGCTGACCATCACCGGCTACCTGTTCAAGATCGAGGTGTTCGGCCCCGTCGGCCAGACGGCGGCCTGGATGGTGGTGTTCTTCTTCGCCTCCGCCGCCGCAAGCGCGGCCTATCTCACCGTGGCGGAGACCTTCCCCCTGGAGATCCGGGCGCTGGCGATCGCGGTGTTCTACGCGCTCGGCACCGGGATCGGTGGCGTTTCGGGGCCGCTCCTGTTCGGCGCCCTCGTCGAGACGGGGTCGCGGGACAACGTCCTCATCGGCTACGCCATCGGTGCAACGCTCATGGCGATCGCAGCCATCGTCGGGGGCATCTGGGGCACGGCCGCCGAAGGCAAGTCGCTGGAAGACGTGTCGAAGCCGCTTGCCGCGGCGTGAGGTTTCGTGATGCCGGGGGAGCTGCAACCGGAGCTCTCACACGGTGTTGGTGGAGTACGGATCTTCGGAACTCTGAGCGGGACCACATCGATGCGCAGCTTTCTCCTGACGTCCACCGCCCTCGTCTTCGCAACTTCGGCTCTCGCACAGGGCACCGGCCCCGCCGAGATCCGTCAGCCGGGACCGCCCCGGATCACGACGCCCGGGACATCCGATACGCCGGTGGTGAAACCGGGTGGAATCGACAATGGCGGCCCGGGCTCGATCGGCTCGGTGGCCCCGGGTGCCACCGGCGCGGAGACCCGCTCGAACAATTCCGGCGCCAGCGGCAACGCCGAGCAGAACACGAAGCCGATCGGCAACACCGGCGGCGGTGGCGGCGGCGGAAGCTGAGGCTACCCTTCTCCGTCGCGGCGCGCCTGGAAGAACCCCCGCAGGAGTGCGGCGGCTTCGGCCTCGCGAAACCCGCCGTACACCTCCGGTGCGTGGTGGCAGGTCGGCTGGTTGAAGACCCTCGGGCCATGCTCGACACCGCCGCCTTTCGGGTCGTAAGCCCCAAAGTACAGGCGGCGAATCCGGGCGAACGATATCGCGCCCGCACACATCGGGCAGGGCTCGAGGGTCACGTAGAGATCGCAATCCGTCAGACGTTCCGTGCCGAGCGCCGTGCAGGCGGCGCGGATCGCAAGAATCTCCGCATGTGCCGTCGGGTCCTTGAGGGTACGAGGACGATTGTGCGCCTTGGCGACCACCCGACCGTCCAGGACCACCACCGCGCCCACTGGCACCTCCCCTTCCAGCGCCGCATGACGGGCAGCGTCGAAGGCGTGTCCCAAAGGATCATCGGTGTCGAAAGGAAAGCGCACGGACATCCATCCCTTACAGTCGGGTCGCCGCGACCCGAACAAATGTTGGCTTTTATCGCGCCCGGTGTGGTTCTGCCGAGCGAGAGATGGGAACAACAGTCGAGCTGGTACCGTTTGATGTGCAACGCGGCCGAGCCGCCCGTTTCGAAAGAGGGTCTCACGATGAGCAGCACCACCGACAAGATCAAGGGCGTCGCCAACGAGGCCATCGGCAATATCAAGCAAGGTATCGGCAACGCGACCGATAATGACAAGCTCAAGGCCGAGGGAAAAGCCCAGGAACTGAAGGGTGAGACCCAGAAGACTGTGGGCGATGCCAAGGACGGCATCAAGAATGCCGCCGACACGGTGAAGAGCAAGATCTGAACCTTGTTTTGGCGTGAGCGTCCCAGCAGAGATTGGTGACGCAGAAATCCGGAAGGGCGGCCTTTGGGCCGCCTTTTCGCGTTCGTGCGCCTGCACGGTCGGGAAGCGGCTGTCGATCGGGATATCTCGCAACGGCGCCCCTGCTCTGTTATGGGGGCACGATGAGCGACAACATCGACGACAAGACGGGCGGGTCCGACGACACGCCCGCCACACCTTCCGTATCGACGCAGGCCGAAGCAGCCCCCTGGTCACCCGCAACCGATGCCGGCGTACCGGGCCCCTCGGCCGAGGAACAGCCGAAGGTGCGCAAGGCCGCGATGCCTTCGCGCGGCGGCGACGCGCCCCTCCGGCGCAAGCCCACGGCGCCTGCCGCGGCAAAGCCCGCCGGTAAGCCGGCTGCGGGAGAAGCCGACGAGCCGGAAGGTACGGCATCGACCCATGAGGGTGAGCGCATCGCCAAGGCCATCGCCAGGGCCGGCATCGCGTCGCGCCGGGACGTCGAGTTGATGATCGAGCAGGGCCGGGTGACTCTGAACGGCAAGATCCTGACCTCGCCGGCCATCAACGTGACCGCCGCCGACGAGATCACCGTTGACGGCGATCCGCTGCCCGAGCGCGAACGCACCCGCCTGTGGATCTACCATAAGCCGCGCGGTCTGGTGACGACGGCACGCGATCCGGAGGGGCGCCAGACGGTGTTCGAGGCGCTGCCGGAGGATCTGCCTCGGGTCGTGGCCATCGGCCGTCTCGACATCAACACCGAGGGCCTGCTGCTCCTCACCAACGACGGTGGTCTCGCGAAGGTCATCGCTCACCCTGATACGGGTTGGCTGCGCCGCTACCGCGTCCGGGCCCACGGCGACACGACCCAGGCCGAACTCGACAAGCTGCGGAAGGGGGTGACCATCGACGGGATGGATTACGGCCCCATCGACGCGGTGCTCGACCGGGCATCCGGGGACAATTTGTGGCTGACGCTGGGCCTTCGCGAGGGCAAGAATCGCGAAGTCAAACGGATCCTCGAGCACCTCGGGCTCGCCGTGAACCGGCTGATTCGCCTCTCCTTCGGGCCGTTTCAGCTCGGTGACCTCGAAGCCGGCTTGACGGAGGAAATTCGCACCAAGGTCCTCAAGGAACAGCTTGGCCCCGGCCTGTCCGAGCAGGCGGGTGTCGATTTCGAAAGCCCGGTTCGCGAGCCCATCGCGCCGTTCGGGTCGCCAAAACAGCAAGCGAAGCAGCCCGCGCGTAGCGCTTCGGCCGCCCAGCAGCGTGAACGCCGCGACTTCGACGACGGCGAGGCTCGGCCTCAGCGCGGCGCCGATCGTGGCGCATCGCGGGGGGGCGACCGCCCCATGTACAAGCCGACCGCACCCGCGCGTGTGCCCACCGGCGGCAACAGCGCAGGCCCGCGCCGCTCCGTCTGGCGCGCCGAGGAGGAGGCTCCGCAGGACGATGGCCCGCGCCGGGTGAAGATTCCCCGCCGGGGCGCCGATCCGAAGGCCGAGCGGGAGGTTGCTGCCGCGCGGGGCCGCGAGCGGGTCGGCTCCATCGGCACGGGTGATCGCCGCGTGCTGGTCGAACGCCTGAAGGCCAGTCCGCAGGAGCCGGCGCCCGAGCCGCATCGCCGCGATCGCGGTGCCCGTCGCGACGATGCTGCGGCCGGTGAACGTCCGGTGCGTACGGTTCGTCAGGCCGATGCCCGTGCCGCGCGCCAGAACGAAGCCGCCGAGCGCCCACAGCGCCGCTTCGACGCCGATGCCCGGCCCCAGCGCCGGGACGACGCTCCCCGCGGCCAGGGTGCGCCCCGTCCCTTCGCCCGACCGGACAATGCCGAGCGGCGTGGTCCTCCCCGGGGTAGCGACGAGCGTCCGCGCACCTTCAAGCCACGCGATGGCGGAGGATTCGCCGAGAGAGGCGAGCGCCCGGCGTTCAACCGAGGCGCGCCGCGGGGCGACAAGCCATCCGGCTTCCAAGGCGACAAGCCCAGCGGATTCCGGGGTGGCGACGACCGTCCCGGCGGGTTCCGCGCGGGTGGGGGCAAGCCTGACGGCTTCAAGGCGGGTGGCTTCAAGGCGGGTGGCTTCAAGGGCGGCGAACGCTCCGGCGGCGGGGATCGCGACATCGGTGCTGAGCGCTCCGGGGCCGATCGCGGCGGCTTCCGTCCCGGGGACAAGCCGGGTGGATTCAAGGCCGGTGGAAAACCCGGCGGTTTCGGCAAGCCTGGCGGTTTCGGCAAGCCCGGTGGTGGCAAGCCCGGCGGCAGCGGTGGTAAGCCGGGTGGGTTCAAGGCCGGCGGCGCGGGTCGCGTCGGCGGAGCCAAACCTGGTGGCTTTGGCGGTCGCGGTGGCTCGGCCGGCAAGCCCGGCGGCGGCGCGGGTCGCCCGCCGCGCGGCGGTAGCCGGTGAGGATCGTCGGCGGTGACCAGCGCGGTCGCCGCCTCGCCACCCCGAAAACCGAGGCCATCCGTCCGACATCGGACCGCCTACGGGAAGCGGTCTTCAACGTGCTGACGCACGCCTACGACGACGCGGTCGTGGGCGCGCGAGTTCTCGATCTCTTCGCCGGGACGGGGGCGCTCAGTTTCGAAGCCCTGTCACGGGGGGCCGCCTATGCGCTCCTCGTCGACGAGGGGGCGGAGGCACGCGGCTTGATCCGAGAGAATATCGAAGCGTTCGGCGCTGAGGGGCGGACCCGGCTGTTTCGCCGGGACGCGACCCGCCTCGGGCCCGTCGGCACCAGCGGCACTTTCGGGCTCGTCTTCTGCGATCCGCCGTACGGGCGTGATCTCGCTCCCGCGGCCTTGGCCTCGGCGGCCTCCGGGGGGTGGCTCGTCCCCAACGCCCTGGTGGTGGTCGAGGAGACCGCGAGCGTCACCATCACGCTGCCGCCGGATTTTCGCGAGCTGGAACGCCGGGTCTACGGCGACACCGCCGTGGCTTTCGTCCGCTTCACCGGCTGACGCTTTTTCGCGGGCCTCGGCTTGTTCGAGGGTCGGCATCCCCAAGCGGTAAGCTCAACGCCGGCCGAACAACCGCTCTATGTCGGCGAGCTTCAGAGCAACGTAAGTCGGGCGACCGTGGTTGCACGTGCCCGACAGGGGCGTCGCCTCCATCTCCCGCAGGAGCGCGTTCATCTCCTCCGGACGCAGGCGCCGGCCCGCGCGGATCGAGCCGTGGCAACTCATTCGGGACAGGATGGCATCGAGGCGTCGGCTGAGGGGACCACCGCCCTCGTGGCGTCCGTCGAGGCCGCCGTCCTCCAGTCCGCTGCCCGCCAGGGCGTCGAGGATATCGATGACGAGGGTTCGGGTCGAAGCGCCGGCGAGGGCCGCCGGCACTTCGCGGACGAGCACGGCTCCGGTGCCGAAGGCTTCGAGGGTGAGCCCGAGGCGCTCGAGGTCCGGCGCGGCGTCGAGGAGGCGGGCGGCATCGTCGGGCGCCATCTCGACCACATCGGGAATCAGCAGGCCTTGGCGGGCGATACCGCCACCCGCGCGCTCGCGCTTCAGCCGCTCGTAGACGAGGCGCTCATGCGCGGCGTGCTGATCGACCAGCACGAGGCCGTCGCGGGTTTGGGCGACGATGTAGGTTTCGTGAAGCTGAGCCCGCGCTGCGCCGAGCGGATGGTCGGCGGCGGCCTCCGCCTCTTCGAGATGTGCCGCGCCCTCGCCGCGCAGATCGGCGCTCGGCGGGGCGAAATCGTGGGTGAACGCAGCCTGCGGCGTCTCGTCGAAACCGGCCCGGAACGGCGTCCCGTCCCGTGCCGCCGGGAAGCGCCCCGGGGCACCGAACGACGGCAGGCCACGCGGCAGGGGCGGCGATGCGGACGGCCGCGCACCCCACCCCGTATGCGCCTGCAGCGAGCGCCCTTCGTTCGGCTCGCCGTGGGCTGCCTCGGAACCCGTCGGCAGTGGCTCCGATCGGAGGGCGTCGAGGGTGCGCGCCGCCGTCGTCGTCGCCGTACGGGCGCCGGCACGGCGCAGCGCCTCGTGGATCGCGCTGACGATGAGACCGCGCACGAGGGCCGCATCGCGAAACCGCACCTCGGTCTTGGCCGGATGGACGTTCACATCGACGAAGGCCGGGTCGCACGTGATCGACAGGGCGAGCACGGGATGGCGATCGGAACTCATGGTGTCGGCGTAGGCGCCCCGCACGGCACCGAGCAGCAGGCGGTCGCGCACGGGCCGGCCGTTCACGGTGAAATGGATCTGGTTCGCGTTGCCCCGGTGGAAGCCCGGCAGACCGACATGGCCGGAGAGCGCGAAACCCTCCCGCGCCATGTCGAGGGGGATCGCGTTAGCGCCGAACTCCGGACCGAGCACCGCCGTCAGGCGTCGCAGCACGGCGGCCTGCCCGCCTTCGCTCTCGGCTGGGAAGACGATGGGGCTGCCACCCTCCGCGCGGAGAACAAGGCGAATGCCGGGCTCGGCCACGGCGAGGCGCCGCAGGCCTTCGCTGATGGCCGCCGTCTCGGCCCGGTCGGATTTGAGAAACTTGAGGCGGGCCGGCGTCGCCGAGAAGAGGTCCGCGACTTCGATACGGGTCCCGCGCGGACTCGGCGCCGGTCGCACCTCACCGCGCACGCCCGCATCCACCGTCAGGCTGTGCCCAGTCTCGCCCTCCGCCGTGCGGCTCGTGAGGGTCAGCCGCGCCACCGCGCCGATGGAGGGCAGCGCTTCGCCGCGAAAGCCGAGGGTGTCGATCCGGGTGAGGTCGCCGTCGGGCAGCTTCGAGGTGGCGTGGCGCTCCACCGCCAGGGCGAGATCCTGGGCATCCATGCCGGCGCCGTCGTCGACCACCCGGATAAGGCGCCGACCCCCGCCCTCGATGGTGACTTCGATGCTCCTGGCGCCCGCATCGATGGCGTTCTCCACGAGTTCCTTCACGGCGGAGGCCGGACGCTCCACCACCTCGCCCGCCGCGATGCGATCAACGAGGATCGGGTCGAGGCGGCGGACCGGTGCGAGGGGGCGGGATGGCGCGAGGGGCATGGCGGGACTATACGACCGCCTGCCGGCAGCCGGAAGGTGAACGGCCGACTCCCGGCGCGCTCTCCCGCATGGACCGAGAGAATGTCCTGACGGCGACGAGGCATGGGGTGACGGATACGCTGGAGCGCTGCCGTGTGGTTTGGGGGCGGACCGACCGCATCGCCGCCCCGCCGGCCCTACGCGTCGTGACCGATGCGATCTACCGTCCGGACATCGGGACAGCGCCCTGGAACCTGACCGGTCCGGATGGCGCCCTCCTCGAGGGCGCCGGCGGTTCGCAAGCGAAGGCTGAGGCTTGCGCCGACGCGGTTCCGCACCTCTATCTCGGCGCCCTCGCCGCGCATTACGGGCACTTCCTCGTCGGCACGCTCGGCCGGCTCTGGCCTCTCCTCGACTGGCGCGGCCCGCCGCCCCGCTTGCTCTGCCACGCCACCGGCGATCCGGCCGCCCTGCCCTTCCTGGCCCCGATCCTGGCAGCCTTCGGCCTGACCCCGGACGCTTTGATCCGTTTCGATCGGCCGACCCGCATCCCGCACCTCGTCCTGCCGGCACCGAGCCTGAAGGAACAGGCCTTCGCACACGCGGTCCATGCCGGCCTCGTCCAGGCCATCGGCCGCCCGTTCTGGCAAAATGCCGTGGTGGATGGTACGGCGCGTCCCGCCTACCTGTCGAAGGCCAGGTTGGTCGCCGGTATCTCGCGCCTGCGCAACGAGGCGGCTCTGGAAGCGGCGCTCGCCCGGCGCGGTGTCGATATCGTCTATCCGGAGAAGCTCGAACTGCCCGACCTCGTGCGGCTGTTCTCGGAGCGTCGGGTGGTGATGGGCACGACGGGCTCGGCCTTCCATACGGCGGCCTTCGCCGCGCCAGGCCGGCGCATCCTCGGCCTCAACTGGGCCCCGCACCTCAATGCGAACTTTCCCCTGCTCGACGCCCTGAACCACACGCGGGGGCGGTATTACCATCCCGTCGGCACCGAATCCGGTCCGGACGAGGGGTTCCATTTCGGATGGTGGGTGCCTGACCCAGACGCGGTCGCCGAGGATCTCGTGCACCGTGCCGCCCATTTCGACGATCTCGACGCCATCGATGCGGACCAGGACGCCGCCCGCCGCCGGATCGCACAGGGCCCGCTCGCCGAACGGGTCGCGCGCTGGCTCAGACGCCGCTAGGGCATCGTCCTGCTTACCGTCTCCGCGACGACGCCCGAACCCGTCGTTGTACCGGTTCCCCGCATAGCCCGTTTCCACCCTGCGGGCCGATGCTCTCGCCGTCAGGCGACGCCGGCGCGCAGAAGGTCGTGGTAGTGGACGAGGCCCACGGGGCGACCGTCCTCGATCACCACCAGGGTGGTGATCTTCATCGATTCCTGGATCTCGAGGGCCTTCGCCAGAAGGGTTTCCGGCACCACCGTGCGCGGCGTCCCGCTCATCAGGGCTTCGACGGCGAGGCTGTCGAGGTCGCTGCGGAAGACATTGCGGCGCAGGTCGCCGTCGGTGACGATGCCGGCGAGTCGCCCTTCGTGATCGACCACGAGGACCGAGCCGAAGCCCTTGGCGTCGATTTCGCGGATGGCCGCGCGCATGGGCGTGCCGCGCGGAACCACGGGCAGGCGCTCTCCCGTGTGCATCACCTCCCGGACCTGACGCAGGGATGCGCCAAGGCGGCCGCCCGGATGGTAGATGCCGAATTCACGGGCCGAGAAGCCGCGGGCTTCGAGCAACGCGACGGCCAGCGCGTCGCCCAGTGCCAACTGCATGGCCGTCGACGTGGTGGGGGCGAGCCCATTGGGGCAGGCCTCGCGGGCTTTCGGCAGGGTCAGGCAGACATCGGCCTCCCGTCCGAGGGTTGAGCCCGGATTGGCCGTGATGGCGATGAGGCCGACACGGTAGCGACGGGCGTAGCCGATGATGTCGGCGAGTTCCGTGGTCTCGCCCGACCACGACAGCGCCACCACGACGTCCTCGGGCTGGATCATCCCGAGGTCCCCATGGCTCGCCTCCGCCGGATGAACGTAGAGGGCCGGCGTTCCGGTGGATGCGAAGGTCGCGGCGATCTTGCGTCCGATATGACCGGACTTGCCCATTCCCGTAAGGATCGCCCGGCCCTTGGCACGGCTGAGGCGAGCCACTGCCGCCGTGAACGGATCGCCGAGACCGTTGCCGATGGCCTCCATCAGGCACGCGAGCCCATCGCGCTCGGTTCCGATGGTGCGCAGGGCGGAAGCCATGGCCGGCGTCACACCGTCGATCGCACCATCAATCGCCGACGCCCCGTCCAGGGCCGTGTTCGCTGGCGGCATTCCACCCCGTCTCCTTGAACCCGAGGCCGTCCGGCGGTCCTCCATGCCGCGCCTATGGCGCGCGAATGTGGTCGCACGGCGGCCCGGGCGCCGAGGACGGCGCCCCGTCGGGAAACGCCGTTGACGCCGCATTAACCCTGTCGGTTGTAGCAGTTTTAACCATGATCCACCCGTTTCCAACGGGACGATCCCCCCGAGGCCGGGGCGCTCCCGGATGTGGGGACGTCCGGCTTCGCCTCGAAGGACGATGGTCCGTGATGCGTGTGCGGCCGACGGGTGAGTGGCGAAAGCGGAGCCTGCCCGGCCTCGCCCTGACGGCGGTGGCCGTCCTCGCCGGCACCGGCACCGTCGCGGCGCAGGTCTCGCGCGGCAACACGGCTCCGAGCTTCGGCACCACGGCCCAGACCGACCCCCTCGCCGACGCAACGGCAACCGACGCTGCCTCGCCACGCATCCCGCCGGCTTCCGATAGCGGTGCGGGTGTAGCGGGAAGCGGCGATGCAGCGGGGGGAGAGTCCGGAGCCGGACTGCGGATCCCGAACCGCGCGGCCGGCGGTACGCGGGTGTCCGGTGCGTCGAGCGGACCGAACAACCGTGACCTCGGCGCCGTGCTCCGTCGTCGAGCGGCGCCGGCCCGCCGTTTTGGATCGGCCACGACCCGGATCACGCGCCAGATCACTCAGACATCGCCCACCGATCTCCGGCTCACCCCGGTCATCCGGACGCCCGTGGTCGGCGTCCCCCTGCCGACCTCCCTTCCCACGCTTCTGCCGCTCGCCGGAATCCAGACCCCGGGCTTCCTTTTCGGCGGCAGCCTGCGCCAGCCGTTGGCCGTCGACCCGGCCTATGCCCCACTCGGGATCAAGCTCGGCACCTTCACGTTCCTGCCGGGCTTCGAGCAGAGCTTCGGCTACGACACCAACCCCGATCAAACCACGCGTCAGGCCGTCAGGCCGTCGGTGGCGCTGCGAACGGAAGCGGACCTCGCTTTCCGCAGCGACTGGTCGTCGAGCCAGTTGACCGGCGAGTTGCGCGGCTCGTACCTCGAGTTTCCGGACAACGACGCGGCGAGCCGGCCCAACGGCCTCGGCGTGACCCGATTGCGGATCGACGCCAACCGCGACACCCGCATCGACGTCGAAGGCCGCTTTCTCATCGAGACGCAACGCACCGGCACGCCCGACCTCAACATCGGCGCGGCGACGCGCCCCCTCGTGATGAGCTACGGAACCACGGTCGGCGTGACGGAGGTGTTCAATCGCGTCCAGGTCTCGCTGCGCGGCCTCCTCGATCGTTCGCAGTTCGAGGATGCCCGACTGACCGATGGCACGATCATCACCCAGAGCGACCGCAACCTGAACCAGTACGGCGTGCAGCTCCGGGCCGGCTACGAGATCTCGCCCAGTCTCACGCCGTTCGTCGACGTTCTCGCCGACACCCGCGTCTACGACCTGCGGGTCGATTCCACCGGCACGCGGCGCGATTCCGATGGGCTGACCCTCTCGGCGGGCAGCAGCATCGCACTGACGCGCTTCCTCGCGGGCGAGGTCTCGGCCGGGTTGCAGCACCGCACCTACAACGACCCGAACCTGCGCGACCTCACCGCTCCGGTCCTCAACGCATCCCTGCTGTGGACGGTCAGTCCCCTCACGGCGGTTCGACTCAACGCGACGGCGGGGATCGTCGAGACGTCCGTCGCGGGCTCCAGCGGCGTGCGTACCCAGGCCGTCACACTGGAAGTCCAGCACGATCTCCTGCGCAACCTCTCGCTCATCGGCGGGCTCACCTTCGTGGCCAGCGACTACGACCGGGTGAACATCTCCGACCGTGGATTCTCCGGTACGGCGCGGATCGACTACCGCTTCAACCGGTGGCTGACCATGCGCGGCACCTACGTCTACCAGCAGGTCGACAGTTCGATCGCCACGTCGAGCTTCCACTCCAACACGTGGCTGCTTGGTCTGCGGGTGAACCCCTGACGCGCCGGCTTCAGCGCACCATCGCCAGGGACGCGCCGGACTTCGAAAGCGCCCCATCGAGGGCGCCGCCGCCCTGACGCAGGCGGGCCGTCACGGTGCCGCCCGGCTGATAGAGGTAGACCTCACCGTCGCGGTAATCCCAGGCGGTCACCTTGGACAGATCCTTGTTCGGACAGGCGGCGGCGCTGGCCTTGTAGAGATCGAGGGCCGGGGCGCTCGACAGGGACACCCTGCAGCTCGCGCCCGTCGCGTCCTTGGCGGTCCAGTTGCCAACCACGGAGGATCGCCCCGAAGCCACCACCACGGGCGGCGGAGCCGGCGGGGCGACGGACGCCACGCTCGGCTCGGGCGCGATGACGGGGGTCGCGGGTACCACGGCGACGTCCGCACCGACGGGCGGAGGGGCGTCCACGGCGGCGGCTGCCCCCGGCGGAGGTGCCAGAGGCGCGGACGTGATGGGGGCGGAGGGCATGGCCGGCACCGACATATCCAGGGCGGCCTGAGGCCCGAGCCCACGGTTGCGGGGCTGACCTTCCAGGCGCGACGAAGCGCAGGCGCCGAGGCCGGCAGTGAGCGCCAGGACGGCGACGGTCGACAGGAGCGGACGCGGCATCTTGTGGCAAATCCCGAACATCTCGGGGTCGTGGACACGGCCCCTGTGCTGGGTGCCTCACCGTCAAATGCGATGGCCGCAAGGCACGCCTATCTCGGTCGTGGGGATTCCCGTGCGGGGCGGCGAGTTTGCGCCCCGGTGTGGCCGGGACGCCTCAAGACTGTCGCCTCAGGACGGGGCGATGCCATCGATGGCGAGCCTGAGGTGTTTCGGCCCGCGCAAGGCCGAGCCGGGCCGGTATGGAGGCGGATCGGCCGGGAGGCGTGGGTTGCGGAGGCGGCGAGCCAGGGCTGTCAGAGCGGCCTCCGCCTCGAAGCGGGCGAGCGGTGCCCCGACGCAATAGTGCAGTCCCCCGCCGAAGCCGAGATGACGGACTCCGCTCCGATCGGGATCGAAGCGATCGGGCTCCGTGAACACCGCCGGATCGCGGTTGCCCGATGCGAGGAGAAGAACGATGTCAGCGCCCTCCGGGATCGTCACGCCGCCGATGGCGATATCCGTCAGGGCCCGTCGGGTTCGGAATTGCACGGGCGGATCGTAGCGCTGGACTTCCTCGATGAGGCGCGGCGCACGGGCGGGGTCGTCGCGCAGGCGCACCAGCTCATCGGGATTCCGCAGGAGCGCCAGCATGGCGTTGGTGATCAGGTTCACGGTGGTCTCGTGACCCGCCACGAGCATCAAGATCGACGTCGCGATGAGATCGTAATCCCCCATCTGAGGCACGCCCGGAACGCCCGCGACGGCAAGCCCCGACAGCATGTCGTCCTTGGGATGCCGGCGCTTCTCCTTGATCAGGCCCGTCATGTAGTCGGAGATGGTCTCGAAGGTCCGGCTGTTCTCAGAGCGGGCCTCCTTGTCCGCCATGGTGTCGGGTTCGAGCGCCGTGGCGAGTTGCGTCGCCCAGCCGTGAAACTGCGGTTCGTCCTCCGTCGGGATCCCGAGCAATTCGCAGATGATGGTCACCGGCAGCGGATAGGCGAGATCGTCGACGATATCGAAGCTCCGCGACCCGGCATGCTTGTCCAGGATCTCATCGACGAGACCGTGCGAACGGTCGCGCAGCGCCTGGACGCGCGCCTGCGTGAACTCGTGCATCACCGCCCGGCGCAGGGTGTCGTGGTCGGGCGGATCGCGGAAGATGAACGGCCGGTGCGTATCGGTGATCCGATCGCGGATCGGCTTGACGATCCAGTCGGAGATCGGATTGCCGGTCTTCGGCCGGTCGGCCGGCGGCAGGGTCTCGGAGCTGACGCGCGGATCGTGCAGCAACCGGGTGATCGCCGCGTGCGTCGCGGCGACGTAGGTGCCGTCGGATTGACGCGATACGGGGGTCTCGCGCAGGCGGGCGAACAGCGGATAGGGATCGACGCGGTTGGCCTCGTCCTTGACCTGTTCGAACAGGGTCGCGTCGCTCATCGATCGTCCTCTCCGGGAAACCCCGGCGTCAGCATGGTCAGGCCACCCTGGTCCACCGCGCCCCCAGGGGGCGGAAACGGCGCCCGGGACGCCACCATCTCGGCATAGGCCGGAAGCCAGCGTACGGAATCGAAGGAGACGGCCGCGATGCAGCGACCTGCGCGGCCGTATAGGGCGAGAAACCGGCCGGTCTTCGGGTCGCCCTGGGCGATGACGAGGCCGTCCGCCCCCTCCGTCAGTCCGACGGACTTGATCGTCAGTCCGCCCTGAGAGGACCAGAAGGCCGGTACCTCGGCGTAGGCTTCGCCGGTCCCGCGTCCCACGAGCAGACGTGCGGCGTGGGCGCCTTGCGCCGCGGCATGCCCCCAATGCTCAAGGGCGACAAAGCGCCCGTCGTAGAGGGGGTGGGGAAAGCGCGCCACGTCGCCAGCGGCCGCGATCGCCCGGTCGGGGCGACCTTCCGCGTCGAGGACGTATCCGTCCGCGTCGCAATCGACTCCCCCCTCGTCGAAGGCGAGGCCCGAGCCGGCGAGCCATTCGGTGTTGCGGATGGCCCCCAAGGCCACCACCACGCACCCTGTCTCCAGCGTCCGTCCGTCCGCGAAGCGCGCACGCACCACATGGCCGGTGCCGTCGTCCTCGAACGCCTCGACCTCGCTGCCGAAGCGCAGATCGACACCGCGCGCCTCGTGCAGGGCCGCGACGACGGAGCCGAGGTGGACGCCGAGGATTGCCGCCAGGACCGTCGGGCCGGTCTCCACCAGGGTGACCGGCAGATCGAGGTCACGGCAGGCGGCGGCGACCTCACAGCCGATGAATCCGCCGCCGACGACCAGGACACGCTCGGGCCGTGCCGCGAGCGCGGAACGCAGGGCCGCCGCGTCGTCCCGCCCACGCAGGGTATGAATCCCTGCGAGATCGTTTTGCGCCGCGTCCGGCCAGGGTCGTGGCCGGGCGCCCGTGGCGATGAGGAGGCGATCGTAGGCGATGCGCTCACCGCCTTCGAGATCGATGGTCCGCACAATCCTGTCGAGGTTGGTGACGGCCGATCCCAGACGCCACTCGGCATCGAGCGGTTCGAGGATCGGAAGGGTCGTGGCACCGGGCGCCACCGAACCGCCGAGGACCTGTTTCGACAGGGGTGGACGGTCGTACGGCCGGTGGGGCTCCGCGCCGACGATGGTGAGGCGGCCGGCAAAGCCTGCCTTGCGGGCGGCTTCCGCCCCGCGCAATCCGGCCAGCGACGCACCCACGACGACGAGGTGATCCTGGCTCACGAGCGGCCGCTTCCGGCATCCTCGACGAGGATCGCCTGGACCGGGCACGCGACGCGGGCGCGCTCGATGGATTGGCGCGCCGCCGCCGACGGCGCCGGATCGTAGTGAAGCGCCTCGGCCCCGTGCAGCACGAAATGCTCAGGCGCCGCGTAGCAGCACTGAGCGTAGGCTTGGCACAGATTCAGATCGACGCTGACCCGCAGCCCGCCGGCTGCGCGCGAGGGATCGGGGCTCGGCGAGGTGCCGATGCGGTCGTGGTTCGAGTCGGGCATGCAGGCGCAATGCCCACGGTGGTTCACCGGTTCCGCACTGCACGCGCGTCACAGCGTCCGACGCATGATTCCGGCTACCGGCGCTTGTGCGGAAAGGGCCGAATCTACGATCTCGAGCCGGCATGCAGTGTCGAAAAGGACCCTGCCGCGTCGGCAGCTGATGCATCGGTGCAACAGATGGGCGATGCTCGCCAAGGGTGACCACGTTTCTCTTGTAACGTTATTCCGTTCGCGCAATGAAACAACATAACATTTGTCGTGCGAGGCGTGATGCGGTCCGGTTTCTCGAAGAGCATGCTCGCAGGAACGGTCATCGCCGGTGCTGGCCTCGCGTCCTCCGGTGCCATGGCCCAGCAGGCCGAGACGACGCTGTCCGAACTCAGCGTCACATCCCCAAGCCCCATCGTCCCCCTTCGCGGCAACGGCTTGGCTACCGCGCCGCCGGTCGGGATCCTGCCGGTGGCGACCAACACCTTCTCGCCCGTCACCGTGGTGACCGCCGACCAGATCGCCCGCGATCAGCCTCGGACCCTAGGCGACGCCCTCGCCGACCGGCCCGGGATCTCGGCCTCGACCTACGCGCCCGGCGCCGCGAGCCGTCCGATCATCCGCGGCCTCGACAACAACCGGGTCCGGATTCAGGAAAACGGCGTCGGCATCCAGGACGTCTCGGAACTCGGCGAGGATCACGGCGTCCCCATCAATCCGCTGGTGGCCAATCGGATCGAGGTGATCCGGGGGCCGGCGTCCCTCCGGTTCGGCTCCCAGGCCATCGGCGGGGTGGTCAGCGTCGAGAACAACCGCGTCCCGACCTTCATCCCCGAGCGCGGCATCTCCGGGTCGGCAACCACGGGGTATTCCACCGTCGACAACGGTCGTCTCGGCGCCGTTACGGTGGATGCCGGAGCGGGCAACGTCGCGGTTCACGCCGACGGGTTCAGAACGGCGGCGGACAGCTACGCCACGCCGCTCGGCATCCAGCGCAACTCCGCCAACGAGTCCCAGGGCGGCTCCGTCGGAATGTCGTTCATCGGCGACCGTGGCTTCGTCGGCCTGTCCTACAGTCATTACGATGCGATCTATCAGATCCCCGGCGGTTCGGCGGCGGAGAGCCGCACGCGCCTCGATCCGCGGCAGGACCGCCTGCTGGCCCGCGGCGAGTTCCGCCCCCTCGACGGTCCCATCGCGGCGATCCGCTTCTGGGTCGGCGGGTCCGTCTATCGCCACGACGAAACCGGGATCGGCGAGGACGGCCGCGACGGCATCCAGGCCACCTTCAAGAACCGGGAAGCGGAGGCCCGGGTCGAGTTCCAGCACGTGCCGGTCTTCACCGCCCTCGGGACCCTGACGGGGGCGCTCGGTCTGCAAGCCGGACGCCGCACCCTCGGCACCGCCGGCGAGGCGGGTGGCCTGCTGGCGCCGACGGATTCACGCAGCAACGCCGTGTACCTCTTCGAGGAATTGGCCGTGGGCAACGGCCTGCGCTTCCAGGCCGCCGGCCGAATCGAGGGAGATCGCTCCGCGGGCACCGCCACCCAGTTTCCCGGCGACTATCGACCGATCGAGGGCGAGGACCCGCTGTCCTACGGTCGACGCCGCCGATTCGCACCGAAAAGCATCAGCTTCGGTGCGCTGCAGGATCTGCCGTACGGGTTCGTCGCCAGCCTGAATGGGAGCTTCGTCGAGCGTGCGCCGACGGCCTTCGAGCTCTATTCCCGCGGGGCCCACGATGCGACGGAGACCTTCGAGATCGGCAACGCCGCCCTGAAGAAGGAACGTGCCCGAACCGTGGAAGCCAGCCTTCGCCGCGCCGAGGGGCCGCTGCGTCTCGACGCCACCGGCTACTACACCCGCTACACCGGCTTCATCTACAAGCGCGACACGGGACGCCGCTGCGGCGACGATTTCGCCTCATGCGGCAGCGACGACGAGTTGCAACAGATCGTCTATTCCCAGCGCAACGCGACCTTCTACGGCGCCGAGATCGGCGCGCAGCTCGACCTCCTGCCCGTGGGCAACGGCTGGGCCGGCCTCGACGCCCATTACGATTTCGTCCGCGCCCGGTTCGACGACGGCACCTTCGTGCCGCGCATCCCGCCCCACCGTGTCGGCGGCGGCCTGTTCGTGCGCGCCGACGGTTGGTTCGCCCGGGTGAACCTGCTCCACGCCTTCGCTCACACGGAGGTCGCCCCCATCGAGACGATGACGCCGGGCTTCGACGACCTGCGCGCCGAGGTGAGCTACACCAAGCCCCTCGATCCCGTCCTCTACGGTGCCACCGAGGTGACCCTCGGCCTCCAGGGGCGCAACCTCCTCGACGATCGGATTCGCAACTCGGCCTCGTTCAAGAAAGACGAGATCCTGTTGCCGGGCCGCAACCTGCGGATCTTCCTGACGGCGCGCTTCTAATCGATCAGAGGAGTTGTCCCTGACCCTGGTCGGGCATCGTCGGCACCGGCGTCGGGGCTTGATGCGCCGGATCGTGTTCGGCCGGCGGGTCGGACGCATCGTCGTCCGAGGTGTATCCGCAGCGATAGACGATCTCGTCGGGCGGACCGAGGCCGGTGTGGAGGGGGATCGCCACCGTGTCGTCGGAGAAGCGCCAGTGGCGGGTGCCGCGATCCCAATAGAGCCAGATCGTCGTCGGGTGCCCTTGTACCCCGAACACCGCCGCCTTCTTCGACAGGGCCTGGACCGTGCGCGGCGCGTACATCCCCTTCTGACGATAGGCCTCCCGCAGGGCGGGGCCCTGACGGTCCATGAAGGTGTTGCGCACGACCTGAATGGTCGCGCCGGGCTCGGCGAGGAAGCGCTTGAAATCGCCGAGGGAGTGCAGGACGAGTGCCATGGCGGTCACCCTCGATGGAGCCGTGGAAGTTTCGCTCCGACACCGTGTCCGAACTCATCCGCGATGCTGCAGGGCAAGTGTTCCGTTCCTGTGACGCGACATGCCCCACTGCATGGGGCCAGGTCCGGGTTACCCACAGAAATCGCTGGTTCTACCCATACTTCTCGGCCGGCTGTGGATGCCGCGCGCCGCCGACAATTCGTTCGACCGGAACCGAGCCTTGACCCGAACCAGGCCTTGCCGCGTTGTCGCGGCATGTTGCTCCAGTTCTTCACCGCCCTGCGCGAGGCCAAGGTTCCTGTCACCTTACGGGAATTCCTCACCCTCCTGGAGGCCCTCGACCGCGATCTCGCGGAGAAGCGGATGAACGCGTTCTACCTGCTGGCCCGGACGGCCCTTGTGAAAGACGAACGCCATCTCGATCGGTTCGACCGGGTGTTCGGCACGGTCTTCCAGGGGCTGGAGACCGTAGGCGCCGCGACGGAGCCCTCCATGATTCCGGAGGAATGGCTGCGCAAGCTCGCGGAGAAATACCTCACCGACGACGAGAAAGCCGAGTTGAAGGCACTCGGCTGGGATAAGCTGCTCGAAACCCTGAAGCAGCGCCTCGCCGAGCAGAAGGAGCGTCACCAGGGCGGCTCGAAATGGATCGGCACCGGCGGGACCTCGCCGTTCGGCGCCTATGGCTACAATCCGGAAGGCATCCGCATAGGCCAGGACGGCAACCGCAACTTTCGCGCGGTCAAGGTCTGGGACAAGCGCGAATTCCGCGACCTCGACGACGGCGTCGAACTCGGCACCCGCAACATGCGGGTGGCCCTACGGCGTCTCCGGCGCTTCGCCCGCACCGGGGCGGCGGAGGAACTCGATCTCGACGGCACGATCCGGGAGACGGCCGCCAAGGGCTATCTCGATGTGAAGTTGCGGCCCGAGCGGCGCAACGCCGTGAAGGTGCTGCTCTTCCTCGACGTCGGTGGGTCGATGGATTGGCATATCGGTCTGGCCGAAGAATTGTTCTCGGCGGCCCGGTCCGAGTTCAAGCACGTGGAGCACTACTACTTCCACAATTGTCCCTACGAGCGGGTGTGGAAGGACAACCGCCGCCGCCACGACGAGACCCTGCCGCTGCTCGAAGTGCTGCGGACCTATCCGGCGGATTACCGTGTTGTGATCGTCGGCGACGCTTCCATGAGCCCTTATGAGATCGCGACGCCGGGTGGCTCCGTGGAGCACTGGAACGACGAATCCGGAGAGGTCTGGCTCGGGCGACTGCTGGACCGGTTTCCGAAGGCGGTGTGGCTGAATCCGGTGCCCGCGGAACATTGGGGCCACACTCAGTCCATCACCATGATCCGCCGGATCCTCGGCGGGCGCATGTACCCGCTGAACCTTGAGGGGATCGACGCCGCCATGCGCGAACTGGTGCGTTGACCCGCGATCGCCTTCCCCACGGCGGGTTCGCCGCACTGGTCCCGGAACTCGACGTTTTCGACCTCGGGCGGAGCCTCGCATTCTGGTGCGATGCCCTCGACTTTTCCGTTGTCTATGCGAGGCCGGAGGATGGGTTCGCCTACCTGGAACGGGAGGGTGCCCAGGTCATGCTCAACCGGGTCAACGGCAACTGGTCGGTCGGCGACCTGAAGCGACCGCTCGGCCGAGGCCTCAACCTACAGATCACCGTCGCGGCCCTCGTCCCCGTGCTCGAACGGCTGGCGGCTCAGGACTGGCCGCTGTTCCGGGACGTCCATGACGCCTGGTACCGGGTCGGCGACGTCGAGGCGGGCCTCCGCCAGGTCTTGGTTCAGGACCCCGACGGTTATCTCGTGCGTCTGTGCGAAACCCTCGGGGTCCGGCCGATCGGCCCCTCGTTCAGCCCTGACGCGCCGGCGTCGTCACCGTGAGGCCGTCGAGTTCCGGCTTGATCCGGATCTGGCAGCACAGGCGCGAGGTCGCACGCACGTCCGAGGCGAAATCGAGCATGTCCTGCTCCATGTCCTCTGCCGGCCCGACGATGGCGGCCCATTCGCCGTCGACGTAGACGTGGCAGGTGGCGCACGCGCAGGCGCCGCCGCATTCCGCGTCGATCCCCGGCACGTTGTTTCGGATCGCCGCTTCCATCACGGTCGATCCCACGTCGGCTTCCACGGTCCGGGCCGTGCCGGCATGGTCGACGTAGGTGATCTTGGGCATCGATTGGGGCTCCGGGCTCGTACAACGCGTGTGTGGTCGGTTGTGCGGCGCGAGGTCTGCCTTGAAGGGGCAGGCCTCGGAATGCAAGCGTTCGCCGACGCCCGGCGATCATTCCTTCGCTGGCACCGGCGACCTTTCGCTTACGCGGGACACGCCGCGCCGTTCCATGCCGGACACTGCGGCGGGTTCGCTCGGCTCACACCTCGGCGATCGCCCGCAGGGCCGCGGCGACGGCTCCGGCCAGGGGCGCCAGTGCCGGATCGCCGTCGCTCCGCAACGCATCCTCGACCATCGCGCTCGCCGCCGCCACGGACACGGCGCCGATGCCGAGGGCCGAACCCTTCAGGGTGTGAGCGAGGTCCGCGCGCTCGGCCCGTGTGCGGGCCGGATCGCCAATCTCCGGCAGGAGGCGGTGACACTGACCGGCGAACAGCGTCAGGAGTTCACGGGCGAGTTCCGCGTCGCCGAACGTCTGCCGGGTGAGGTGATCGTGATCGATGGGCGGCACGGGCACCTTTCGATTCGTCTGCGGCGGCGCTGGCCGGGCTTCCCTATCCACAGGCGCGGAAGTGGGTTTGGTTTGCGTTTAAGCATTGCGGGCCCATGGATAAAGCCGACGGCGGGAAGCCGGCCCCCGGGCTTGGTAACCATTCCGTTAAGGTTTTTGCCGCGGACGCAGGCGGTCGGGTATCGGCCCCCGGCGCCGGTGTCTAAAGTTCGTTTGATAAATTGGTAAAAGTGTCTCCTTCGCCGGGTGCGGCCGACGCGGGAGAATACGGGTAACGAGGCGTTGCATGGCCACGGAAAAGAAGCTCAAGGATCCGGCGGAGGCAGCCCTGTCCGCGATCGAGCAGGCCCTCAACCTGGACATGCTCACGCCCGACGCGTCCGAGAACCGCGTCGAACCGCGCCTGCCCGACGTCGGTGACGGCGATCCGCTTCTCGATCCGAGTGGTCGTAACCGCCCGCCCCGCCTCGACGAGCCCCTGGCGTCCGACCTCCCGCCGCCGGACCGCGCCCGCCCGCGCCGCGAAGGCGGACTGCTGCCCCCGGACCGCTCGCTGGTCGCCAACGACGATCGCCAGAACATCGGAATTTTGCAGCAGACCCTGCGGGTGCGGCCTTCTCCGATGCCCTACGTCGTCGCGGCCGTCGCATCGGCCGTGTGGTTCGCGAGCCTTCTCGCCCTGGCCTGGATCCAGTCCGGCGGTGATCTGAGGACCTACGCGCAGGGCCTCACGGCGCTCCAGTCGGCGGTGGCGGCCACCGCCCTCGTCGGACCCGTGGTCCTGTTCTCGATCATGGCGATGCTGGCCGTGCGGGCGCAGGAAATGCGTCTCGTCGCTCGCGCCGTGGGTGAAGTCGCCATTCGCCTGGCCGAGCCGGAGAACTTCTCGACCGACGCCGTGCTGACCATGTCGCAGACCGTTCGCCGCGAAGTGGCGGCCGTGGGCGACGGTGTCGAGCGGGCGCTTGCCCGCGCCGGCGAACTCGAGACCCTGGTGCGTGGCGAGATCGCCACCCTGGAGCGTGCGTACTCGGAGAACGAGATCCGGATCCGGTCCCTGGTCGACGAGCTTGTCGCCCAGCGCGAATCCATCGTCGCCAACGCAGAGCGCGTCCGCGGAGCCATCACGGGCTCGCACCAGAACCTGACGCAGGAACTCGACGGGGCCGCAGAGCGCATCGTCGCCGCCGTCACCGGCGCCGGCGAGCGCGTCACCGGCGCCCTCGATGCGCGCGGGCACGCCATCACCACGGCACTCGGCGACCGCGGCGACGCCATCACGTCGGCGCTCGCCCTGGCCGGAGACCGCGTCGTCGGTCTCGTGACCGATCGGGGCGACGACCTCGTCCAACGCCTCGCCGCCACCAGCGAAGGCGTGCGCGGCAGCCTGACGGATGTCGGCAACACGCTGACCCAATCCCTGGAGAGCCGAGCCGAGGAAGTGACCCGCGCCTTCGAGCGCACCGGCGGGCTCCTCACCACGACGCTGGCCACCAACGCCGGCGACGTCGCACGCACCCTCGCCCAGACCGGTGCCGAGGTAATCGAAACCCTGAACCGCGAGGGCAGCGAGGTCCGCAGGACCTTCGAGGAATCCGCCCGCGGGCTCGAGAGCGCCTTCCTGGCGCGCGGCGGTGAGCTGACCGCTCAGTTCTCCACCACCGGCGGTGAGATCACCGCCCGCTTCGCCGAGACCGGCGACGCCTTGCGCGCACACTTCGCCGCCACGGGCTCGACCCTGACCCGGGACATCGCGACCATCGGCGATGGCGTGTCCGATGCCATCCTGGCGCGCGGCCGTGAGGCCGAGGAGCGTCTGGCCCAGGCGACCGGCGGCGTCATCGAGACGTTCGGAGCGCGGGCCGACGCCCTGCGCGACGGCCTGGTTCGTTCCATCGAGGAGGCGACCGCCCTCGTCGACCGCAACGGCGGCGCTCTGGCGGAGCGCATCGATACGGTCACGGGTCGGCTGCGAGAGACCCTGGCGGTCCAGGGCACCGGCATCGCGGACCTCATCGAGGCCCGCGGCCGCGATGCCCAGGCCGGGTTCGCCCTGACGGCCAGCGGCCTCATCGAAACCCTCGATTCCCGCGCCGGATCCGTGCGCGACAGCCTGGCCCGCGCGGTCGAAGGGATCACCGGCGACATCGACGCGCGCGGCGGCGCCCTCGCCGAGCGCATCGAGACGGTGACGGGACGCCTGCACGAAACCCTGGCGGTCCAGGGCGTCGGCGTCGCCGAACTCATCGAGACGCGTGGTCGTGAGGCCGAAGCGAGCCTCAACCGGAGCACCGATGGCCTGATCGAGGTCTTCGATGCCCGCAGCGAGACCCTGCGCCAGCGTTTCGTCAGTTCCGTCGACGGCCTCGCGGCCGGCATCGACGCGAGCGGCGGCGCCCTGGCCTCCCGGATCGAGGCCGTGGCTGGCCGCCTGCACGAGACCGTCACCGTTCAGGGTGGCAGCCTCGAGAGCGCCCTTGCCCTCGCCGGCGATCGGGCCGGCGGTCTCATCACCGAGCGGACTTACGCGGCGACGGCCGAAGTCGAGCGCCTCTTGGCCGACCTCGGGCACGCCCTGGAGGCCCGCACCGGTCAGACGGTTTCGGCACTCCAAGCCACCGCCGCGACACTCGATGGTCAGTTCGGGGCCCAGACCCTGGAGGCGACGGAGACCCTGCGCCGCAGCGCCGAAGAGATCACCGTCGCGCTCGGCGCCTGCGCGGCCGAGGCCGCACGATCCCTGCGCCGCTCCGCTGCCGGCGCCACGGGCGAACTCGAAGCCCGCACCGTGGAGGCCGTCGAGATCTTCGAGCGCCGCCTCGCCGCCAATGCCAATGCGCTGTCGAGCCGGACCGAACAGGCCGCCGCGCTGCTCGGCCAGCTCGCCGAGGGCACCGGTGACACCGTCGCCGGCCGCACCGAAGCCTCCGTGGCGGCCCTGCGCCGGACCCTCGAGGAAATCAACGCCGAGTTGGCCGCGCGCGCCGACGAGGCTGCCGGCGTCATCGATCGCGCCGCTCAGGGAATCGGTGGCAGCCTGGAAGCCCGCGTTCGCGACGTCGAAGTCGCCTTCGGCAACCACGGCCGAACCCTCGGCGAGCTCATCGCCGCCCACACGCACGACGCCCATTCGCAACTCACCCTGGCCGGCCGCGACATCACCCTCGCCATCACCGCCCAGAGCGCACGGGTCAGCGAGGCCCTCGGCGCATCGGGCGAGCGCTTCGACGAGACCACGAAGGCTCGGGCCGACGCCATCGAAACGGTCTTCACCGATCGCCTCGCCGCGCTTCAGGACACCATCGCGCGGGGTGACATCATTGCGGAGCGCATCGCCCGCGATACGACGTCCCTGTCGCAGAGCGTCGGCGGCCAGCTCGAGGAGATGGACCGGATCATCTCCGTGCGCGGCCAAGCCGTGGCCGAGACCATCGCCGAGCGCACCCGGGAGGCCCGCGAGGCAGTGGAGACCCAGCTCGGTGCCCTCGAGGAGCGCGGCATCAAGCGCACCGCCGAGATCGGCGAGACCTTCTCGCACCTCATCACCCATATCGACGGCCAGCTCGGGTCGCGTGCCACCGCCCTCAACGAAGCCTTGATCCTGCGCACGGCCGAGATGGCGCGGATCATGACCGAGGGTGGACGCGACCTCGTCGAGACCCTCGACGCCCGCGCCGATACCATGGCGCAGGACATCGCCGCCCGCAGCCTCAGCCTCGGTGATACCCTCGGCGCGCGCGCGACCGAGATCACCAGCCACCTCGACGTCCAGACCCGGGAACTGGTCCAGCGCCTCGATGACGGCGCGACGCGCTTCGATTCGGGCATTCTGACCCGCCTCGAAGTGATCAGCGCCACCCTGGAAGAGCGCGGCCGCCTCATCGACGAAGCCTTCGGCACCCAGGCCCTGGAGGCGATCCGCCTCATCGAGAGCCGCACCCGCGCCGTGGACGAAGACCTCGCCGCCCGCACCCGCGAACTCGTCGACATGATCGTCGAGCGCACGGGTGGAGCCAATGCGGCCCTGTCCCAGCAGGCCCAGAGCCTCCGCGACGCCTTCTCCGAGCGGACCGATCACCTCGTCAGCCTTATCGACGAGCGCACCGCCGCCATGGGCAGCGAGCTCGACGAGAAGGGCCGTGCCGTGTTCGGAGCCCTCGGGGGTCGCATCACCGAGCTCGCCCGCCTGCTCGATTCCGGCACCAACGCCCTCGGCACCCTCCTGGAGACCCGCGGCGAGACCATCCTCGCTCGCCTGCGCGAAGTCGTGGCGGAAGCGGACCGGCTTCTCGGCGAAGGCGAAAACCGTCTCGGGCGCACCCTCGACGGGCGCACCCTCGACATCAGCTCGCTCCTCGACGAGGGCGTGCGTACGGTCCACCAGCTCCTCGACGATCGCACGGGCGAGATCCGTGCGCTTCTCGACAGCCATGCTCAGGTCCTCGGCACGAGCTTCGAGGATCGCCTGGCGCCCTTGCAGGACAACCTCGACCAGCGCGGCCGCCGCCTCGTCGAGACCATCGAGGCGAGCCTCGGCAGCGCCGCGGGCGCCGTGGATGCCCGGACCCAGGCCATCGCGGCCCTTTTCGACGAGCGCATCGGTCATCTGGACGAGGTCGTGGAGCAGCGCGGCGCAGGCCTCGCCGATGCCGTCGAGGCCCGCACCCAGGCCCTCGCGACGACGTTCGACGCCCGTCTCGGCCAGCTCAACGCCATCGCGAACCAGGACGACTCGAGCCTGATCGCGGCCGTCGAGCAGCGCATCGCCGCCCTCGGCAGCCTGTTCGACAGCCGCATCGGTGAGCTCGACAGCTTGGTCGAGCGCCGCACCGGCGGCTTTGCCGAGTCGGTGGACGGCCGTGCCCGCGATCTCGCCGCGCTGTTCGATCACCGCATCGGTCTCCTCGGACAGATCGTCGAAGGACGTGGCGCCCAGGTCGCCGACGCCATCGACGCCCGTACGAAGACCATGGCCACGCTCCTGGACGAGCGTCTCAGCGGCCTCGATGCCCTGGTGGACGGACGCGGCGCGCAGGTGTCCCAGGCTCTCGACGAGCGCACCCGCGCCCTTGCGAGCCTGTTCGACGAGCACCTCGGCGGTCTCTCGGATCTCGTGGACGGTCGCGGCCGCCAGATCGGTCAGGCCCTCGATACCCGCACGGAGGCGCTCGCTGCTCTGTTCGACGGCCGGATCGAGCAGATCAACGCCCTGGTCGCACAGGATGCCGGCGGCTTCGCCACGGCACTTGATGGGCGTGTTCAGTCCATCTCCGCCTTGTTCGACGCCCGGATCGGCGAGCTCGACACCCTCGTGGAGCGCCGCAGCGGCGGCCTCGCGGAGAGCGTGGACGGCCGGACCCGCAGCTTGGCAGCCATGTTCGATCACCGAATCGACCTCCTCGCCCAGATCGTGGACGGGCGCGGCGCACAGGTCACCGACGCGATCGACGCGCGCACCCAGACGCTGACGACGCTGTTCGACACCCGCCTCGAACATCTCGACGACTTGGTCGAGGGACGCGGCACGCGCTTGGCCGAGGCCGTCGACAGCCGGACCCAGGGCCTGCGCGCCCTGTTCGACGAGATGCTCACGGCCCTCGACGGTCTCGTCGACAGCCGCGCCGAGACGCTGACCGATCGGATCGATGCCCGCACCCAGGCTCTCGTCGGACTGTTCGACGAGCGCATGAAGGCCCTCGACGGGCTGGTCGGTGAGAGTGCCGGTTCGCTCACCGATCGGGTCGAGGAGCGCACCCGCACCCTCGCGGCCCTGTTCGACGAGGGCCTCGCCCGCCTCGATGGAGTTGTGGAGAGCCGTTCCGGCGCCCTCACCCTCCAGGTGGATACCCGGACCCAGGCCCTCGCGACGGTGTTCGACGAGCGCCTCGGCGCCCTGGATTCGCTGATTTCCGGTCGTGCCGCCGGCCTGGCCCGGACCATCGAGACGCAGGGTGCGGCCCTCACCCAGGCCGTCGATGCCCGCAGCGAAGCCTTCACCAGCCGTATCGACAGCCGCATGAAGGTGTTCGCCTCCCTGGTCGCGTCGCGTGGCGACGCCCTGGCCGCTGCCTTCGACGATCGTCAGGACGCCTATGCGACCCTGGTCGACGAGCGAAGCGCCGCCATGCTGTCCGCCTTCGACGAGCGGGTCGGTCGTCATGCCGCCGCCGCCGAAGCCCATGCCGCCGCCCTTGCCTCAGCACTGGATCAACGCAACGAGGCCGTCGCGGCCCTCATCGACGGTCGCAATGCGACGATGACGGAAGCGTTCGACCGCCGTTCCACGGCGCTCGCCGCCCTCGTCGAGGCACGGGGCCAGTCCCTGGCCCAGCGCCTCGCTGCGAGCGCCGAGACCATCACCCGCGCCATCGAGGAGCGCGGCGGCAGCCTCGTCGAGACCCTCGACGGGCGCGGCTCGCACGTGATCGAGGCTCTCGCGGCACAGTCCGATCGCCTCCGCGCCGTCGTCGATGGCCCGGCCGCGTCGTTGGTCGAAGCCCTGTCCGAGCGAGGCCAAGCCCTCGAGCGGGCCCTCGCCGAGACCGGCGCACCCCTCGTGGAGGCGATCCGCCAGCGTACGGACGAACTCGAAGCCCGTTCGCAGGCCTCGGCCGAAGCTCTGCTGGCGACCATCGACGGGGGCGCCTCGCGCGCCATCGCCACCCTCACGCAGGCCAACGACGCCCTGCGTCACGACGTCGGCAGCGTCCTCCAGCGTGTCGAGGGCGCCAATGCGGCCCTGGCCGAACTCCTGGCGGGGGCGGGCGAAAACCTCGGCGCCATCGAGACGGGTCTCGCGGCTCGCATCGAGCAGGTCCAGGAAGCCCTGGGCGCCATCGCCAGCGAGACCGAACGGGCGAGCCGCGGCGTCGCCGAGCAGGTCGACGAGCTCAAGTCCGTCGCGCAGGGTGCCCTGCGTGATGCGGCCGAACTCGCCGCGTCGCTCGACGCCAGCGGCCGGTCCCTGGGAGATCTCGGACGGACCCATGCGGCGGCACTCACGGGCGCGGCCGGATCCCTTGAGACGGCCGAAGGTCGCCTCTCCGAGGTTCTGGCGGCGCGCGGGGGCGCCATCGAGGGCGTGCTCGCCCGGATCGACGAACGCTCGGGTTCCCTGGAAGCCGAGACCGCCCGTTTCGATGCACTGATCGAGCAGACCCTGCGGACCGCGGAGGAGCGAGCCCGCGCCATCGGCACCGGTCTGGCCGAGACTGCGAAGGGCGCCGGCGCCCGTGTCGTCGAGGCGTTCGAGGGCCTGCGGTCTGGCGCCGACAGCGAGGGCGAGCGGACGGCGCAGGGCGTGCGTGCCGCCATCGACGCGGCGTCCCGCGAGATGACGGCGGTGTTCGAGACGGCCTCGGGGCGCTTCGGTGATTCCGTGGCCGGCCTGCGCGAGATGGCGAGCGAGATCCGCCGCGAGCTCGACGCCACCCGCGCCGAGATCCAGCGCGGTGTCCTCGACCTGCCGCGCGAGACGCAGGACGCCACCGGCGAGATGCGCCGGGTCGTCTCGGATCAGATCAAGGCCCTGGGCGAGCTGACCACCCTCGTCGCCCGCACCGATCGCGGTGTCGATGTCGCCCGGCCGTCCGCGGCTCCGCCCGCTCCGGCGCCGGTTGCCCCATCCAAGGCACCGGTCGCCCCCGCTCGGACACCCGCTGCGGCCGCGCCGAAGCCGGGGCAGACCATGACCATCGTGCCGGCACCCGCCGGTCGGCCCGCCAACGTTGTCGCCCGCACGGGCGAGGCACAGCGTGCGCAGGCCAACGGTGCCAAGGCGGGAGACCGTGGTTGGCTCTCGGACCTCCTGACCCGAGCATCCCTCGATGATGATGGCGACGAGTCCGAATCCGAATCTCAGGCCACCGCCGGAACCAAACCTTCACCGGAGAAGGGGTCCCCCGAGGCCAAGGCGGCGGCCGAGCGTGGGCGCACGGCTCTGGAGACCATCTCGGCCGACATCGCCAAGATGATCGACCACCGCACGGCCGTGGATCTGTGGGAGCGCTATCGCCGGGGTGAGGCGAACCTGTTCGACCGCCGCATCTACACCGCGCAGGGGCGCCAGACCTTCGAGGAGGTCCGCCGCCGCTACGCCGGGGATGCCGATTTCCGACGCACCGTGGACCGCTACGTCGCCGAGTTCGAACGCCTGATGGCGGACGTTTCCAAGAACGACCGCGATTCGAAGCGCGCCGACGCCTACCTCACCTCGGAGACCGGCAAGGTCTACACGATGCTGGCCCATGCCAGCGGACGCTTCGACGGAGCGTAGGGCACCGGACCCCCTTCCCCCATTCTGGGGCGGAGGGGGCTCGGTATCCCGATGGCGTCAGATGAGACCGAGGCTGGCCAGTTCGCGGCGTAGTGCATCCGGCATTTCCGCCAGACCGTCGGCCGTCGCTGCGTCGAGATCGGCCGGAGCGTCGTCGGCCTTGAGATAGCGCCAGCCCTGGAATGGGCGGCACGGGCGCGGCGAGACCGGAACAACCACGGGATCGAGGACGAGGCGGCAGCGGCCGATACCGTCGGCACCGGTGAACGGTGCGATCGCCGCGATGGTCTGCCGGCAAGCGAGTGTGCCCTTGATCACCCAATAGATCGAACCGCCGCCGAGGATCTCGGACATGCGGGTCGGAACCATGCGGGTGACGTGGGCGGGTGCCGGGTCGCGCGCCTGTGCCAGGGCGTCGGCGCGGGTCTGGGCGATCCGGGCTACGAGCTCCGCGATGGAGGCGGGACCGACGCACAGCTTCAGGAGGTGGAGAGCCATGCCCGCTCTCCTAATCGGATCCGACGGTTCGTGAACCCTGGTTGGGACGAGAAAAGCCGTGGTCGCGACGCCGCACCCTCACGAAAACAGTGCGCGCTTCTCCTCGTCCGAAAGGCTGTCGATATCGGCGAACGCGGCGGCGATGTCCTTCTTCGGGACCCCGTCTACGACGCGCTCCTCCTCGGGGATCTCGTCTTCGGGGATCTCGTCTTCGGCGGTCTCCTCCACGAGGATTTCGTCCGACGGATCAGCCATTGCGTCGCCTTGCGTCGCGTCGGCGGCCGTCTCCGAAGAGGGCGTGGCGGCAGCGCTTTCGGCCATTGCCGTCGGTTCAGCGGGGACCTCGGAAACGGATTCCGCGACCGCTGCGGGGGCAGGCTGCGCGGCGACCGGCTCATCGATGAAACGGTCGACGTCGCTCTGCGACAGATCGAGGGGCTCGGCAGGATTGGACTCACCGGGGGCGGGCGGCACCGCCTCGAGACTATCGCCCCAGATCGCCATCATCGCGGCGACCCGCTCTTCGAGGTAGCGCAGGGTATGGATGATGCGTGCCGTGCGCTGCGCCGTGAGATCCTGGAACGAGCAGGCCGTGTAGATCTCGGTGGCGCGCTGGTCCAGCGCATCGCAGAGCGCCGCGTCGGAGCCCGATTCCCGCAATGTCCAGGCGGCCTCCTGAACGTCCTCGGCGGCGCTCAGGATGTCGGAGGTCGCCCGCTCCGTGGAGCGCACGATGGCGTCGAGGGCCACGGAGGCGATGCCGAGGCGGCTGTTCTCGTGGTCCGGCGTGCCGAGGGCGACGATCTCCGCCTTGGTGCGGGCGATGGCATTGGCCATGTCGAGGAGGTCGCCGCGCATGCGCCCGACCTGGGACCCGTCGCGCTCCTGGGTGACGACGGCTTCGAGGCGTGCGATGGCGCCCAGGACGGACTGAGTGTCTTCGCCCCGCGTGCGCCGGGCGTATTCGTCGAGGAACCAGCGCCCCCGTGCGCTCTCGGACATCGCCGTCTCGATGCGATCGTATTCCGAAACGTCGATGGACGTCAGCGAGCGGGAACGCGACATGTAGATCCGGGTCCTCGGGTTGCTGTGCCCCCGGTGTTCGATCGGGGCCACAGACATTCCGAACGATTGACACGATGGTTTTAACGCGGGCTTTACGGGTCCGATCTGTCCCCAAATCTTCTCGCGGCCCCGAGCCAACGTGCCCCACGCCACCGCCACGCCACCGGAGCCGAACCCGTTCCGGCTCGCGAGCCTCTACGCCGTGGTCTTCGTCGAGATCGGCATCGCCATGCCGTTCATGCCCGTCTGGCTCAACGCCCTCGGCCTCGAGGCCGGGATCATCGGCGTGCTCCTCGCCCTGCCCATCGCGGTCAAGATCGTCGCCACCGCCCCCCTCGTCGGACTCATCGACCGGGGCGTCGGTGCGCGCGCCCTCCTGGTGGCGGGAAGTCTCGCCTTGGCGGCCACCTACGCCCTGATGCCGGCCGGCGCGGCGCTCGGCTGGCCGGTGCTGGCGCTCCTCATCGCGCTGAACGCGGCGGCCGGCGCCCCCCTGGTGCCGAGCATCGACTACCTGACGCTCGCCGCCGTTCGCCGCAGCGCCCGCCTCGACTACGCCCGGATCCGCATGGCCGGTTCCATCGCCTTTCTCGCCGCCAACCTCGCCGGTGGCGCGGCCTTGGGGTTTCTCGGCGAGCGGCTCGCCGTGCCGCTCCTCACCACCGCCCTCGCCCTGCTGGCGGCGGCGGTGTGCGCGGGTGTCCGCCTCGAACTTCCCACGGCGGCCGTCCCGCGTACGAAGGCGACGCGTGTTCCCCTGCCCCGCCTTCTCTGGCTCACCATCGCGGCCGGAGCGGCGATCCAGGCGAGCCATGCCGCGCTCTACGCTTTTGCCAGCATCCACTGGAGTCTCAGTGGGTTTCCCGTGGCCTGGATCGGAGCCCTGTGGGCCATCGGCGTGCTGGCCGAGATCGTTCTGTTCGCCGGCATCGGTTTGTGTCCGGCGGGGTGGCGAACGCCGTTCCGCCTGCTCGGCCTCGGGGCCGCCGCGGGTGCCGTGCGCGCGATCGGCATGGCGTTCTATGGCGATACCCTCGGGGCGGTCGTCGTCCTGCAGACCCTGCACGGCTTCAGCTTCGGTGCGACCCAGCTCGGCGCCATGGCGGCGGTGTCGCGCTTCGCCCCAGAGGGCGCGCGCGGACGGGCGCAGGGGACGCTCAGCGCCACCAACGCCCTGGCGTCGGCCTGCGCCACCCTCGCAAGCGGGCTCGCCTACGGGCATGGCGGTGGACCCCTCGCCTTCGGCCTCATGGCGCCGCTGGCAGTGATCGGCCTGTGCCTGACGGCACGCGCCGCGCGCCTCGCGCAGCGGCAGCGTCTTCACAGCGCCGCCTTTGTGGGCCAGCACCCGGATACGATTGCGTAACCCTAACCTGTGAGGAACGGGGAACGCGAGTAACGGAGTGGCGTGTCGTGCCGACCGCTGAGACCCTGCCGAACCCGGACGTCGCCGACGCCTCCGCCCTCACGGGTGGACGCATCGCCCTGCGCGGGCGCTGGACCGTCGACCAGGGCAACGCCGTGGAGGCCGCCGCCGCGGGAATTTTTCGCGATGCCGAGAGGGGCTCCGTCGTCGTCGACCTGACGGGGGTGACCCGCCTCGATACCCTCGGGGCCTGGGTCCTGGAGCGGACCCGGTCGGAGATCGAGGCCGCGGGCGGGCGCCTCGCCTACGCGGGTGCCAGCCCCGAACACCGAATTCTCCTGGGCGAGGTCAAGCTGCCCGCGGCCGAGCCCGTGTTGGCACGGCGCGGCCGGATGTTCGGCTTCCTGCACGACCTCGGCAAGCGCGTGGTCGGCGCCCGCTCCGACCTCGTCGCCGGTCTCGCCTTCTTCGGGGAAGTCGTCACCGCCTGCATCCGGGTCGCGGCCCGGCCCGGGACGTTCCGCGGAACCGCCTTCGTCAACCAGCTCGATCAGGTCGCCTTCCGGGGCGTGCCGATCATCGTCCTCATCTCGTTCCTCGTCGGCGGCATCGTCGCCCAGCAGGGCATCTTCCAGCTCCAGCGCTTCGGGGCGCAGAGCTTCGTCGTCAACCTCATCGGGCTCCTCATCCTGCGCGAGCTCGGCGTGCTTCTCACCTCGATCATGGTGGCGGGCCGCTCCGGCTCGGCCTTCACCGCCGAGATCGGCTCGATGCGGATGCGCGAGGAGGTCGACGCCCTCCGGGTCATGGGCCTCGATCCCATCGAGATCCTCATCGTCCCGCGTATCCTCGCCCTCGTGGTCGGGCTGCCGATCCTCGCCTTTCTCGCATCCCTCGCAGCGCTCGCCGGCGGCGGCCTGACGGCGGCGCTCTACGGTGGCATGACCACGGAAGCTTTCCTCGCCCGGCTGCAGGTGGCGGTGTCGTTCCACCACGTCGCCGTGGGGCTGATCAAGGCGCCGTTCATGGCATTGATCATCGGAATCATCGCGACCATCGAGGGCTTTGCCGTGGAAGGCTCGGCCGAATCCCTCGGGCGCCACGTCACGGCCTCAGTCGTGAAGTCAATCTTCATGGTCATCGTCCTCGATGGGCTCTTCGCTGTTTTCTTCGCGGCAATCGATTTCTGACCCTGTGCAGACCGAACGCGCCCAGGCCGAGCGGCCGACCCGTGAACACGTAGCCGGCACAGAGCCGGACGCGATCATCCGCGTCCGCGACCTCGTCGTTGGGTTCGGCTCGAAGATCGTCATGAAGGGCCTCGACCTCGACATTCGCCGGGGCGAGATCCTGGGCTTCGTCGGACCCTCGGGCCAGGGCAAGTCGGTGCTGACCCGGACCATCCTCGGTCTCGTACCCAAGCGGTCGGGCCGGATCACCGTGTTCGGCGAGGACGTGGACGGCCTCACCGTCACCCGGCGCCGGCAGATCGAGCAGCGCTGGGGCGTACTGTTCCAGCAGGGCGCCCTGTTCTCGGCGCTGACCGTCAAGCAGAACATCCAGATGCCCATGCGCGAGCACCTGAACCTGTCCGAGCGCCTGCTCGACGAGTTCGCGCGTCTCAAGATCGAGATGGTTGGTCTCAAGCCCGATGCCGCCGACAAGCTGCCGTCGGAACTCTCCGGCGGCATGATCAAGCGCGCGGCCTTGGCCCGCTCCCTGGCCCTCGACCCGGAGATCCTGTTCCTCGACGAACCGACCTCGGGCCTCGATCCCATCGGCGCCGGCGAGTTCGACGAACTCGTCGCCACCCTGAAGCAGACCCTGGGCCTGACCGTGTTCATGGTCACCCACGACCTCGATAGCCTCTACACCGCCTGCGATCGCATCGCGGCGCTCGGCGACGGCCAGATCATCGCGCAGGGCACCATTTCCGAGATGCTGGAGAGCGACCATCCGTGGTTGCGCTCCTACTTCCACGGCAAGCGCGGCCGCGCGGTCATCCCCAACGGCACGCGCCATGCGGCGGCCTGATCCCCTTCACCGTGTGGTGACGCACCGCGCGTCCACCCCGAACCCGGGCAATCGCTGATCCGATGGAGACTCGCGCGAACTACGCCCTGATCGGCGCCTTCACCCTCGCCGTGCTCGTCGCGGCCTTCGGCTTCGTGTTCTGGCTGCAGGGCGGCTCGCGCAGCCAGGCTCGTCAGGCCGTGCGGATCGTCTTCTCCGGCAGCGTCGGGGGCTTGGCCAAGGGCTCGACGGTGGCGTTCAACGGCATCAAGGTCGGCGAGGTCACGGACGTGCGCCTGCTGCCGCAGGACCCGCGCCGCGTCGTCGCCGTGGTCGAGGTCGAGCGGACCACGCCGCTCCGCGCCGACACCCGCGCGCGCCTCGATTCGGCGATGCTGACCGGCGTCTCCACCATCTCGTTGTCCGGCGGCAACGCCGATGCACCGGCCCTGGGCACCGGTACGGGCGACCAGATGCCGACGATCTTCGCCGATTCGTCCGACATCCAAGACATGATGGCGGCGGCCAAGCAGATTGCCCAACGGGCCGACGACGTACTCCAGCGCCTCGACAAGGTGGTGGCCGGCAACGAGGGCGCCATCAACCGGACGCTGGCCAACGTCGAGGCGTTCTCGAAGACCCTGGCGGATGCCGGACCGGCCGTGAGCGGCTTGGTGAAGGCCATCGATGGACAGAAGCTCAACCGCGTCATCGACAATGCGGATCGCTTCTCGGCGGCGCTGGCGGCCGGCAGTCCCGACATCGAAGGCGCCCTCAGGGACGCGCGCGGGATGATGGCCAAGCTCAATACCTCGGCCGACCGCGTCGACGCCGTACTGAAGGGGGCCGAGGGCTTCCTCGGTTCGGCCTCGGGTTCCGCCGGGACCAGCACGTTCACGGAGGTGCGTGAGGCCGCTATCTCCGTTCGCGACGCGGGCAAGGCGTTCCGCACCCTGTCGGAGAACCTCGACAAACGGACGTCGAACATCGCAACCAGCTTCAACCGCCTCAGCGGCACGGGTCGGCGCGAGGTCGAAGCCCTGTCCACGGACGGGCAGCGCACCCTCAACACCCTCAACCGCACGGTGAAGAACCTCGAGCGCGACCCGAGCCAGGTGATCTTCGGCGGCAAGCCGTCGTTGCCGGAATACAACGGTGGTCGTTGAATGCTGTTTTGCCGGGATGAGGGTGTCCCGGCGCACGGCACGAAACGAGCTTTGCCGTAGTTTGTCCCTCGCAGCCTGTCGCGCTGCGAAGTCCGGATCGCGTATGACCCACTTTTCACCGGCCCTCGCCCTCGGCGTGAGCCTGCTCGCCGTGGCCCTCGGTGGCTGCGGCGGCGCCGTGCCGCTCACCTTCGACCTCGCCGCGCTCCCGCCCTCGGGTCGGGTCAGCGCGTCCGCGCGCTCCGTCACCGTGGCCGAGCCCGTCGGTATCCAGCCGTTCGAGGCCGACCGCATCATCGTGCGCGAGCCCGGCGGAGCCCTGTCCTTCCTCGGCGGCGCCCAATGGGCCGACCGGCTGCCGCGGCTGATCCAGACGCGCCTGATCCAGAGCCTCGAAAATTCCGGTCGCTTGAAGTCCGTGAGCCGGCCGGGCGACAAGATCGTCTCGGATTTCCAGCTCATCTCCGAGATCCGCGCCTTCGACATCGCTGCGGGCTCGGGCGAGGCAGTGGTGGACCTCTCCGCCAAGATCATCGCCGAGGGCACCGGAAAGGTCGTTGCCGCTCGGGTGTTCACGGCCCGCATCCCGGTGGCGAAGGTCGATGTCGCCTCGGCCGCCGTGGGGCTCGACGCGGCGCTCGCGCGGGTGCTCGGCGAAATGGTCGTGTGGGTGAATTCCGGCCGTTGAGGCCTTCGGACGGATGATCGTTCGCGGACGTAGCGCTCATTCCCGAGAGCGGTGTGTCCACCAAACGATCATTCCATCACGGCCGCCTTCATGATCACCACCATGATGGCGCGGGCCGGCTCCGGACCGATGCAGCGCACCGTGTGCGGACGGTCGCAGCGATAGCGCAGGGTCTCGCCCGCGCGGGCGCGCTGGACCGTGCCGGCGACTTCGACTTCGAGCTGCCCCGTGGTGACCGTGAGGGATTCGACCGAGCCGCGCTGGTGCGGATCGGAATCGAGGATACCGCCGGGATCGGCCGACACCTCGTACCATTGCAGCCACTCGACGGTCTTGATCCACCCGACGATGGCGAGCCGCACCTTGCCGTCGTCCGAGACGAGGATCGGCGTGTCGGCGCGCGAGGTCTTCTCGATGAACGGCTCTTCGTCGCTGGTCGCCAACACGCGCTCGATGGACACGTCCAGTGCCTGGCTCAAGCGCCAGATGGTGGCCAGGGTCGGGTTGGTCTCGTTGCGCTCGATCTGGGAGATGATCGACTTCGCGACCCCCGATTGCTCCGCGAGTTCGGACAGCGAGAGGTTGTAGGCCTTGCGCAAGCGCTGGATCGTCTTGCCGAGCTGACCCGAAAGCAGTTGGGCGCCCGTCAGGATATCCCGCTGCCGCCCGCGCTCGGGGGTCGTCACCTGATCGTCCATTGTCCCTGTAACCCGCCGGATCGTTCCGTACATCGAACGAACGTGCGGTACTTCAAACGCAAAATTCGAACACGCGCAAGGCGGGCAGTGGTCTCAGGTCCACAGGGCGTGGAAGTGATGAACCGGTCCGTGTCCTCGCCCGACCTGCATCGTATCGGCCGCCTGGAGGGCGGCGGTCAGGTAGCATTTGGCGTCCCTGACCGCTTCGACGAGGGGGCGCTTGTGCGCAAGCCCTGCCGCCACCGCCGCCGACAGGGTGCAGCCGGTGCCGTGAGTGTTGCGGGTGGCGACCCGGGGAGCGGCGAACCGGCGCAACGTTCCATCGGCGCACAGCAGATGATCCACGCTCTCGTCGCCCTCCCCATGGCCGCCCTTCACCAGAACCGCCCGGGCTCCGAGCGCCAGGAGTTGCCGTGCTTGCGCCACGGCTTCGTTCTCGCTCCTCGGCGCTGCGGCGCCGATCAGCGTTCCGGTTTCCGGCAGGTTGGGGGTGACGAGATCGGCGAGCGGAAGGAGCAGGTGGCGCAGGGCCTCCACCGCGTCCTCCGAGATGAGCCGGTCGCCGCTCGTCGCCACCATCACGGGATCCAGCACGATGGGAATATTCCGGGCATGCCGGCGCAAACCCGCCGCCACGGCCTCGATGGTCGCGACCTGCGACAGCATTCCGATCTTCACCCCCGTCACCGCGAGGTCGCCGAAGACGCTGTCCATCTGCGCCGCGACGAAGGCCGCCGGTACGTCGTGGATGCCCTGGACTCCCTCTGTGTTCTGGGCTGTCAGCGCGGTGACGACGCTGGCGCCGTAGACGCGCAGGGCCGCGAAGGTCTTCAGGTCCGCCTGGATGCCGGCGCCCCCGCCCGAATCCGAGCCCGCTATGGTGACGGCGATGGGGGTCATGGCGTGCCTTTGCGTCCTGCGACGACCTTACGGAACCGCGGCGCGGGCGGCGAGGGCCGAATCGACCCGGTGGCGCAGGTCGCGCGCCCGCGCCTCGACATCATCCCCGGCGAACAGGGCGGAGATGATCGCAACTCCGTCCGCTCCGGCCGCGATCACGGCCGCCGCGTTGCTCGAATCGATGCCCGCGATGGCCCCGAGGGGGAAGTTCTGCCCCCGCGCGAGGCGGCCCCGGAACAGGATGCGGCCGAGGCCATCGAGGCCGACGGGCGGGTCGGGGTTGTCCTTGCTCGCGGTGGAGAACACACCGCCGATGCAGGCGTAATCCACCGGCAGCCGGTAGAGCTCGTCGGCCTGCGCTCCGGTCTTCAGGGTCAGGCCGACGATGGCCGAGCGCCCGAGGAGGCGGCGCGCATCGGCCGGATGGAGATCGGACTGGCCGAGATGCACGCCCTCGACGCCCGCGGCGAGGGCGAGGTCGACGCGATCGTTCACGAGAAGCGGGACATGGCTCCCCGCGAGGGCTTCGTGGATCGCCCGGATGCGCGCCAGGGCGGCACGGGCATCGTCGATGTTTTTTTCGCGATACTGGAGGAGGGTGCAGCCGCCGCGCGCCGCCGCGCTCGCCAGTGCCGCGAGCCGCCCGACATCGGTGCCGCAGAATCCCGTGTCGAGGATTCCGTAGAGGCGCAGATCCACCGGCACCGTGCGCCCCGGCGCGTCGTCCCGTCCGATCACAGCGTTCTCCCCGGTCAGCCCCGTCCCATTCGTCTTACGGGCTGGTTCCCATGCCGCAAGGGCCCGCGAAGGTGGAAGCTCGGGAGCTTGACCGGTGGGGCGGCGTTGGTGGGGCGAACACAATTGGGGGATCCGCATGGACCGTACGCCGAAACAGAAGATGCTCGCGGGCGAGCTCTATCATCCCGACGACCCCGAGATTCAGGCCGATGCCGGCGCCTGCAAGACCTGGATGGTGCGCTACAACGCGGCCCTCGGTCTGTCGCCCGGCGACCGGCGCGCGCTCCTGCGCGAGCGCTTCGCAGCCGTCGGCGACGAGTCCGTCATCCGGCCGCCCTTCCACTGCGATTACGGCCTTCACATCACTCTGGAGGACCATGTCTTTCTCAACTTCGGCTGTGTGATCCTCGATTGTGCCCCGGTCCATATCGGCGCGCGCACGCAGATCGGACCCGGGGTCCAGATCCTCACGGCGGATCATCCCCGCGATGCCGCTTCCCGCGAGGCCGGTTTGGAGTTCGCGCGGTCGATCCGGATCGGCCGCAACGTCTGGATCGGCGGCGGCGCTCTCATCCTGCCGGGGGTGACCGTCGGCGATCACGCGATCGTCGGCGCCGGCAGCGTGGTGACCCGGGACGTGGCCGAGGGGGATACGGTGGTGGGAAACCCGGCCCGGCCCTTGCCTCGGCGGGAGGAAGCCTGACCCATAGGCCATGCCGTTTGGCCGTTCATCACGGCGGCGCGATGTGCCATGAGCACGCGGCACGATGTGCAAAATGCACGCGGTGCGAGATGGAGGCTGACCAGGTGACGACGGTGAAGGACTCGCAGGGGCGCGACAACGCCTCGCTCGTCAACCCGTCCGCCGTGGGGCTCGTCGCCGTCATCATCGCCGCGACGGACGGCGAGCCGCGGGCCCTGACGGTGCAGGTCGAGGGGCAGGCGCCGGGCCGTTCGGACGGACTGCCCGCCGGGCCCCTCGTGCCCGAGCACCCGACCCTGGAACGTGGGCTGCGAGCGTGGGTCGAGCGCCAGACCCATCAGCGCCTCGGTTACGTCGAACAGCTCTACACCTTCGGCGATCGCGACCGTCAGGGCGACGAGAGTCAGGGCCTGCATTCCCTGTCGGTGGCCTATCTCGCGCTGGTTCGCGAGGTTCGACCCGGCGGTCTCGCCGAGGCTTCGTGGCGCAACTGGTACCGCTACCTGCCCTGGGAGGATTTTCGCGAGGGCCGGCCGGCGGCCCTGGCCGAGATCGAGCCGAAACTCCTCGCCTGGGCCGGCGGGACCGGCGACCCGAAGCTGAAGCGCCGGCGCGAGGATCGCCTCAGCCTCACCTTCGGCCTGTGCGACGGCACCTGGAACGAGGAGCGCGTGCTGGAGCGCTACGAACTGCTGTTCGAGGCAGGCCTGATTCCCGAGGCGCAAGGCCAGTCGGGTGCCGCGAGCCCCGCCGACCTCCCGGTGACCGGACAACCCATGGCGTTCGACCATCGCCGGGTGCTTGCCACCGCCATCGGGCGCCTGCGTGGCAAGATCAAGTATCGGCCCGTTGTCTTCGAGCTGATGCCGCCGACCTTCACGCTGTTCCAGCTTCAGCGCACGGTGGAGGCTCTGTCGGGGACCAATCTGCACAAGCAGAACTTCCGCCGGCTCGTCGCTCAGCAGGGTCTGGTCGAAGAGACCGATGGGGTCACCAGCGGTGCCACCGGCAGGCCGGCCCGCCTCGTTCGGTTCCGGCGCGAAGTCCTCCTCGAACGCCCTGCCCCGGGCTTCCGCCTCAGGCCGGCGAAACGCCCCACCTGACAGCCGCGGCGCACCATCGAGGGTGCGCCGCAAAAACGTTATGCTCAAGTCCAGCATATCTAGACAAGTGCGGATTGGGCCCCTACGTTAGTCGGCACAATGCTCATTTTGAGCATAAGTGAGGACGCATCCATGGCGGCCACCAGTCTTCCGATCGCTCCGGCGCCCGCGGTTTATGCCGGCCTGCCCCTGCCCGATATCTACGCGCGGGTCGCCCGGCACGTGCCCGCCATCGAATGGCCGGCGCTCGCCGATGACGTTGCGGCGATCCTGGAACTGAAGAAGACGCGCAACGCGGTCATCCTCGCCCACAACTATCAGGCGCCGGAAATCTTCCATACGGTGGCGGACATCGTCGGCGACAGTTTGGCGCTGGCTCGCGAGGCCGTGACGGTGGATGCCGACGTGATCGTGCTGGCCGGCGTGCATTTCATGGCCGAGACCGCCAAGCTCCTCAACCCGGGCAAGACCGTCCTCATTCCGGACATGGCCGCCGGCTGCTCGCTCGCCGATTCGATCACCGCCGCCGACGTGCGGGGGCTGCGCGAAAAGTATCCCGGCGTTCCCATCGTCACCTACGTCAACACGTCGGCGGCCGTTAAGGCCGAATCCGACCTCTGCTGCACATCCGGCAATGCCGTCGACGTGGTTCGGTCCCTCAACGCGCCCCGCGTTCTTATGATTCCCGACGAGTTCCTCGCCCAGAACGTGCAGGCCCTGGTGCCCGAGGTGGAGATCCTCACCTGGGCCGGTCATTGCGAAGTCCATGAACTCTTCACCCCGGCGGATATCCACGCCGTGCGCGAGAGCTATCCGGGCGTCACGGTCATCGCTCATCCCGAATGCCCGCCCGACGTGGTGGCCGAAGCCGATTTCTCCGGCTCGACGGCGATGATGATGAACTTCGTGACCGAGAAGCGCCCCCGGCAGGTGGTGCTCGTGACCGAGTGCTCGATGGGCGACAACATCGCGGCGGCCAACCCGGACATCGAGTTCATCAAGCCGTGCAACCTGTGCCCGCACATGAAGCGCATGAGCCTGAAGAACATCCGCCGCGCCCTCGAGACCCTGACTCACGAGGTCACGGTCGAACCCGAACTCGCCGACCGGGCGCGCTTGGCGGTGGAGCGCATGCTCGCGGTGCGGCCGCGATGAACGCGCACGCACCCTTCTCCTTCGCGACGCCGGACCGCGTCATCGTCATCGGAGCCGGCGTCGCCGGTCTCGCGACGGCGCTTCGCCTCGCACCGCGTCCCGTCACACTGGTCACGGCGAGTCCCCTCGGGCTCGGCACCGCCACGGGCTGGGCGCAGGGCGGCATCGCCGCCGCCATGGGTGAGGACGACGCACCGGCCCTTCACGCCGCCGACACCCTGGCGGCGGGCGCGGGCCTGAGCGAGCCGGAGGTCGCCGAACGCGTCGCGGCGGCCGGCCCTGGCCTCATCGAATGGCTCGTCGGCCTGAATGCCCCGTTCGACCGGGATACCGTCGGGGCCCTCGCGCTCGGGCTCGAGGCTGCCCATTCCCGCCGTCGCATCGTACGAGCCGGCGGCGATTCGACCGGTCGTCTCGTCCTCGAGACCCTGGTACGGGCCGTGTCCGCCACGCCGTCCATCGACGTGGTCGTGGCGCAAGCGCGTCATCTGATGCACGACCGTCAGGGTGCGATCGCGGGCGTTGTGTGCGAGCGCGGCGGTACGCGGCTGCGTCTGGCGGCCCGCGCCGTGGTGCTCGCCACCGGCGGGATCGGTGCACTCTACGCATCGACGACCAATCCGCGCGGCGCCACCGGGGCCGGCCTTGCCCTGGCGGCCCGGGCCGGTGCCAGCCTGCGCGACATGGAGTTCGTTCAGTTCCACCCCACCGCCATCGCGGTCGGCGCCGATCCGATGCCGCTTGCCACCGAAGCCCTGCGCGGCGAGGGCTCGCGGCTCGTCGACGGACTGGGTGCCCCGATCATGGCCGGCATCACGGGTGGGGATCTGGCGCCCCGGGACGTCGTCGCCCGGGCGATCTTTCAGGCGCAAGCACGGGGCACGCAGGTGTTCCTCGACTGCCGCGGCGCCTTGGGCGCTCGCATGGCCACGCGGTTTCCCACGGTCGCCGGTTTGTGCGCGACGGCCGGCATCGATCCGCAGCACGAGGCGATCCCCGTGCGGCCGGCGGCGCACTACCACATGGGCGGCGTGAGGGTGGATGGCAGCGGCGCCAGCACCGTACCGGGGTTGTTCGCCTGCGGCGAGGTCGCGTCCACGGGCCTGCACGGCGCCAACCGCCTCGCCAGCAATTCGCTTCTCGAAGCCATGGCGTTCGCGCCCTGGATCGCCGAGGCCATTGAGGCCGTTCCGGTCCCGGGGGCCGCGCAGGCGGTGCCGGAGCAGCCCCGTCCGGCGTCGGATCTGCCGACGATCCGCGCCATCATGGAGCAACGCGTCGGCGTCGTGCGCGATGCGGACGGCCTCGCGGAGGCGGTCCGTCGGCTAATGCCAGCAGCCGAGGCCGGCTGCGACGCCGCCCTCGTCGGGCTCGTGGTCGCCACATCGGCCCTGTCGCGTCGGGAGAGCCGGGGGGCGCACTGGCGCAGCGACTGTCCCGATCAAGCTCCGGTCCGGCACACCGAAACGACCTTGGCCGAAGTCCTGAGCTCTTCGGCAGTCGACGCACCCGCCTTCGCCTGATTCCGGCCCACTGCCCGAAACGCCCGGGAGGGATTCCATGACCGACGATCTGCACCTCGTCCCGCTGCCCCGCCTCATGGTCGAGCCCATCGTGCGGGCAGCCCTGCTGGAGGATCTCGGCCGGGCCGGCGACATCACCACCGACGCCATCGTGCCGGCATGCTTAACGATGAACGCCGTCATCGCCGCCCGCCAGGACGGCGTGATCTCCGGCATCGACGCCGCCGTCCTCGCCTTCGGCCTCATCGATCCGGCCGTGGTGGTGACGGTGGTGCGCGGCGACGGCGCCACCGTGGCGCCGGGCGACGTGGTGATCCGCCTGTCCGGCCCGGCGCGGGCGATCATCACCGCCGAGCGGGTGGCCCTCAATCTCCTGTGCCGTCTTTCGGGTGTCGCCACGGCCACGGCGGGCCTCGTCACGGCGGCGCGGCCGCACGGCAGGGCCAGCATCGTCTGCACCCGCAAGACCACGCCGGGCCTGCGTGCCCTCGAGAAGCATGCGGTCCGGGCCGGCGGCGGCTCGAACCACCGCTTCGGCCTCGACGACGCCGTGCTCATCAAGGACAACCACGTGGCGGTGGCCGGCGGCATCGTCCCGGCCATCACCCGGGCGCGGGCCCATGTGGGCCACCTCGTCAAGATCGAGTGCGAGGTCGACACCCTGGCCCAACTCGAAGAGGCCCTCTCCGTCGGCGCCGACGCCGTGCTCCTCGACAACATGAACCCGGATCAACTGCGCGAGGCCGTGCGGATGATCGACGGGCGCGCCATTTCGGAGGCCTCGGGCCGGATCACCCGCGAGACCGTCGGGGCGGTGGCTGCGTCTGGCGTCGATCTGATCTCCTGCGGCTGGATCACCCACAGCGCGCCGATCATCGATCTCGGTCTCGACGATGCTTGAAGGTTTGGCCTGAAACCGAAGGACCTTACGGCCAAGGCGCCACACTGTGGCCATGGAGTCACGACGTCGCGGCAAGCGATGCTGCACCGCGGATAGAGCTTGGCTTTGAAACCCCAGCGTTTACGTCTTGGGCATTCTTCGCGCGGTACCGTGCGTCGAGCTGATCGCCGTGATTTCCGACTGCCCTCGAGAGGCCCCGATGCGCCGTTTCGCCCCCGCCCTCACCGGGCTCGCCTGTGCGCTTGGCGCGTGGGCATCGCCCGCTGCCGCCTACGAGATCGACCCTCTAACCCGCCAGCCCCTGGACAACGCCCTGGTCCTGCGGGTGCGCCCGCAGGCCGAGCCGGTGGCCGTCGTCGCCGTGCCGACCTCCAACGCATCGCTGTCGCCGGCCGACCCCATGGCCTCGGCCGTGCCGCAGATGTCGGCGATCCAGCGCGAGCAGGTGGCTTATTCCGGCAATTACGCCCCCGGCACCATCGTGGTCTCCACGGCCGAGCGTCGCCTGTACTACGTGCTCGGTGACGGCCAAGCCCTGCGCTACGGCGTCGGCGTCGGCCGGCCCGGCTTCACCTGGGGCGGCGTTCAGACCATCACGATGAAGCGCGAATGGCCCGATTGGCGTCCCCCGGCCGAGATGCTGCGTCGCCGTCCCGATCTGCCGCGCTTCATGAAGGGCGGCCTTGAGAACCCCCTCGGCGCCCGCGCCATGTATCTCGGCAATTCGATCTACCGCATCCACGGCTCCAACGAGCCGGAAACCATCGGCACCGCCGTCTCGTCGGGCTGCATCCGCATGACCAACGACGACGTGGCCGACCTCTACACCCGCGCCAAGGTCGGCGCGAAGGTCATCGTGGTTCGCTGAACGGTTCGCTCACGAGCGGGCATTCGAGAAAGGCCGGTGGAAACGCCGGCCTTTCTTCGTTCTTGACCTCACTTCGAAACGGCGAAGAATCGCGACAGCAGCCAGAGGGGCACCACAACCACGGCGCCAGCCAGGATCCAGCGTCCGAAATCGTGGAAGGTGTCGAGGCCGAGATCGACGAGGGCTCGAACGGCATCGTAAGCGTGCCAGAACAGAAGGCCCGGCGTCACCCCGAGCATGGCCATGACGGCGCCGACCAGGATCGACAGGAACAGCAGTTTGGCGAACACCGCCGCCGGCGAACCGCCGAGGAAACGGCGAAGGGCCGAGCGACGACCCGGTTCGGGATAGGCGCCGGCATAGGGCTGGCCGGGAAACGGCGGCGGGCGGCGCGGATCGTGATCGAGGCTCATCGGGCGAGGGTTTCCTTGCGGCGCGCGGCGAATGCGGTCTCTCAACCCCCCGAAGCCGGCGGAAGCGTGACCGAATCGACACACTTTGGCGAAACCGGACGGACGCTCGGGCGTTAGGCGGGTTGCTGTCGATAGCCCAGGTGGCAATGCCGGCTGCGCGGTCCAAGTTGGAACGACCTCTTTTTACGATGAAACGAAGCGATTCATGATCGACCACGCCCTGTTCGACCCGGCGACGATCGATCCGGACACCAAACGGCTCAACGCCGAGATCATCGCGGCACATGCGGCCCAGGCCGACCCGTGGTCGATCCCCATCGCGGCGGTCCGCGAACGCCGCCGCCAGGGCACCAAGGCCTCGCCGGCCATGCCCCGCAGCGTACGAGCCGAAACGGTGACCATCGACGGGCCGGGCGGTCCGCTCGCGCTTCGCATGATCCGCCCCGATGCCAGAAAGTGGCCGAAGGCGCGCGGCGCCTATCTGCACATCCATCGCGGCGGCTGGGTCTGGGGCGCTGCCGACGAGCAGGACCCGTGGCTTGAGCGGATTGCCGACACCTGCGGCTTCGTCTGTCTGTCCGTCGAGTATCGGCTCGCGCCCGAGCACCCCTATCCGGCGGCCCTGGAGGATTGCGAGGCCGCCGCCCTGTGGCTCGCCGGTCCGGGTCGGGCGGAACTCGGCATCACGGCCCTCACCATCGGTGGCGAATCGGCCGGCGCCCATCTCGCCGTGATGACCCTCCTCCGCCTGCGTGACCGGCACGGTCTGCCGCGCGCTTTCCGGGGTGCCAACCTCAATGCCGGGTTCTTCGACCTCGGCCTGACCCCGAGCGTGCGCAATTGGGGCGACGAGCGCCTCGTGGTGAACACCAAGGATCTGACCACTTTCGCCAACGACTACGTTCGGGATGGCATCGATCGCCGTCGCCCCGACGTGTCGCCGCTCTACGCCGACCTCGCCGGACTGCCCCCGGCCCTGTTCACCGTCGGCACCCACGACCCCCTCCTCGACGACACCCTCTACATGTCGTCGCGCTGGGCCGCTGCCGGAAATGGCGGCCATACGGCGATCTATCCCGGTGGATGCCACGTCTTCGTGCGCTATCCCGGTGCCCTGACGGAGCGGGCCCTGGAGCTCATCGATCGTTTCCTCATGGCCCTCGCCTGAGCGCCACCCCCCCGCACCATGCGCTGCCCGAGGTCCTGCCCGACCGGTTCGCGGATTGGTTCACCGCGCGCGGCTGGACACCCCGCCCGCACCAGCTCGACCTTCTCGCCATCGTGCGCGCGGGTCGCTCCGCCTTGCTGGTCGCCCCCACGGGCGCCGGCAAGACCCTTGCGGGCTTCCTGCCGAGCCTCACGGCCCTGGCGGAACGTCCGCCGGCAAAGAAATCACGAGGCCTGCACACCCTCTACATCTCGCCCCTGAAGGCGCTCGCCGTCGACATCGCCCGCAACCTCGAAGCACCGATTGCCGAAATGGGCCTGTCGATCAGTGTCGAGACCCGCACGGGCGACACGCCGTCCCATAAGCGCACCCGGCAGGTCGAGCGACCGCCCGACATCCTGCTGACCACGCCCGAACAGCTTGCGCTCCTCATCGCCCACCGCGAGGCGTCCGAACTCTTCTCCAATCTGTCCTGCGTCGTGCTCGACGAGTTGCACGCCCTGGTGACGTCGAAGCGCGGCGACCTCCTGTCCCTGGCCTTGGCGCGGCTGCACCGGCTCAGCCCGGGCCTGACGGCGATAGGCCTCTCCGCCACCGTACGGGAGCCGGACGATCTGCGGCGGTATCTCGTGCCGCAGCGCCACGCCTCGGCGGACGAGCGCGGGTCCCCAACCCTCTCCCTCCAGGAGCGGGAGCACGGTGGTGCTGACGAAGCCGGCGTGCCCGAGCCTCCCATGGCCGACCTCGTCGTCGTACGGGGCGGCGCGGCGCCCGACCTTCACATGCTCGACACCGGGCTCACGCTCCCGCTCGCCGGTCACACCGCCTGGCAGGCGATGCCGGCGATCTACGATCTCATCGGTCGTCACCGCACGGTGCTGGTCTTCGTCAACACCCGGCTCCAGGCCGAGTACACCTTCCAGGAACTCTGGCGGATCAACGAGGAGTCGTATCCGATCGCGCTGCATCACGGCTCCCTCGACGCCACCCAGCGCCGCCGGGTCGAAGCCGCCATGGCGGCGGGCCAGTTGCGCGCCATCGTCTGTACCGCGACCCTCGACCTCGGCATCGATTGGGGCGACGTCGATCTCGTGGTCAACATCGGCGCGCCGAAGGGGGCGAGCCGGATCATGCAGCGCATCGGCCGTGCCAACCACCGCATGGACGAGCCCTCGAAGGCCTATCTCGTGCCGGCCAACCGCTTCGAGATCCTCGAATGCCAGGCGGCCCTCGACGCCGTCGAGGCCGCCGCGCAGGACACGCCGGATGCGCGCCTCGGCGCCCCGGACGTGCTCGCCCAGCACATCCTCGGCATGGCCTGTGCCGACGCGTTCGACCCGCTCCGGCTCTACGACGAGATCGTCTCGGCCGCCCCCTACGCTACCCTGAGTTGGGAGGATTTCGAGGCGGTGGTCGATTACGTCGCCACCGGTGGCTACGCTCTGCGGGCCTACGAACGCTTCGCCAAGATCCTGCGCGGTCCCGACGGGTTGTGGCGGGTGCGGGACGCCCGCACGGCGCAGCAATACCGGATGAACGTCGGCACCATCGTCGAGTCGGCCAAGGTGAAGGTCCGCCTCGCCCGGGCGAACCGGGCACGCCCCGGCGCCGTGCTGCCGCGCGGCGGGCGGGTCCTCGGCGAGATCGAAGAGGATTTCGCCGATACGCTGACCCCCGGCGACACTTTCCTGTTCGCCGGCGAGGTCCTGCGCTTCGAAGGCCTCACGGAGGACGAGGCGCTCGCCACCCGTGCCGGACCCGGCACCGACCCGGCGATCCCGTCCTATGCCGGGGCCAAGTTCCCGATCTCGACCTTCCTCGCCGCGCGGGTGCGGGCGATGATCGCCGATCCGTTCGAGTGGGACCGCCTGCCGAAACAAGTCTCGGACTACCTCGTCCAGCAGCGCACCCGCTCGGTGCTGCCCGGCCCGACGGGCCTGCTGGTCGAGACGTTTCCGCGCTCGGGGCGCTACTACCTCACGGCGTTTCCGTTCGAGGGGCGGCTCGCGCACCAGACCCTCGGCATGCTCCTCACCCGCCGCCTGGAGCGCGCACGGATGCGGCCTCTGGGCTTCGCCGCCAACGATTACGGCATCGCCATCTGGATGACCCGCGATCTCAGCGCGCGCATCGCCACCGAGTCGGACTTCCTCGAAGCCTTGTTCGCCGAGGACATGCTCGGCGACGATCTCGAGGCATGGCTCGACGAATCGGCGATGATGAAGCGCACATTCCGGCAATGCGCCGTCATCGCGGGGCTCATCGAGCGCCGTTATCCGGGGCAGGCCAAGACCGGGCGCCAGGTCACCATGTCCACGGATCTAGTCTACGACGTCCTGCGCAAGCACCAGCCCGACCACCTGCTCCTGCGCGCGGCGCGGCAGGATGCGGCAACCGGACTCCTCGACGTGAAGCGCCTCGGTGTGATGTTGAGGCGCATCCAGGGGCGAATCGTCCATAAGGCCTTGGACCGCGTCTCGCCCCTGTCCGTCTCCGTCATGCTCGAAATCGGGCGGGAGAAGGTCTACGGCGAGGGCGCGGACGAGATCCTGGCCGAGGCCGAGGCGCAGCTTCTCGAAGAGGCGCTCGGCTGACGTATTGTCCTGCTCACCCGATGACGAGGATGCGGTTTTGGCGCTCGGCGCACGACTCGAGAAGACCACGAAGGCCCCCGGCCTGACGCTTGCCGGCGAACACCTCACCCTCGACCTGTGCGGCGGCCTGTGGCTGGCCGCCCACGGCACCCTCATCGTCTCCGATCTCCACTTGGAGAAGGGCTCGGCGTTCGCGGCGCGCTCGGGCCAGTTCCTGCCGCCCTACGACACCCGCGAGACCCTGGCCTGTCTACACGAGGTGGTGGCCCGCCTCGACCCGGCCCGCGTCGTGGCTCTGGGCGATTCGTTTCACGATGCGCGCGGGCCGGATCGCATGGAGCCGGGCGACCGCGCCATGGTGGCGGCCCTGCAGGAGGGGCGCGACTGGGTCTGGATCGCCGGCAACCACGATCACGCCGTGACCGAGGGGGTGGGCGGGCGCTACGCCGAGATCCTGACGCTCGGCGGCCTCACGCTCCGCCACGAGCCGACCCCCGACGCGGTGGACGGCGAGGTGTCCGGTCACCTGCATCCGTGCGGCAAGGTCGCCATGCGGGGTCGGGCCGTGCGTCGCCGCTGCTTCGTCACCGACGGTCGCCGCCTCATCATGCCGGCCTTCGGCGCCTATGCGGGGGGTCTCAACGTGCGCAATCCGGTGTTCGAGCCGCTGTTTCCGGCGGGCTTCACCGCGCATCTCCTGGGGGATGGGCGGGTCTTCGCCATCGGGAAGTCCATGCTGGCGAAGGACTGATCGTCAGGGTACGCGAGGCACCGTTTCTCGCATCGGCTCTCACGGAAGCCGACGACAAGCTCCCACACCGGGAGTTCTACGCCGCGACGAGGAGGGACGCCCCGGCCACGACCGATAGGACGAGCCGGAGACGGCCCAGCCACACGGGCACGAGGCCGCGGCGTGGAAGATCCTGATCGATGAAGCCCCAGGCCAGGACGAGGCAGCCGAGCGTCCGCAAGTCCCATGGGGCCGGCATGGCCAGGGCCGCCCAGGCCAGGAGGGACGGCACGATGGCGATGGCGTAATCGGCCCCGCCACCGCCGCGTGCCGCAGCGGCGCCCCAGCGGATTCCGCCGAGGAACGAAGCGATCACCGCCCCGTAGGTGGACAACACCATGCGCGGATCGAGGCCGATGGTGCTCAGGCCCGCATTGCCACCGCTGACGGAGAGAAACGCGAAGCCGAGGAACGGGATCAGGCCGGCGATCCCGAGGATCACCGCCGCCGGTGGCACCGTCGTCACCCGCACCCTCGGCCCTCCCGTCATCCGTGAATCCCATTCGGGCCGGCCCCCGCCGTCCGCGAGAAAGCGTCCGCCATCCAAACGCCTCGGGGCGCCCGAGGAAAGGCGGCAGATACCCGCACGCGCGACAGGATGGACGCGTTGTGACAATTCTCAGCTGCGTCGCGGCGGGGTGACCGGAGCCGGGGGCGTCGCCCCGAGCAGGGTCATCGTCCGAGGCGCAGTTAAAGCCGTGGGGGCCTCGTTGGTGGCCGGATCGGGCACCTTGGCCTTGAACGCGGCGACGAGGGCCCGCGCCGTGGCGAGGTCCTTCGGTTCGAGTTTGGCCGCCACGTCGTCACGCTTCTTGGCCGCGTCGGCATCACCCTGCGCACCGGCAGCGGAGAACCACAGGAAGGATTGCTGGAGGTCCTGTTGCACGCCGAGGCCGCGGGCGTAGAGCACCGCGAGGTTGTACTGGCTGTCGCGCAGGCCGTACTCGGCCGCGCGCCGGAACCATTGCCCCGCCGTGGTGTAGTCCGGCTTGCCCGAGGCCGTGGGTGTCTCCGCATGGATCACCGCGAGGTTGTGCATCGCCCTTGCATTGCCCTGCTCCGCCGCGCGTCCGTACCAGAGTTTGGCCTGGGCGAGGTCGCGGGGCACGCCGAGTCCCTTCTCATGGAGCCCGCCGAGCTTGTACTGGGCCGGCGCGTAGCCGGCCTGCGCGAGCTTGTCGTAGAGCTTGTGCGACAGGGCGAGGTCGCGCGTCACGCCGCGCCCGTCGGCAAAGCGCGCGGCGAGGTCGTAGACGGCCGTGCCATCACCCTCGATGGCGGCCTGACGCAGGGAGGCCAAGTTTGCCGGAACGGCGGTGAGATCGGGCGACAGGGCCGCCATCGCAGTCACCTGCGGGACGATCCGGTTCGTGCCCGATCGGACGGTTTCGGCCTTGGCACCATCGACCCGGGCGGGGTCGGTCTTCGCCGAATCCGTCTTCGTGGCGTCGGCTTTGGCCACCTCTTCCTTGAGCGAGGCCGGATCGGCGAGTGACTGGGTGGTGACCGGGTCCGGGAGGCCGGAGGCTGCGCCCGCGGGTGTTTCGGTCCTCGGGGCCTCCGCCGATGCGGCGACGGTCTCGCGGGCCGGGCCTCGGGTTCCGATGGCCTGAAGCGCACCGAGGGCGAGGATGATGGCGGCGAGCCCGAGAAGCAGGGGCTTGCGGCGGCGATCGAGTTCAGCGCGCAGGCGGGCGAACCGGGCGTTCAGCGGAGCCGACGCGACCGCCTCGCTCGAGGAGGACGCATCGGAGCCGTGCCGGGCACGGGGCGCCTGCACGGTACCGGATGCCTCCGCCTGCGCCACCTGAGCGGCGCGACGAGCGGCGGCGATGAAGCTGGACTTGATGTCGCCGTCGAGGGCGGCGGACGCGTTGGGCTCCGCGTCCTCGGTGATCGGGTCGCGTCCGGGCCGCCGGGCCCCGGGCTCCAGGGGAAGGTCGCCCAGAACGGCGTCGGCGATGGGACGTTCCGTCGGGCGGACGCTCGCTCGCGCGATCGGCTTGCCGGCGAATCTGGCCGCAGACTTGGTCGGGGGCATGCCACCGGTGCCGAGGAGACGCTCGGCCGGTGTTTGCGTCTCGGACGACATCGGTCCGGATTCGGTCGATCCGACCCGTCCGGCAAGGCGTTCGAGGATCGAGTGGACTCCGACCAGGGTCGATTGCAGGCGCTGCTCGGACGCGAATTGCTGGTCGCGCAGGTCGGCGAGGCCGGCCTGGAGGCGAACGAGGTCGTTCCCATCCGTCTGGGTCTCGACGGATCCGTGGCGGCCGGTCCGCTCGATCAGCGGCGCTTCCTCACGCAGGGCGGAGACTTGAGCCAGCAGGTCACCCATGGTGCGTTCCAAACCGGCGAGGGCCGGGTCGCTGTCGCGGGTGTCGATACGGGCGGCGAGCGCCAGAACCTGATGCTCGAGGGAATCGAGCCCCTCCGCCGAGACGGTGTCCGACGTCCCCATGCGGTCGACCTTCACGGACAGGTCGTGCAGCATACCGTGGATGGCCGCCAGGTCGCCGTCCGGCAACACGGGCCGGCGCAGGGTCGCGCCGAGGCCTTCGAGACGCTCGATGAGGTCGCCGACGGGGTTGACGTGGACGGCATCGACCTTCGCCGACAACGCATCGATCCGATGGATGATCGCGTCCGAGTTCGGGCCGCCATTCAGGGCGGAGCCGTCGCGCAGGGCGTCGAGCTTCGCCGCCATGGCGTCGATCCGGTCTTCGAGGCCGCCCGGTGCGGGGCGGTTCAACCCCGACCGGATCTCCTCAAGCAGAGGACGCAGTGAGGCCACGCCCGAATCGGCCCCGACGCCGGTCTGGAGGCGGGCGATCTCGGCGCTGATCGCAGCGACGCCGGAGGCCAAGGTCTCGATGCGCTCGGGCGCGGCGAGCCCCGCGATTGCGGTGCGGATGTCGTGGAGTTCACGAAAGAGTTCGTCGAGGGCCTCGCGATCGGCAAAGGCGTCCGGGCCGTTGCTCAGGACGGCATCGACCCGCGCTCCGAGGGTCTCGAGGTCGGCGGCGAGGCGGGTCTGCACCTCACGGGCCGTGTCGCCGCACAAGCGGCCGACCTCGGCACGGATGCGATCGAGAGGTGCCGTCACGGCGGAGAGGTCGGCCTGTGCCGGGGCGCCGTCGACGCCCGTGGCGAGGGCGTGCATCGCCTCCTCGAGGACGCCGACCTCACGGCCCGTCGCCACGCCGTCGAGGGAGGCGCGCAGGCGGCTGGTCTCGCTGCGCAGTTCACCGATGACCGTGGCGATGGGGGCAGGGCCGGTATCGAGTTCGCGCTGGCGCTGGCGGATCTCGCTCACCGCATCCCGAACTTCGAGGGCGGCCGAACGGCCGCGCCGACCGATGGGACGGGGCGCGACGACCTGCTCGCCGAGTTCCGCCACGCGTCGTTGGAGGTCAGCGATGGTGCGGCTGGCCGCCGCCTGTGTGGCCGTCTGCTCCTGAGCGATCCGTCGATCGATGGCATCGAGGCGCTGCATCATCTCCGCAAGCGCCTGCGCCGTCGCGTCGGGCGTCGGCGTTGCGGTCGCGGGCGCCTCGGAGCCCGCTTCGGCGGCCTCGGCGCCGGGCGCCGGCTTTGCGTCGGGGAGTGGCGCCGGCGGCGCGGTCTTCGGTGCCGGCTTCGACGGGTTCTCGCGACTCGCCTTCGCAGTCCCCTGTCGGGGTGCTTTGGCGGGGGCCGCGCCGGGCGGTGTGGCGGGGGCTTCCCGGGTCGTTCCGGAAGAAGCGTCGCGTTGCGGCGCGGCCACGTCATCCGGGGTGACGATGGAGGCGATCCAGGTCTCGACGGGGATGCCGGCCCGCCGGGCCACATCGCGCGCGGCGTCGAGGATGTCCGGGTCGAAGCCGTCGAGATCGATGGGGGCGGAGCGTGTCATCGTCTAACCTGATGCGGCGAGGTCCGGTCTCGATGCGCGGCGCCGGCCCCCGGCGGATGATGGCGCGGGTCCACGTCGGATCGTCTGACCCGACCTTTAACTTTCTTGGTAAATAGCGGGTTAACCGAAGCCGCTTCCGAAGCCGCGCCGCGGCCGACTTCGACATTCGGTTTCCCAACCGTTTCCTCTTTCCGCTCGCCTCAGGATGGTTTAGATATGAACCATCCATCGAGCGGTACCGCGATCCGGTCGGATGCGCGTGTCGCCGTGACCAGGGAAGGACGCTGTGCGATGCCGAGCTACAAGGCGCCGGTCGAGGACGTTCTGTTTCTTCTGAACGACGTTCTCGGGTTCCAACGCTACAGCAATCTCCGGGGCTTCTCCGATGCTTCGCCCGACGTGGTCGAGGCCGTCCTCGGCGAAGGGGCGAAGCTCGCCGAGGAGGTGTTCGCCCCCTTGAACGCCGTCGGCGACCGCGAGGGCTGTACCCGCCAGGCCGATTCCGGTGTCACCACGCCGAAGGGGTTCAAGGCCGGCTACGACACCTACGCGGCCGGCGGCTGGATGGGATTGTCCGTACCGGAGGAGTTCGGCGGACAGGGCCTGCCCCATACCCTCAACACGGCGATCTCTGAGTTCGTGTCCGGCGCGAACCTGGCGCTCGGCATGTATCCGGGCCTGACCCAGGGTGCCATGGCGGCGCTGCTCGTCCACGGTTCGGACGCGCAGAAGGCGATGTACCTGCCCAAGATGGTCGAGGGCGCCTGGACCGGTACCATGAACCTCACCGAGCCCCATTGCGGCACGGATCTGGGCCTCCTCAAGACCAAGGCGGTGCCGAACGGCGACGGCTCCTTCAATCTCACCGGCACCAAGATCTTCATTTCGGCCGGCGAGCACGACCTGTCCGAGAATATCGTGCACCTCGTCATTGCCCGCATCGAGGGCGCACCGGCGGGCACCAAGGGCATCTCGCTCTTCGTGGTGCCGAAATTCCTCGTGAACGCCGACGGCTCGGTGGGTGAGCGCAACCCGGTCTCGTGCGGCTCCCTCGAGCACAAGATGGGCATCCACGGCAACTCGACCTGCGTGATGAACTACGACGGCGCCAAGGGCTGGCTCGTCGGCCAGGAGAACCGCGGCCTCAACGCCATGTTCGTGATGATGAACGAGGCCCGCCTCGCCGTCGGCGTCCAAGGCCTCGGCCAGTCCGAGGTCGCCTACCAGAACGCCGTGGCCTACGCGAAGGACCGCCTGCAGGGCCGGTCCCTCACCGGTGCCAAGGCCCCCGACAAGGTGGCCGATCCGATCATCGTCCACCCCGACGTCCGCCGCACCCTCATGGGGATCCGGGCCTTCAACGAGGCCGGTCGCGCCCTCGTGCTGTGGACCGCGCTCCAGGCCGATATCGGCCACCGCTCCGAGGACGCGGCCGAGCGGCAGCGCGCAGAGGACCACATGGGCCTGATGACTCCGGTGGTGAAGGGCGTGCTCACCGATCGGGGCTTCGCCAATGCCGTGGAGGCCCAGCAGCTCTTCGGCGGCCACGGCTACATCGAGGAATGGGGCATGTCGCAATTCGTGCGCGATGCCCGCATCGCCATGATCTACGAGGGCGCCAACGGCATCCAGGCCATGGACCTCATCGGGCGCAAGCTTCCCAAGGATGGCGGCCGCGCCATGATGGGCTTCCTGTCCGAGGTCCAGACCTTCCTCAAGGATCACGGCGAGGACGAGGGCATGAAACCCTTCGCGGCGCCGCTCCAGGCCGGGCTCGACGACCTGCAGGGCGCAACGATGTGGTTCATGCAGAACGCGTTCTCGAAGCCCGACAATGCGGGAGCGGGTGCCACCGACTACATGCACCTCCTCGGCCTCGTCGCCATGGGCTACATGTGGGCGCGCATCGCCAAAGCGGCGCTGGCCAAGCAGGCCGAGGCGGCGAGCAGCCGCATGGCCGACAAGCTCGTCGTCGGGCGGTTCTACATGGAGCGGATGCTGCCCGAGACGGCCATGCGGCTCGTTCGAATCAAGGCCGGTGCCGAAACCACCATGGCGCTGAGCGCCGAGGCTTTCTAAGAAGGCGCCGTTGCCTCTCCTCTCTGCGGGAGAGGGTGGCCCGGCCGGAAAGGCCGGGTCGCTGGGGGGAGCGCCGTCCCTGGAGATGTCGCGCTCCCCTCGCCCGGCTCACTGACGTTCGCCGCCCTCCCCGCGGAGGGAGGATGGAAACAAGGAAGCGCGCATGCCCGAGGCCTATATCTACGATCACGTCCGCACCCCGCGCGGTCGCGGCAAGCCCGATGGCGCGCTGCACGAAGTGACGGCCCTGCGCCTCGCCGAGATCACGCTGCGTGCCCTCAAGGATCGCAACGGCCTCGACACCAGGCGCGTCGACGACGTGATCCTCGGCTGCGTCGATCCCGTCGGCGAGGCCGGCGGCGACATCGCCCGTGCCGCAGCCCTCGTGGCCGATTACGGCACCCACGTTCCCGGTGTGCAGATCAATCGCTTCTGCGCCTCGGGCCTCGATGCTGTGAACTTCGCCGCGGCCCAGGTGATGGCCGGCCAGCACGACATGACCATCGGCGGCGGCGTCGAATCCATGAGCCGCGTCGGCCTCGGCGCCTCGGGCGGCGCCTGGCCCGTGGACCCCGCCATCGCCATCAAGTCCTGGTTCATGCCCCAGGGCGTGTCGGCCGACCTCATCGCGACGAAGTACGGGTTCTCCCGCGCCGAATGCGATGCCTACGCCGTCGAGTCGCAGAAGCGCTCGGCCGCATCGTGGGCCGAGGGTCGGTTCGGCGATGCCGTCGTGCCGGTGCGCGACATCAACGGGATCACCCTGCTCAGCCATGACGAGCACATGCGGCCCGCGACCGACATGCAGTCGCTCGGACAGCTCAAGGCGTCCTTCGTCCAGATGGGGCAGATGGGCGGCTTCGACGCGGTCGCCATCGATGCCCACCCGGATGTCGAGGCCGTGGATCACGTCCACCATGCCGGCAACTCGTCGGGCATCGTCGACGGAGCGGCCGCCGTGCTCATCGGTTCGCGCGAGGCCGGCGACGCTGCGGGCCTGAGGCCGCGGGCGCGGATCCGTGCCTTCGCCAATATCGGCTCCGACCCGGCCCTGATGCTCACCGGCCCCGTCGACGTCACCCGCAAGGTGCTGGCGCGGTCGGGCCTGAGCCTGTCGGACATCGACCTGTTCGAGGTCAACGAGGCCTTCGCCGCCGTCGTGCTCCGCTTTCAGCAGGCGTTCGACCTCGATCCGGCGCGGGTCAACGTCTGCGGAGGCGCCATCGCCATGGGGCATCCGCTCGGTGCCACCGGAGCGATGATCCTCGGGACCGTCCTCGACGAGCTGGAGCGCACCGGGAAGGAGCGCGCCCTCGTCACGCTCTGCATCGGCGCGGGCATGGGCACGGCGACCATCATCGAACGGGTGTGATGCCGGGTCCCGGCCACGGGGCGACAAACCCTTCGAAACACTGGTAGACGGCGGCGCCCGTCGCGTTCTTCGCGATGGCGCGCAAGCCTAGAACAATCGGGAGAAACGCCACGATGACGCGCCTGCTCGCCACCCTGTGCCTGACCACCGCCCTGTGCCTGCCGCTCAGTGCCCGCGCGGACGATGCCTCCGACCGCGTCGGGGTGGCCAAGGATCTGGTCCAGAAGACCCTGATCAAGAACCTCGAGACCGGGTTCACCGGCGCCCTCGAGAAGACCGTCGCGTCGATGCCCGAGGACAAGGCCGAGGCCGTGCGCAAGGAAGTGCGCGCCGAGTTCGACAAGCAGCGCGAGGTGATGATCGAGGGTTTGTCGAAGGCCTACGCCGAGAAGTTCACCCTGGATGAACTCAAGCACCTCAGCGGCATCTACGACGACAAGACCTACCAGAAGTTCCAGGCGGTCAACGCCGACCCGGCGTCGAGCGTCACGGCGATTTCGCAGGCCTCGGTGACGAAGCTCCTCAACATGCTCGCCATCGCGCAGGCGGGGGACAGCAAGGCCGGCGCGCCGCCCCTGCCGATGCCGGCACGCTAGGACACGCCGGCACCCGTGTCGGCCTCGCCCATGACCGAGACCCCACGCCACCCGGGCGGACCGGATCGGGTTCGCCCAATCCGGTCGGGCGGCTCAGGCGACCATGTCTCGGGCGAACGCAACGTCTTGGGCGAACGCAATTTCTTGGGCGAACGCAACGTGAGTCGGGAAACCGGCCACGGCCGGGAGGTGTTCGAGATGCGGCCGCGCGAAGTGGTAGCCCTGGAACAGCGTCGCTCCGAGGCCCCGGAGGGTCGCGAACTCGGCTTCCGTCTCGATACCCTCGGCGATCACGGCCAAGCCGAGGCCCCGGGCGATCCCGATGAGGCCGCCGACGATGATCTGTCGACGGTGATCGGTATCGATGCCGCGCAACAGATCCATGTCGATCTTGATGAGGTCAGGCTGGAAGTTGGCCAGCAGGCTCAGGCCGGCGAAGCCCGCGCCGAAATCGTCGAGCGCCGTGAGGAAGCCCTGCTTGCGGTACTCGGCGACGATGCGGGTGACATGGGCCGTATCGCGGAACTTCTCGTTCTCCGTGAACTCGAACATGATCCGATCATGGGCGAACCCGGCCCGGCGTGCGGCCTCCAGGGACGAGCGGATGCAGGCTGCCGGTTCATAGACCGCGTTCGGCATGAAGTTGATGGACAGCTTGGTCCGGTCGTCTGCGGGGAACAGGCGCCCCGCCAACTCGATCGCCTTGACCCGTGCCGCCTGGTCGAAGCGGTAGACCGTCTCCGGGGTCACGCGGGCCAGAATGGAACCGGCGGATTCACCGCCGGTGCCGCGAACGAGCGCCTCGTAGCCCCAGACGCGCTCCGTCTCGATGTCGAGAATCGGCTGGAACGCCATGGTGAAGGTGAAATCGAGCTCGGCGCCCTCGCGGCAACCCTGGCAGCCGATCCGTCCTGTCATCGTGATCCCTTGAAGGTTCGCATGGGCCCCTACTCCACCCGACTGCACCCCTAAGTTTTGATTTTGGCTTAAGGCAGCCAGCCCGAGGCCACCCCAAACCCGAGGATCAGCCATGGATCTCACCAATTTCCGTTTCGAGACCGATGCCGACGGTGTTGCGCTGGCGACGTGGGACATGCCTGGCCGCTCGATGAACGTCTTTACGAATGCGGTGATGGACGACCTGCACGCTGTCATCGACGCGGTGGTGGCGGATCCCGCCATCAAGGGCTGCGTCATGACTTCGGGGAAGGACAACTTCTCCGGTGGCGCCGATCTCACCATGCTTCAGGGGCTCGGCCGCGCCTTCGAGGCGCTCAAGGTCGAGCGCGGCGAGGAAGAAGCCATGCGGCACTTCTTCGAGGAGTCGCGAAAGCTCACCCTGCTGTTTCGCAAATTGGAGACCTGCGGCAAGCCCTTCGCGGCGGCGGTCAGCGGCATCTGCCTCGGTGGTGCCTTCGAACTCGCGCTGTCCTGCCATCACCGCGTCCTGTCGGATGATCCGAAGACCCGCGTCGGCTTGCCGGAAATCAAGGTCGGCCTGTTCCCGGGCGCCGGCGGCACCCAGCGCGTGCCCCGCCTGATGCAGACGGGCGATGCCCTGCAGATGCTGTTCAAGGGCGAGCAGATCCGGCCGCTCATGGCTCGGAACATGGGCCTCGTCCACGAGGTCGCGGGCAAGGACGAGATCGTGGCGAAGGCCAAGGCCTGGATCCTCGGCGGCGGCTCGGCGGTGGCTCCGTGGGACGTGCCGAAGTTCAAGGCGCCGTCCGGCAAGGTGTACTCGCCCGCCGGAATGATGACCTGGCCGCCCGCCAATGCCATCTACCGTCGCGAGACCCACGACAATTATCCCGCGGCCAAGGCGATCCTGGGCGCTGTCTACGAGGGACTGCAACTGCCCATGGACTTGGCCCTGCGGGTCGAGAGCCGATACTTCGCCAAGATCCTGCGGTCCACGGAAGCGGCGGCGATGATCCGCACCCTGTTCCTGTCCATGGGCGAGTTGAACAAGGGGGCTCGTCGGCCGAAGGATGTCGCCCCCACCGCGGTGAAGCGGATCGGCGTCGTCGGCGCCGGCTTCATGGGGGCGGGCGTCGCCTACGTCTCGGCCAATGCCGGCCTCGACGTGGTGCTGGTCGATCAGTCCACGGAGGCGGCCGAGAAGGGCAAGGCCTACGCCCATAAGCTCGTCACCGACCAGATCAACAAGGGCCGGGCCAAGACGGCAGACCGCGATGCGCTCCTCGCGCGCATCACGACGAGTGCGGACTACGCTGCCCTGTCCGAGTGCGACCTCGTCATCGAAGCGGTCTTCGAGGATCCGGCGGTGAAGGCGGAGGTCATCGGCAGGGTCGAAGCTGCGATCCGTCCCGACGCCATCTTCGCCTCCAACACCTCGACGTTGCCGATCACCGGCCTCGCGAAGACGTCCGCGCGGCCGGAGAACTTCGTCGGCATCCACTTCTTCTCGCCGGTGGAAAAGATGATGCTCGTCGAGATCATCAAGGGCGACCAGACCGGCGACACGGCCCTCGCCACGGCCATCGACTTCGTCCGCGCCATCAAGAAGACCCCCATCGTCGTCAACGATGCGCGCGGGTTCTTCGCCAACCGCTGCGTCGGGGCCTACCTTCTCGAAGGCCACACCATGCTCAACGAGGGTATCCCGGCGGCGATGATCGAGAATGCCGGACGGCAGGCCGGGATGCCGGTCGGACCGCTGTCGCTCACGGACGAGGTGGCGGTCGATCTGGCCTTGAAGATCGTCAAGGCGACGGAGGCGCAACTCGGCGCCGGGTCCATCGATCCGGCGCAGAAGGCGCTCCTCACCACCTTGGTCGAGGGCGAGGGCCGCCTCGGGCGCAAGAACAAGCGTGGCTTCTACGATTATCCGGACGGGGCACCGAAGCGCCTGTGGCCCGGCCTCAAGGATCTACAGGCGACCCATGTCGATGCGGAGGCCGTCGACTTCACGGAACTGAAGCAGCGCCTCCTCGTGGTCCAGGCGTTGGAGGCGGCCCGCACCGTCGGCGAAGGCGTCGTCACCGATCCGCGCGAGGCCGATGTCGGCTCGATCCTCGGCTTCGGTTTCGCCCCGTTCACCGGCGGCGCCCTGTCGTACATCGATTTCATGGGCGCCAAGGCCTTCGTGGCCCTGGCGCAGGGGCTGGAGGCCAAGCACGGACCACGCTTCGCCGTGCCGCACAATCTCCTCGCCATGGCCGAGCGGGGCGGGACGTTCTACGGCGACGCGGCCGCCCGCAAAGCAGCCTGAAAACGCGGAAGGGCGTGCATCTCCATGCACGCCCTTCCTTAAGGCCCCGTCTCAGACCGTGATGGATGCTCCGCGCCGGAGATGTTCGTCCAGCCTCGGCATGATCTCGACGAAGTTGCAGGGCCGGTGCCGGTAATCGAGTTGGGCGGCCAGGATGCCGTCCCAGGCATCCCGGCATGCGCCGGGCGAGCCCGGCAGCACGAACACGTAAGTGGCGTTCACGACGCCCGCCGTCGCCCGCGACTGGAGGGTCGAGGTGCCGATCTTGTCATACGAGATCCGATGGAACACCGCCGAGAATCCGTCCATCCGTTTCTCGAACAGCGGCTCGATGGCCTCCGGCGTCACGTCGCGCCCGGTGAAGCCCGTCCCGCCCGTGGTGAGGATCACGTCCACCGCCGGATCCCGTGACCAGGCATCGACCTGCCCGCGGATCCGTTCGACCTCATCCGGTACCACGGCACGGGCCGCGAGGGTGTGACCGGCCGCGGTGAGGCGGTCGCGCAGGGTGTCGCCGGAGCGATCCTCGTCCAGGGAACGCGTGTCCGATACGGTGAGCACCGCGATGGCGAGGGGAACGAAGCTGCGGGTCTTGTCGGATGCGACCATGGCGTTCGTGACCTCCGAGGGCATTCAGTTCCGGGCGGCCCGGAACGTATCGCAGGATTTTGTCTGGCCGCTCTTGTAGCCGGTCATGAACCAGCGCTGGCGCTGCGCCGACGACCCGTGTGTGAACGAGTCCGGCACGGCGTAGCCCTGCGACTGCTTCTGCAGCCTGTCGTCGCCGATGGCGCTGGCGGCGTTCATCGCCTCCTCGATGTCGCCCGGCTCCAGGGAATTGTACTTGTCGTTGGAATTCTTGGCCCATACGCCGGCGAGACAATCGGCCATGAGCTCGACACGCACGGAGAGTTGGTTCGACTCGACCTTGCTCGATGCGGCCTGCTGGCGGCCCTGGACCTTGCCGAGGATGCCGAGCTCGTCCTGGACGTGGTGCCCGACCTCGTGAGCGATGACGTAGGCGTAGGCGAAGTCGCCCTTCACGCCGAACTTCTGCTCCATTTCCTTGAAGAAGGACGTGTCGAGATAAACCTTCTTGTCGAGCGGGCAGTAGAACGGCCCCATGGCGGCCTGGGCCGAGCCGCAGCCGCTGCGGGTGCCACCGGTGTACAGCACCATGCCGGTCGGCCGGTACTGCTTGCCGGTCTGATTGGGAAGGATCTCACGCCAGACATCCTCGGTGTTGCCGAGGATCGCGGCGGCGAAGCGCCCGCTCTCGTCCGTTGGCTTGGTCTTGCGCTGCGCCTGCGTCTGAGGGTCGACCTGCTCCTGCCGCGGCCGCCCGCCCCCGGTCATCTGCTCGGCCCCGCCGATGAGGACCGCCGGATTGATGCCCGTGACCCAGCCGATGATGCACAGGATGACGATGGTTCCGATGCCGAGTCCGCCGGCGCCGCCGCCCGGGAAGCCGCCCCCGCCGCCACCTTCGCCGCGACGGTCCTCGACGTTGTCCGAACTACGGAAATCTTCCCAGCGCATGTGCTCTCACCACTCGTTCCGGACCGCGGACGGACGCCACCCCTGCGAAGTAATCTCCGCCTGTCACATACAGTTCCGCTTGGGGTCTCCGTACCGAGGTTAGGCCTTGCCGTCGAGGGCGGCACGAAGGGTGCGAAAATCTCGCCAGGCCAGTCGCTTCTGCAGCGGCTGGCGCAGCAGGTAAGCCGGATGGAGGGTCGCCAGAACGCGGATCTCGCGATCCCCGACCCGGTAGGGGAAGAACCGGCCCCGCGCCTTGAGGATCCCGTCCTTGGTGCCGGTGATCGCCTGGGTGGAGGGACTGCCGAGGCAGACGATGAGGTCGGGCGCCGCGAGTTCGATCTGCCGCTCGATGAACGGCCTGCAGATTGCAACCTCCTGGGGCGTCGGGTTGCGGTTGCCGGGCGGGCGCCACGGCACGATGTTGGTCACGTAGGCGCTCGTCCGGTCGAGGCCGATCGCCGCCATCATCCGATCCAACAGCTTGCCCGAGCGGCCCATGAACGGCTTACCGACCCGGTCCTCGTCGGCGCCCGGCGCTTCGCCGATGAACATGAGCTTCGCTGCCGGATTGCCGTCGGCGAAGACGAGGTTCTTTGCCGTGAACTTGAGCGGACAGCCGTCGAAGCCGCCGAGAAGCGCTTCCAGTTCCTCGAGGGACGTGACGTCCTTTGCCCGCGCCCGCGCATCGCCGGCCGCTTCGCCAGGACGGGCGGCGGCGGATTGGCCGTAGGTCCCGGCTTGGGGAGGCGCCTCGCCGCGTGGCGGCGATTCGCGACGGAGCGCCGTCGTGGCGGGCTCCCGCCGCGCAGGATGCTCCGGGAGCGCCCCGTGTTCCGGCTCCGGCGTCGACACCATGGGACGTGCCGGGGCATCCGCTTCCGAGAAGCGGTCGTGGGGGTGCTCGTCGAGCATGAGATCGACCCCCGCCGCGACATGGAAGTCGAGGGCGGCGATGAGATCACGCTGGCGTTCGTCGCTCGCAGTCATGAGGTGAGATGTGGCGTGTTCGTCGCCTGTGGACAACGGGGGCGCGGCGTCCCGGCGACCCGATCCTCCGCTTTCGCACGGCGCGACTCTTCATCACGACACCGCGCAGGGAGCGCAGGCCGCTTGCGTTCCCATCTTGGAATCGGTTGAGAGTGATCTGAACCAATTCACGGGACCCGCCGGACGGCGGGCGTGACAGGAGGATGACGGAATGGCGCTGCCCGAACGCGAGGGGATGGATTTCGACGTGGTGATCGTCGGCGCCGGGCCGGCGGGCCTCGCCGCCGCCATCCGCCTCAAGCAGTTGTCCGCCGACGTCAGCATCGTGGTGGTCGAGAAGGGGTCCGAGGTCGGCGCACACATCCTGTCGGGCGCCGTCGTCGATCCGGCGGGCCTCGACGACCTCCTGCCCGCGTGGCGCACCGATCCAGACCGGCCTTTGAAGACCGCGGTCGAGCGCGACGAGTTCATGTTCCTGACGAAGAACAGCGGCGTGACCATGCCGAACCTGTTCTTCCCGAAATTCATGTCCAACCATGGCAACTTCGTCGGCTCGCTGTCGAACGTGACGAAGTATCTCGGCGCCCAGGCCGAGGCGCTCGGCGTCGAGATCTACCCGGGCTTTCCGGCCTCCGAGGTGCTCTACGACGACCGGGGCGTGGTGGTCGGCATCGCCACGGGCGATCTCGGCATCGGCCGCTCGGGCGAGCCACGGGACGACTACACCCGCGGCATGGAGCTGCGCGGCAAGTACACGATCTTCGGAGAGGGCGCCCGCGGCTCCCTGACGAAGACGCTCATCGACCGATTCAAGCTCAACGCCGACAGCGACCACCAGAAGTACGGTCTCGGCGTCAAGGAGTTGTGGCAGCTGAGCCCAGACAAGTTCCAGGCCGGCCTCGTCCAGCACACCATGGGATGGCCCCTGCCGAACAAGGCCGGCGGCGGCTCGTGGCTCTACCATTTCGACGACCACCTGCTTTCGGTGGGGTTCGTCACGCACCTGAACTACGAGAACCCGACCCTATCGCCGTTCGACGAGTTCCAGCGCTTCAAGACGCACCCGATGATCGCCGAGAACTTCGAGGGGGCCAAGCGCATCGGCTACGGCGCGCGGGCCATCATGGAGGGTGGTTGGCAGTCGGTGCCGAAGCTCGTGTTCCCCGGCGGCTGCCTCGTCGGCGATTCCGCCGGCTTCGTGAACGTGCCGCGCATCAAGGGATCGCACAACGCCGTGCTCTCGGGCATGCAGGCGGCGCAGGCCATCGCGCAGGCCCTCGAATCCGGCCGCCAGGGGGACGAACTCACCGCCTACGAGAACGGCTGGCGCGACAGCGCCATCGGCCAGGACCTCAAGCGCGTGCGCAACGTCAAGCCGCTCTGGTCGAAGTACGGCACCCTGGTGGGTGTCGGCCTCGGCGGCGCCGACATGTGGGCCAACACCCTGCTCGGGACGTCCCTGTTCGGCACGCTCAAGCACGGCAAGCCGGATCACGCCTGTACCAAGCCGCTCGCCGAGGTGACGCCCATCGTCTACCCGAAGCCGGACGGCAAGCTGACTTTCGACCGCCTCTCGTCGGTGTACCTGTCCAACACCAACCACGAGGAGGATCAGCCGCCCCACCTCAACGTGAAGAACCTCGACCTGCAGAAGGCATCCGAGCACGATGTCTACGGCGGACCGTCGGCGCGCTATTGCCCGGCCGGCGTCTACGAGTGGGTGGCGGATGCGGCCCAGAGCGACGGCGTGCGCTACCAGATCAACGCGCAGAACTGCGTCCACTGCAAGACCTGCGATATCAAGGACCCGAACCAGAACATCAACTGGGTGACGCCGGAGGGCCCGGGCGGTCCGAACTACCCGAATATGTGATCGCCGCGCGGGAGGGATGGGTGAGGCCTTGGGGTCGCCCTCCCCGCGCTCGGGGCGGCATCCTTATGCCTTGCAGGGATGATGGGAAGAGTTCAGTGTCCCGCCCGATCGAGCGCCGGCCCCGATCGAGCCGGTGCGCAGAAGCCCTGAACGGTGCCCATGAACGGAAACGCCGCGACTCGCCGAGCCCTGTCGGCCCTCGCTTTCTGCCTCGCGGCGACTGTGCCGACGCACGCGGCGCAACCCCGTGAATCGACGCCGCTGCCGGAGTTCGAGCCCGCGGAATCCCTGGAAGGCAACTTCCTCGCGGCCTACATCGCCGGTGCCTCGAAGGACACGGCGGCGGCGGCGAGCTTCTACCGCGAGGCCGTGAAGGCCGACCCGCGCAACGCCGAGCTGCTGGAGCGCGCCTTCGTGTCGCTCCTGGCCGACGGGTCCCTACCGGACGCGTTCCGCGCCGCAGAGCGCCTGACGACCCGCGACGGTGCCAACGGTCTCGCTCAGCTCGCGCTCGGCGTCCGGCAGATCAAGGCCGGTCAGTTCGCCCAGGCCCGTCAGAACTTCGCCCGCAGCGGCCGGGGTGCCGCCGCCGATCTCACCGGCACCCTCCTCACGGCCTGGGCCTTCGCCGGGGCCGGTGACGGCAAGCGCGCCCAGGAGACCATCAACAAGCTCAAGGGCGAGCGAACCTACAACACGTTCCGGGATTACCACGCTGGCCTGATCGCGGCGCTGACCGGTGACCAGGCCGAGGCGGAGCGCCGTCTTAAGGCGGCCTACGACGGCGACCGCAACACCCTCCGGGTGGTCGACGCCTATGCGCGGTTCGAGGCGCAGGCGGGGCGCACGGATCTGGCGATCCAGGCCTACACCGAGTTCGACAAGCTGTTGCCACGCCATCCCGTCGTTCGCGATGCGCTTACCAAGCTGAAGGAGGGCAAGCCCCTCACCCGCCTCGTCAATACGGCGCAGGAGGGAGCCGGCGAGGTGCTCTATGGGCTCGGTTCGGCGGGCTCGACGCAGGGCGACGAACTGCCGGCGGTGGTCTATCTGCGCCTCGCCCTCTATCTCGCACCCGAGCACGCCCTGGCTCGCCTGACCCTGGCCGACATCCTCGACCGGATGAAGCAGCCGGAGCGCGCCAACGAGGCCTATGCCCAGATCCCGGCGAACTCGCCGCTGCGCCTCAATGCCGACGTGCAGATCGGGCTCAACCTCGAGCAGATGGGCAAGGGCGACGAGGCGATCCAGCACCTCGATGCGGCCATGAAGGCTCATCCCAACGACATCGACGTCATCACGGCGCTCGGCAACGTTCAGCGCTCGCGCAAGAAGTACGAGGAGGCGGCCGAGACCTACAGCCGCGCCATCGCTCTCATCGGCGACCAGCCGGCGGCGAACTACTGGACGACGTTCTACTTCCGCGGCACCGCCTACGAGCGGGCCAAGCAGTGGAGCAAGGCCGAGGCCGACCTGAAGAAGGCTCTGGAACTCGTGCCGGCCTCGCAGCCGGGTGCCCGCGCCCAGGTCCTGAACTACCTCGCCTATTCGTGGGTCGACCAGAACATCAACATCGACGAAGCCTTCACCATGCTGAAGCAGGCCGTGGACGCCAGCCCGCGCGATGGGATGATCATCGACAGTCTCGGTTGGGCCTATTTCCGCCTCGGGCGTTGGGATGAAGCCATGCGCGAGTTGGAGAAGGCCATCGAGCTCAAGCCCGGCGACCCGACGATCAACGACCACCTCGGCGATGCCTATTGGCGCGCCGGCCGCCGTCTGGAGGGCAAGTTCCAGTGGCAGCACGCCAAGGACCTGAACCCCGAACCGGAGGAACTCGAGAAGATCAACGCCAAGCTCAAGGACGGCCTCCCGGAACTCGACAAGCCGGCCGCCACGGCCGAGAATCCGCCCGAGGGGAAAGCCAATCCCGAACTGCCTAAAGGCGCTCCGGCTCCGAGCGAGCCTCCGGGCGCGGCTGACAAGAAGAGCGGCGGCTGATCGAGTCCGTCACGGCATCGGACTTGACGTGGGCAGGGGCGCAGGGCCAGACCGGCGCCCCGATCCCCTGAACAGCCGTCGAGAGCCCGTGCCAATCCTCGTCACCCGCGCTCCGGCGAAGATCAATCTCACCCTGCACGTTCTCGGGCGCCGCGCCGGGGACGGTTACCACGAGCTCGAAAGCCTCGTTGCGTTCACCGGCGCCGGCGATACTCTGTCGCTTCATCCGGGCGAAGCGCTCGCCCTCGAAGTGTCGGGGCCGACGGCGGGTCCGGCCGGCCCCCTCGACGACAACCTGGTGATCCGGGCCGCCCGTCATCTCTCTAGGCGCCGGCCCGGTCTTCGACTCGGGACGTTCCATCTCGTCAAGCGCCTCCCCGTGGCGGCGGGCATCGGCGGCGGCTCGTCGGATGCGGCCGCTGCCCTGCGGCTGCTCGGCCGCAGCAACGGCCTCGACCCCACGGATCCCGATCTTCTGGACGCAGCGCGCGCAACGGGCGCCGACGTTCCCGTCTGTCTCGATCCCCGGGCCCGGATGATGCGAGGGGCTGGCGAGACCATTGGGGCCGCCCTTGGGATCGCTCCCCTCCCGGCGATCCTCATCAACCCCGGCATCCCCGTCGAGACGGCACCGGTTTTCCGCGCCTTGGGGTTGATGGTGGGTGAGCGGTATCGACCGGGGACGCATCCGGAGATCGCCGAGGGCGTGGATGCCGAGGCGGTGGTGGCGTCGATCGGCCCGGCCCGCAACGATCTCGAGGCGCCGGCCCTCGGTCTCGCCCCGGTGATCGGTGAGGCGCTCCAGGCCCTGTCGGTCGAGGCCGGTTGCCGACTGGCGCGGATGTCCGGGTCGGGTGCGACGGTGTTCGGCCTCTTTGTCGATCGCTCCGCCGCGGTACGGGCCGCGCGCCGTATCCGTGACCGTCATCCGCAATGGTGGGTGAAGCCGTCCTTGCTACGGTAGGCTAGCAGAGCGGTTCCATCGCCCACGAAATATTGGTCAAAGTCCGCAGAACAGTCGGTCTTTTACCGAGACGAAAGGGTCTTGTCGGCACTGTCACTCTGAGGAATTGGCAGAGGGTCAGATGAAGCAAGCCTCATGGGGCGAAGGGGAATTGCGTGAGGCCCTGTGCCTCATGATGATCGGCGTCTGCATCTGGATTGCCGGCACCCAGCTCGGGATGTTCGACTACCTCCTGCATTTCACGACCTTTCATCACCTCCACGACCTTCTCATGCTCGCGATCTGCATGTGTTTCGGCCTGGTGGTCGCCTCGATCCGCAAGTCGTTCAAGCTTCGTCAGGCCATGATGGCCAGGGATTTCGCCCGCGATCGCGCGGAATCCGCGGCTCGGCACGATGCGCTGACAGGCCTCGCCAACCGGCGGTTCTTCAAGGAGACCCTGGACGTTCGGCTGTCGAGGCCCGGCCCGGCTGCCATCGCCGTTCTCTTGATCGATCTCGACCGCTTCAAACCCGTGAACGACGTCCATGGCCATGCTGCGGGTGATGCCGTTCTCTGCGCCGTCGCCGATCGGATGCGCGCCCTGGTTCCGCAAGGCGGATTGATCGCGCGTCTCGGCGGCGACGAATTCGTCGTCATGATCGACTACGGTGAGGACAGCGAAGCCGTTCCCCGGTTCGCCCAGCAGATCATCTCCGCCCTGTCGAAGCCGGTCGTCTGGGAGCAGAGCCGGGTCGAGGTCGGTGCCACCATCGGCATCGCCCTCGCCTCGGAGAGCGGCTCCGATGCCGTCTCGCTCCTGCATGCCGCCGATGTCGCCATGTATCAGGGCAAGCGCGAAGGCCGCGGCAACTTCCGGTTCTTCCATCTCGACATGGGCCACGCCCTGAAGGTTCGGGCCCGCATGGAGGCAGATCTGCGCCTCGGCATCGAGCGCGGCGAGATCGAGCCGTTCTACCAGCCCGTGGTGCAACTCCCCGGCCGCGAGCTGATTGGATTCGAGGTGCTTGCGCGATGGCGCCATCCCGAGCAGGGCCTTCTGGGACCGGCGGAGTTCATCTCGCTGGCCGAAGAGACCGGCATGATCGCCGACCTGAGCTGGGCACTCATGCGCAAGGCCTGCACCGACGCCCGGTCGTGGCCCGGCCACCTGCAACTCGCCGTCAACATCTCGCCGCTGCAACTTCAGGACAAGCAGCTGCCGGAGCGTATCCTCGCGATCCTGACGGAGACCGGCTTCGCCCCGGGCCGTCTCGAGATCGAGATCACGGAGACCGCCCTGGTCAACGATCTGGAATCCGCGCGGGTGGCCCTGAAATCCCTCCAGAACTTCGGCGTGCGTATCGCCCTCGACGATTTCGGCACGGGTTATTCGAGCCTCTACCACCTGCGCGAGTTGCAGTTCGACAAGCTGAAGATCGACCGCAGCTACGTGGCCTCGATTCCCCTCGGCGAGGATCGGGCCAAGCTCGTGGATGCCATCATCGCCCTCGGATCGAGCCTCGGCCTCTCGACCACGGCCGAGGGCATCGAGACCGCGTCGAGCGTCGGCTGGCTCGCGGATCAGGGCTGCACCTACGGGCAGGGCTACCTGTTCGGCAAACCGATGAACAAGGCGACGACGGACGGCCTGCTGACCCAATGGTCTGACGCTGCCGGCAACATCGTCATCGCGGAGACCGGCAAGGACCAACTCACGCTGCCGAAAGCGGTCGCCGCCTGAAAGCTCCGCACCGCCTCCGCGCTCAGTGCGCGCGGGCGATGCAGAAATCCACGACCTGCAGCAAAGCCTGCTTCATCGGGCTTTTCGGGAAAAGCCCGAGAGCGTCGCGGGCCATGGCGCCGTAATGCCGGGCTCGCTCGATGGTGTCCTCGAGGGCGCGGTGCCGGCGCAGGATCGCGAGCGCGGTGGCGAGATCGTCGTCCGAGACGTCGCCGTCTTCCAGCGCACGCTTCCAGAACACCCGCTCCGCGTCCGTACCGCGGCGGAAGGCCAGCACGATCGGCAGGGTGATCTTGCCCTCGCGAAAGTCGTCGCCGACATTCTTGCCGAGGCTGGCGCTGGTGCCGCCGTAATCCAGCACGTCGTCCACGAGCTGGAAGGCGATGCCGAGGTTCATGCCGTAGGCGCGGCACGCAGCCTGCTCGGCCCGGGGACGTTCGGCGATGACTGGCCCGACCTCGCAGGCGGCGGCGAACAGTTCGGCGGTCTTGGCGCGGATGACGGCGAGGTACTCGTCCTCCGTCGTCTCGGTATTCTTGGCGGCGGCGAGCTGCATCACCTCGCCCTCGGCGATCACCGTGGCGGCGGCCGACAGAATGTCGAGGGCTTTCAGCGAGCCGACCTCGACCATCATCCGGAACGCCTGGCCGAGGAGGAAGTCACCGACCAGCACGCTGGCCTCGTTGCCCCACTTGATCCGGGCCGCGACGGTGCCGCGACGCATGTCGCTTTCGTCCACCACATCGTCGTGCAGCAGGGTCGCCGTGTGCATGAACTCGACGCTGGCCGCGAGCTTGACCGCCCCGTCGCCCGCGTAGGCGCACAGGTCCGCCGTCGCGAGGGTCAGAATCGGACGCAGGCGTTTGCCGCCGGACGCGATCAGGTGATTGGCGACTTCCGGGATCATCTGCACGGACGATCCGGTGCGCGACAGGATGGTCGCGTTGACGCGCTCCATCCCCGCGGCGACGAGGGCCACGAGGTCCGTCAGGCTCGCCTCCGGATCGGGACGAGTGTCCTCTAAGGGTATTACGACGCCCAATCCCCGCTGCCTCCCAACCCGACAGGCTCGATGCGGGCGCGCCGCAACCGGCCGACCCGAACACCAAACCCCGTCTTGCGCGACCGACTTCCGTGCGGCACCCCATCGCATGGGCTCGGAGGCGCTGCAACATGCACCATGCCGCAAGGGCCGGAAGGAACGGGGACGAACCGTTCTCCCTCTCCAGGAACCGCGATGACCGAACTCATCCGCAGCAACGACATCGTCCTGATCGGTTTCGCCGAATCCCTTCTCGCGAGCGCCGAGATTCCGGCCTTCGTCGCCGACGGTCACATGAGCGGTCTGGAAGGCTCCATCGGGGCCTTCGCACGCCGGCTCCTCGTGCCGGCGGATCACGCTGCCCAGGCTCGCCGCCTGCTGACGGAGGCGGGTCTTGCCCATGAACTGCGCGACGCCTGAGCCGCGCTCCCCCGATGCGTGGCTCGGCGGCCGCCTCCAGTTGTATCAGCCCGACCGCGGCGCTCATCGGGCCGGCACGGATGCGGTGCTGCTGGCAGCGCTCCTCAGACCCGCACCGGGTGCCACGTGTTGCGATGTCGGCGCGGCGACGGGGGCGGTGGGGCTCGCCGTCGCGTTGCGTGCTCCGACCTGCCGCATGCTCCTCGTCGAGCGTGATCCTGCCCTCGCGGACCTCGCTCGCCTCAACGCGACGCTCAACGGTCTCGACGGTCGGGTCGATGTGGTCGCGGCGGACGTCCTGGCCAAAGGTGGTGCGCGCCGCGCCGCCGGCCTCGTCCCGGAATGCTGCGATCTCGTTCTCACCAACCCCCCCTATTTCGAGGCTGGCCGACACCGCATCTCTCCCATCGCCGACAAGGCCGCCGCCCATACTTTCCCGATGGGCTCACTCGACGGATGGCTGCGAACCTGCGTCGAGATCCTTCGTCCCCGGGGGCATCTCGGTCTGATCCACCGGGCCGATGCTCTGCCGGACTGCCTCGACGCCCTGCGGGGACGCTTCGGCGGCATCGGCGTCCGGCCGGTCCAGGCGCGGGCCGGGGAGCCGGCGATCCGGGTCCTGATCACCGCCGTGAAGGGAAGCCGCGCGCCGTTCAGCCTGCTGACGCCCCTCGTGCTGCACGATGCCGACGGCGCGTTCACGCCGATCCTGGCCGCACTCAACGCCGGTAAGGCCTGGATCGGCACGCGGCCGAGCCAGGATTGACGACGGGTCGCCGTTGCTAAGCCGCGTTGGCGAAGCCCGATCGGCGCACCATCTCTGCGGGAACGGCACGGGACTATCCGGCGCCCGGTTCCCCGAAATCCCAGCGAGACACGATGGCGCTCACGATTCCGACCGGTCTGCGGGCCTTCCTTCCGGCGCGCTGGCGCAAGCGCAAGCCACGGGTGGCGGTGGTCCGCCTCAACGGCGCCATCGGGGCCGCCTCGCCGTTCCGGGCGGGGCTCTCCATTGCCGGGCTCGCCGGTCCCCTGGAACAGGCCTTTTCCATGCCGCACGTCGCGGCGGTGGCGCTGGTCATCAATTCGCCAGGCGGGTCGCCGGCGCAGTCACACCTCATCCACCAGCGCATCCGGGCGCTCGCGGCGGAGAAGGGCTTGCCGGTCTACGCCTTCGTCGAGGACATCGCCGCGTCCGGCGGCTACATGATCGCTTGCGCAGCCGACGAGATCGTCGCCGATCCGACGTCCCTCATTGGATCAATCGGGGTTGTCTCGGCGGGGTTCGGCTTCGATCGCCTCATCGAACGCCTCGGGGTCGAGCGCCGCGTCCACACCCAGGGCGAGGCCAAGGCGATGCTGGATCCGTTCCGGCCGGAAAATCCCGACGATATCGTCAGACTGAAGCAGATCCAGGCCGATGTGCAGGACCTGTTCACCACCCTGGTGCGGGGCCGGCGCCCGAGCCTCGATTTCAATGGCGAGAACCTGTTCACCGGCGCCGTCTGGACCGGACGTCAGGCCCTGCGCCTCGGCCTCGTCGACGGGTTGGGGGATGCGCGTTCGACCCTTCGGGCGCGCTTCGGCGAGGATGTCCAACTCGTCATGGTGGCCGAGAAGCGCGGCTCACTCATCGCCCGCCTGCTGCGGCGCGCGAACCCCGGAAGCACCGCCGGTCTGGCGGCAGACGGTCTTGCCGCCGAGGCTCTGGCGGTCATCGAGGAGCGCGCCGCATGGGCGCGCTACGGTCTCTGATCGGCCGTTGCAGCGGTTTTAGCGGGCGCAGCCCTCGGAACCGTAACCCGCATAGACCACCCGAACCTTGCGGGTGCAGGTCTCGGCCTGGACCGGCGCCGGCACGGTGACGACGTCGATGGGCGTGACGAGGGCCGGCATCGCGACGACGTTGGTGGAGTCCTGCGTCGCGAAGGCGTTCGAGGCACCCATCACGAGGGGCGTGGCAGCCAGCGAAGCGGCGGCGATGGCGGCGAAGACTGCGAAAGACGAGCGCATGGCGCGTTGATCCAAATGGTCGCCCGTCGGTCTGCGACGGCGAAGACTGCCTGATTGTTGCCTCAACTTGGCAGTGAGCGTGACAGTTCCGGCTACCCGACGGAATTGGGGCGAAATTGCGTGCGCCCGCGCACCGGCATCGCTTGACACCCCCGACCCGCCTCTTAAACGCTGGCCGCCCCTTCACGGACCGGATTGCCCATGTCGAGCGCCAGCCACCTGTCGAGCGCCGTCGATCTCGCGCCCCAGACCTCGTTCCAGGGCTTGATCCTGACGCTGCAGCGGTTCTGGGCCGCTCAGGGCTGCGTGATCCTGCAGCCCTACGACATGGAGGTGGGCGCGGGCACCTTCCATCCGGCCACGACATTGCGGGCGCTGGGGCCGAAGCCCTGGAAGGCGGCCTACGTCCAGCCGTCGCGCCGGCCGAAGGACGGGCGCTATGGCGAGAACCCGAACCGGCTCCAGCACTATTACCAGTTCCAGGTGATCCTGAAGCCGAATCCCCCGAACCTGCAGGAGCTCTATCTCGCCTCCCTCGACGCCATCGGCGTCGATCTCAAGCTCCATGACATCCGCTTCGTCGAGGACGATTGGGAAAGTCCGACGCTCGGTGCCTGGGGGCTGGGCTGGGAATGTTGGTGCGACGGCATGGAGGTGAGCCAGTTCACCTACTTCCAGCAGGTGGCCGGCGTCGAATGCTCTCCGGTCGCGGGAGAGCTCACCTATGGGCTCGAACGCCTGGCCATGTACGTCCAGGGTGTCGAGAACGTCTACGACCTCAATTTCAACGGCGGCATCGGCGACGACAAGGTCACCTACGGCGACGTCTTCCTGCAATCGGAGCAGGAATATTCGCGCCACAATTTCCAGGCCGCCGACACCGCCATGCTGTTCCGGCAGTTCACCGATGCGGAGAAGGCCTGCCGGACCTACCTCGACGCCGGGGCCCCCGAGGGCGAGGCCGGGCTGCACCGGATGGCGCAGCCGGCCTACGACCAGTGCATCAAGGCGAGCCACGTCTTCAACCTCCTCGACGCCCGCGGCGTGATTTCGGTGACCGAGCGGCAGAGCTACATCCTGCGGGTGCGCGAACTCGCCAAGGCCTGCGGGGCCGCGTATCTGAAGACGGCCGGGGGTGGCGCGGCCTGATCCGAGGGCCGCACCGCGACTTGGCCTCTCGACGTCGATGGCGGCTCCCGCCGCGCCAGCGACACCCTCGAAAAATCATCTCGGACGCCGCCTGATCCCATGCCCGACCTCCTCCTCGAACTGCGCTCCGAAGAGATCCCCGCCCGCATGCAGCGGCGCGCGGCCGACGACTTGCGCAAGCTCGTCACCGATGCCCTCGTCGAGCGCGGCTTTCTCTACGATGGCGCCAAGGCTTTCGCGACGCCGCGCCGCCTCGCCCTTCACGTCGCCGGCCTGCCGCCCCGCGGCAAAGACGTGCGCGAGGAGCGCAAGGGCCCCCGCGTCGGCGCGCCGGACGGAGCGGTCCAGGGCTTCCTCAAGAGTGCGGGCCTCGCCAGCCTCGACCAGGCGATCATCGTCTCCGACCCGAAGAAGGGCGAATTCTACGTCGCCATCATCGAGAAGCCCGGCCGCGAAACCCTCGACGTGCTGGCCGAGATCCTGCCCCAGATCGTCCGCAGCTTTCCGTGGCCGAAATCCATGCGCTGGGGCAAGGCTTCGGCTCAGCCCGGCAGTTTACGCTGGGTGCGCCCGCTGCAGTCCATCGTCGCCACCTTCGGGCCGGAGACCGAGACGCCCGACGTGGTGCCGTTCGACGTCGACGGGATCGTGGCCGGGACGACCACCTACGGTCATCGCTTCCTCGCACCGGACGCCATCGAGGTGCGCCGCTTCGACGATTACGTCGCCGCCCTGGAGCGCGCCAAGGTCGTGCTCGACGCCGATCGGCGCAAAGACATCATCCTGCACGACGCCCGCGATCTCGCCTTCGCGCGCGGCCTCGAACTCGTGGAGGACGAGGGCCTGCTCGAAGAGGTCGCGGGCCTCGTGGAATGGCCCGTGGTGCTGCTCGGCACCTTCGACCCCGCCTTCCTCGACATTCCGGCCGAGGCCATTCGCGCCACCATCAAGGCCAACCAGAAGTGTTTCGTCTTGCGCGAGCCCGGCGCCGAACGCCTGGCCCCGGCCTTCATCCTGACCTCGAACCTAGTCGCCAGCGACGGGGGGCTCGCCATCACGGCCGGCAACGAGCGGGTAGTGCGGGCGCGGCTGTCGGATGCCAAGTTTTTCTGGGAGACCGACAAGGCGATCAAGCTGGAGGATCGGCTGCCGAAGCTCGATTCGATCGTGTTTCATGAAAAGCTCGGCACGCAGGGCGAGCGGGTCAAGCGGATCGCGGCGCTCGCGCGCGAACTGGCACCCCTGGTCGGCGCCGATCCCGACCTCGCCGAGCGCGCCGCCCGCCTCGCCAAGGCCGACCTCGTCACCGAGATGGTCGGTGAGTTTCCTGAGCTTCAAGGCCTCATGGGCCGGAAATACGCGGCTTTGCAGGGCGAGAACCCGAGCGTCGCGGCGGCGGTCGAGGACCATTACAAGCCGGTCGGCCCGTCCGATCGCGTGCCGACCGATCCGGTCGCCGTCGCAGTGGCTCTCGCCGATAAGCTCGATACGCTCGTCGGCTTTTGGGCCATCGACGAAAAGCCGACCGGCAGCAAAGACCCTTATGCTTTGCGTCGTGCCGCGCTGGGTGTCATTCGGCTTATCAATGAACGCCAGGTCAAACTGCCGCTGCGGAAATACTTCGACACCGCCGATTTCGGATTTTCCCAGAAGAGTGTTTCTGCTCCTGAGAAGCTGGAAGATCAGTATCTTCCTGATCTCCTCGCCTTCTTCGCCGACCGCCTGAAAGTCTACCTCCGTGACCAGGGCGCCCGCCACGATCTCATCGACGCCGTCTTCGCCCTGCCGGGACAAGACAACCTCCTGATGGTGGTTCGCCGCGTCGAGGCCCTCGGCAAGTTCCTGGAGACCGACGACGGAAAAAACCTGCTCGCCGGCTACAAGCGCGCGGCCAACATCCTGCGGATCGAGGAGAAGAAGGACGGGCGGCCCTACGAGGCCGTGCCCGATGCGGCGCTCGCCGCACGGGGCGAGCTCGAGGAGCGCGCCCTGTCCGAAGCCCTCGTGGCGGCGCGGTCAGCCGCCTCGGCGGCGGTCGAGCAGGAAGATTTCGCCGGCGCCATGCAGGCATTGTCGACGCTCCGCGCCCCCGTGGACGCGTTCTTCGAGAAGGTGACGGTGAATTCGGACGATCCGGCCTTGCGCGAAAACCGCCTCGCCCTTCTCAACGCCTTGCGGGCGGCGACGCGAGAAGTCGCGGATTTCTCGCGCATCGAAGGTTGAAGCGCGCCAAAAATTCGGGAGACCTGCGTCAGAACGGGAGAATTGCGCAAGAACAGGCGCGGATCGGGGAACGGTCCCGCTTGGTTCGTCGTTGGATGCCGACGTTTTCGACACGGAGGTCCCCATGCGCAACACCCTCTTCGCCGCCACCACCCTAGCGCTCCTCGTCGGTGCTCCGGCCCTGGCCCAGGCCGAGACCACAATCATCCGCCGCGATGCGCCGGACGTGGTCGTCGAGCGGCCCGCGAGCGAGCGCAAGACCGTCGAGACCCGCGAGAGCGCCGACGGCTGCGCCACCAAGACCGTGACGAAGGAAAACGACGTCGGCGACCGCAAGACGGTCACGAAGGAAGTCTGCGATTGATCCGTCCGCTCCGGCGCGATGCCGGGGCATGACAAGTCCACAACACCCGTCCTGGCTTTCGTCAGGGCGGGTTTTTACGTTTCGCGTCGGCCTACAGCGCCTTGACGTAGCGCCAGGCCTCCATGCCGTCCTCGTAATAGTCTTCGATCACGGCAAAGCGCGTGTAGCCCCTGCGCTCGTAAAGCCGGATGCCGGCGCCGTTGTCTGCGCGGACTTCAAGGCGCAGGTGCGTGCAGCCATGGGCGCGTGCGTCCGCCTCCGCCGCATCGAGGACGAGACCGCCGAGCCCGAGTCCGGCGCGCGCGGGCGAGACGGCGATGGAGGAGAGCCGCGCGTTGCGGCTGCCCCGTCGGCGCTCCAGGGTCGCGGCGCCCACCAGCATCGCGGGCCCCTCCCCGTCATCGGCCAAGGCCACGAGAACCGTCATGCTGGGCGAGCGGATGGCGTGACGGATCGCCCGACGCTCCGCGCGGTCGCTGGAGAAAGCGGCATGTTCGAGGGCGACGAGCGCATCGAGATCCTCGATCCGCGCCGGGCGGATCGCGATGGCGGGCGTGGTATCGAGCAACGGCAAGGCCGCGCTCACGCGGCGATCCAGGGATAGACCCAGGTTTCCGAGAGCGTCCGTCCCCCCGCCCGCAGAAAGGCCCGCAGATCCGTTTCCTGACCCGGGGTGGAAACCGTGACGTCGATGGCCGCGCGCAGGCCACCCGTATGCGGATTGGCGACGAGGGAGGTCGCCGTCACCTTGGCGTTCGATGCGCTGGCGATCACCTCGACCCGGCTCGGATCGGCGCCGTAGTAGGCGAGATCGCCGCCGGCGAAATCGACGAGAAAGCGGCGGCTCAGCGCACCCTTGACCTCGTCCGCCTTGGCGGTGCCGCTGGCAATCGCCGCCGCCCCGAAGGTGTTGACCACGCAGGCCCCGGGATGGAGGGGGTCGCCGCCGACGCTGCGCACGCGGTACGACAAGCGCACCGCCTCGCCGGCCGCGTAGGGCTGGCGTGGGCGCCAGCAGGCGACGATGTTGTCGTTGGTCTCCGTATCTGTGGGCAGTTCCATGAGCATCACCGCCCCCTCCCCCCAGGCCCCGTCGGGCTCGACGAAGTAACCGGGCCGGCGATGGTAGGCCGCTTCCAGATCCTGATAGCTCTCGAAGCGCCGGTCGCGCTGGAGCAGGCCGAAACCCTTCGGGTCTGTGTCGAAGAAGCTCGAAATGCGCCGCTCCTTCGGGTTGTCGAGGGGGCGCCACAGCCACTCGCCGCTGCCGGCTGCGATCTGAAGACCGTCGGAATCGTGGAGTTCGGGCCGATAATCGTCGGAATGGCGCCGGTCGTTCTCGCCGATGAAGAACATCGAGGTCAGCGGCGCCAGCCCGAGGGTGGTGAGGTCCGTGCGGGGATAGAGCGTAGTCTGCACCGCCACCGTGGTTTCGTCCCCCGGATGCACAGTGAACCGGAACGCACCGGTAAGGCCGGGGCCGTCGAGGAGCGCATCGACGACGAGGGCATCGGCGTTCGCTTCCGGCATGCTTACCCAGAACTCCCGAAACACCGGAAACTCCTCCGGTCCGCCCTCGCCTTCGACGTTCACCGCGAGCCCGCGCGCCGACAGGCCGTAGCGTTCATCGCGGCCGAGGAAGCGATAGTAGCTGGCGCCGAGGAAGACGATGAGCTCATCGAGGAGGCTCGGGCTGTTGAGGAAGGAGTGGATGCGTAGGCCGGCGAATCCAAGATCCACCGGCAAGGGCTTGTCGACCTTGGTCCGGCCCATGTCGAACAGGCTCGCCTGATAGGCGATGGGAGTGGCGACGCCGCCCCGCACGAGGTTCACCGTGACGGGCCGATCGTACAGGAAGCCGAGGTGGAACAATTGCAGCCGGAACGGGCTGCCCTCGGCGCCCAGGAACGCCTTGTCGGGTTTGAAGCGGATATCGCGCCAGGCATCGTAGTCGAGCCTGGCGATGGCAGGTGGCAGGTTCGGCGCTTTCGCGGCGTGGGGTACTTTCGACAAGTCGCGGGCCCGCCGCTCCACGTCGGCAAAACCAAAGGGCTGCGGCACGCCCGGTTGCGCCGACGCGGCACCGGAGAGCAGCCCGGTGGCGGCCAGACTCGTGACGCTCAAACCGGTGATGACGGCGCGGCGGTTCGGTTCTGTCATGATCCTGCGCCCTGATACGGCCGTCGAAGGGTGAATGGACCGCTTGATGGCGCGTCAGCCCGGGCTTGGAAAGAGGCCGTGGAGGCCGACGCGGCGTTTGTGCAACATTCGCGGTCCGCGACCCTGTCGCGTCGAAAAGATCCGCGTTTTTTCTTGTCGCCGGAACGCGATGCTCGTATATCGCCCTTGCCCAATTTCGCACGTGCCTGTGGCCGCGTGTCGGTTGGTGGGCATCCGGCCAACTGCCGGACAGCCGCCAGGGGTCTTAAAGGATCGATGGTCGATAGGGTGGATTCCCTACGGCCGGCATCCAGGTGGCGACACCGGACCCCGACAACAACCGGCAGCCGGAGGCGAAACCGGCGAACCCCGCTCTCCACGGGGGACGCAGCTTAAAGCAACGACGAACGGGCTTTTTTGGTCTCGTCGGCCCTCCAAAGGCCGGCACCGAAGAGGCTTGTTTCTCTTTGCCCGGCGTGCGGTGGGGATCTCCCTTCCAATCCAAGGCAGCTTCCGGGAGCGTTTGCGCCCGCGCTCGACAGCGTGTCTCCAAAGCACGCCGCGCGCCGCGTCGCATCGATCCCAGACGCCGGACGACTCACGTCGTCCTGACATTCGACAGCGCGCCCCACGCGAGGGCGCTTGCGAACCTGTGGGTTGGAAACAGCATGACCGATCGCATCCGCGACTTCCTTCGCGCGCGCCGTGACATGGGCCAGGACGAAGGTCCCGTGATGGTTCTCGACCTCGATGTCGTGCGCGACAACTACACCGCTTTCGCCCGCGCGCTTCCCGACACCCGGGTGTTCTACGCCGTGAAGGCGAATCCGGCGCCGGAAGTGCTGCGGCTGCTCGCCGAGATGGGCTCGTGCTTCGATACGGCTTCGGTGGTCGAAGTGGAGATGGCGCTCGCCGCAGGCGCGACCGCCGACCGGATTTCCTTCGGCAACACCATCAAGAAGGAACGCTGCATCGGCCGCGCCCTCAAGCTCGGCGTGCGCCTGTTCGCCGTCGATTGCCAAGTCGAGGTCGAGAAGATCGCCCGGGCCGCCGAGGCCGCCGGTGTCGAGGCCGCGGACGTGCAGGTGTTCTGCCGGATCCTCTGCGACGGTGCAGGCGCGGAATGGCCCTTATCGCGAAAGTTCGGATGCGTGCCCGAGATGGCCGTGGACGTGCTGGAGCATGCCTGCCGCCAGGGCCTGCACGCCTACGGTGTGTCGTTCCACGTCGGCTCGCAGCAGGGCAACACCGAAGCCTGGGACGGAGCGCTGGCCTCCGCTTCCACGATCTTCCGCGAGTGCGCCGACCGGGGCATCACCCTGTCGATGGTCAACCTCGGCGGCGGCTTCCCCACCAAGTACCTCAAGGCGGTGCCGGGCGTGGAATCCTACGGCGACGCGATCTTCCGCGCGCTCACCAAGCACTTCGGCAACCACCTGCCCGAAACCATCATCGAGCCGGGCCGCGGCATGGTCGGCAATGCCGGGATGATCGAGGCCGAAGTCGTGCTGGTCTCGAAGAAGTCGCAAGCCGAGGACGAGATTCGCTGGGTCTACCTCGACATCGGCAAGTTCGGTGGGTTGGCCGAGACCATGGACGAGTCGATCCGCTACGCGATCCGCACGGATCACGATGGGGATCGCACGAGCCCATGCGTGCTGGCCGGACCGACCTGCGATTCGGCCGACGTGCTCTACGAGAAGGTGCCGTATCCCCTGCCCGTCTCGCTTTCCATCGGCGACAAGGTGCTGATCGAGGGCGCTGGCGCCTACACGACCACGTACGCGGCTGTGGCGTTCAACGGCTTCCCGCCCCTTCAGCAATTCGTCATCTGATTCGGACTACCAGCATCGCGGACGGTCGACCTTCGATCGTCCGCGTTCTCATCCCGAACCGAGGGCCCGTGCCCGACGCGAGGATCGTTCGTCCCCCGCCCAGATTTCGGGAAAGGGTGTGGCCTTGTTTCAGATCCGCCATGAACGTTCGGGCGATGTTCTCGCCCGTGAGCATCTCCTCGACCTGTGCTTCGGCGCTGCCCGACGCCTGAAGACCTCCGAGCGGTTGCGCGAAGGCCGGCTTCCGGCCGAGGGACTCGCGTTCACGGCCGAGTATAACGGTCATGTCTGCGGCACCGTCCGTCTCTGGCACGTCGAGGCCGGATTTCGCCGGCCGGCCCTCCTGCTCGGGCCCCTCGCGGTCGATCCCGAAATTCAGGGCCATGGCCTCGGTGCGACGTTGATGAGCCATGCGCTCACACGGGCGACGATTCTCGGCCACGGCGCCGTGCTGCTGGTCGGCGACGCGCCGTACTACGCGCGCTTCGGCTTCACGCCGGAACTCGTGGCGGGCTTATCGATGCCGGGTCCGTTCGAGCGCGAGCGCTTCCTCGGGCTCAATCTCCGCCAGGGCGGCCTCGATGGTGCCCAGGGCATCGTGCGCGCGACCGGCGCATGGGGCGATGCGGACGCTCCGCCCCCGGCCTTCGGCGACGCCGGTGCGGCGTCGCGACGACGGGTAGCCTGACGTCGGGGTGGTTCGTCCTAACGATTGGGATTGGTCTGTCCGGCGAGATCGCAGCGGCGGCGGAAGGCGGCATCCCGCTGGCGGCTGAGGGCGCGCAGGAGAGCGGCGGTCAGGGTGATGATGCCGGGATCGCGGTCGATGGGCTCTTCCGCCTGGGCGGGCAGGTTTGCGGTGAGGATTGCGAGCATGGCTGGGGTCCTTGGGTTCGATGGGGCGGCGCGTCCTCCGGCTTTGTTGCAGTGCAATATCGGCTCACGTCCCGAGGCTCGCAATCCCGCCGAGTGGGATGCAAGGCTGCGGTGAGAGCATGGACGGGTTCACGCTCTCTTAGGAACCGAGCTGGACGTGGTTGACCCGCCGGACGCCAGCCGCCACTGAGCCCGTCGCGTGCGCGTCATCTGTGCCGGCTAGGTGCGTCGGCCACCCGCGCGCATCGCGACGCCCGAGCAAGTTGTTAGGAGTGCCTGCCCATGACCGAAGCCGCCACCGCCTGGCCCGTCCACGGCCGCATCACCGGACCCATCGTGATGATCGGCTTCGGCTCCATCGGACGCGGCACCCTGCCGCTGATCGAGCGCCACTTCGCGTACGACAAGAGCCGATTCACCGTCGTCGAGCCGTCCGATGCCCACAAGGCGCTCGCCGACCAGCATGGCCTGCGCTTCGAGCAGGTGGCGCTGACCAAGGAGAATTATCGCGCGATCCTGACGCCGCTCCTCACGGAGGGCGAAGGACAGGGCTTCTGCGTGAACGTCTCGGTGGACACCTCGTCCCGCGCCATCATGGAACTGTGCCGCGAGCTCGGCGCCTTCTATATCGACACCGTCGCCGAGCCCTGGCCCGGATTCTACTTCGACAAGTCGAAGAGTCAGGGTGACCGCACAAATTACGCCCTGCGCCAGGACATCCTCGATGCCCGCACCGCCAGCCCCGGCGGCACCACCGCCGTGTCGTGCTGCGGCGCCAATCCCGGCATGGTGTCGTGGTTCGTCAAGCAGGCGCTTCTGAACATCGCCAACGACATCGGCCTCAAGACCGCGGAGCCGACGGATCGGACCGGCTGGGCGAAGCTCATGCAGGAAGTCGGCGTCAAGGGAATCCACATCGCCGAGCGGGATACCCAGCGCGCCAAGAACCCGAAGCCCCGGGGTGTCTTCGTCAACACCTGGTCGGTCGAAGGCTTCGTCTCCGAGGGCAACCAGCCGGCCGAACTCGGCTGGGGCACCCACGAGACGTGGCGTCCGGACAACGCTCGCGATCAGGAGAAGGGGTCGCGCTGCGCCATCTACCTGCTCCAGCCCGGCGCCGACACCCGCGTGCGCTCGTGGACGCCGACGGCCCAGGCGCAGTTCGGCTTCCTCGTGACCCACAACGAGGCGGTGTCGATCTCGGATTACTATACGGTGCTGGAGGGTGAGCGCGCCGCCTATCGGCCGACCTGCCACTACGCCTACCATCCGGCCGACGACGCCGTGCTGTCCCTGCACGAGATGTTCGGCAAGGCCGCCGTCGTCCAGGAGAAGCACCACATCCTCGACGAGACCGAGATCGTCGACGGCATCGATGAACTCGGCGTGCTGCTCTACGGTCACGAGAAGAACGCCTACTGGTTCGGCTCGCAGCTCTCCATCGAGGAGACCCGCCGCATCGCCCCCTACCAGAACGCCACGGGCCTTCAGGTGACCTCGGCCGTCCTCGCCGGCATGGTCTGGGCCCTCGAGAACCCTGAGTCCGGCATCGTCGAGGCCGACGAGATGGACTTCCGCCGCTGCCTCGAAGTGCAGATGCCGTATCTCGGCCCAGTGGTCGGCGTCTACACGGACTGGACCCCGCTGACCGGCCGCCCGGGCCTGTTCCCGGAGAACATCGACGAGACCGACCCGTGGCAGTTCCGGAACGTGCTGGTCCAGGGCTGACGAACGCTGATCGACGCCGCCCGTGATTGCGGGCGGCGTTCGCAGTGCTTCACGGTCTGTCCGGGATCGAGGTCCGGAGCCGTGAGGGCGACCGATCGACCTCGCAACGTTTCGATCCGACGAAGTCGTCGCTTTGTCCGAACGCGACGGATCCCCGGCAGTCGGAGATGTCGATGACCGCGTGGTCTTCCGACTTCGGCCGGGCGCGCGGTTGAGGCGACGAGCGTCACGATGCGCGACGGGGAGCGTTCCCTTTCCCACTGAAGATTGCGTAGCGCTCTTGAGCGTTTTCGGTTTAATCTGGTTCGTATCCTGCTGCGGCGAAGAAGTTGATGCACTCGTCGGGTCTGACGGCGTCGATCAATCGCCCGATGGCGGACCCGTTCGGCCGCCTTGCGGAGCAGTGCTTTGAGCTTCGAGAACGCCATCTGAGGGGTCCCCAACCGACTCGTCGGTCGGGGTAGCCCCCGATCGGGTTGAAGTGGGGCGAGTAGGGCGGCAGGAACAACAGCCGCGCGCCTGCCGCCTCGATCGCCGCCCGCACTTCCGGGCCCTTGTGGCTGCCGAGGTTGTCCATGACGACGATGTCGCCGGGGGTAAGCTCAGGCACCAAGACCTGATCGACGTAAGCCTGGAAGGTGTCGCGGTTGATCGGCCCGTCGAGCACGAACGGTGCAGCGATCCCGGACAGGCGCAGGCCCGCCACCAGGGTCGTGGTCTTCCAATGGCCGTGCGGCACGGGTGAGCGCAGCCGTTCGCCACGGGGCGACCGTCCGCGGGTGCGAGCCATGTTGGTAGCCGTCCAGGTCTCGTCGAGGAACACGAGGCGCGCAGGGTCGAGATCGAGTTGGCCCTCGAACCACGCCTCACGCGCGGCCTTCACGTCCGGGCGATCCTGCTCGGCGGCGTGAGCTGTCTTTTATGGGATGGCCCGCCCCTCCTTCGGCGTCGGCGCTAAGCTGGCGTGGTCTGGGGAGAGGAGAGAGCGATGGCGATCACCGTGTTGGGTATCGATCTCGGTAAGAATAGCTGCAGCGTCGCGGGTTTCGACGAGACGGGCCGTGTCGTCCTTCGGCGGAGACTCACGCGAGACGGCGTTGTCCGGCTGGGCGCCAAACTGCCGGCTTGCACGATGGCGATGGAGGCGTGCTGCGGCGCTCACCACCTTGGCCACGTCCTGCGGGAGCAGGGCCACGAGGTCCGACTCATGTCGCCGGAGTACGTCCAGCCCTACGTCAAAGCGCAGAAGAACGACGAGCGGGATGCGGAAGCGATCGCAGAGGCCGCGACCCGGCCGACAATGCGCTTCGTCGAGTTGAAGAGCGAGGCGCAGCTGGACGCGCAGATCCTTCATCGTGCCCGGACGCGCCTCGTTGGACAGCGGACGGCATTGATCAACCAGCTGCGCGCCGTGCTCCTGGAACGGGGCGAGCTGGATCGCCGTGTTGCTGCGCTGACGACCGAGTTCGTAGCCAGGGCCCGCGAGGACCAGGCTGCACGGCGCCTCGTCAGCATTCCAGGGTTCGGGGCGCTGAACGCGACCGCATTGGTTGCCGCAATCGGCACGGGCGAGACATTCCGATCCGGTCGTGATCTCGCGGCTTGGCTGGGCTTGGTACCGCGGCAAGCGACGACTGGCGGCAAACCAAGGCTCCTCGGCATCACGAAGCGGGGCAACACTTACCTGCGCACGCTCCTGATCCACGGGGCGCGGGCGGCTCTGCCGTCGCTCTCGGCAGGCCAGACCCTGATCGGCGATTGGCTGCGTGGCCTCGTCGGCCGTGCTCACAAGAACAAGGTCGTCGTGGCGCTCGCCGGCAAGTTGGCCAGGATCGCATGGGCGGTACTCCGCTCCGGCGAGGGCTACGCGGCCAGGGTCAGCCAGCCTGTGGCGGCCTAAACGAGATCGATCGCCAGGGCGGCCCGGCCCGGCGATCGACGATGTCTGCGGGCGGTGGAAGCGAGATGGCCTGACGGTTGAACCGGCACCCTGTGATCCTGACACAAAATATGGCGCTCGACGCCGTGTCTTTTATGAGGACCAGGGTGTACGGAACTCCATCTTGGCCGGGGCACGCCCCCGAGACCGGATACGTTGGCGCAGACAGGTCAGATCACCTCGCACATGCCGCTTGCAGATGGGGCGGGCCATACGTTTTTGTAGGTGAGATCGCGTGCGTCGAGGAAGCGCCACAGCGTGCCCAGCCCCACCGTCAGGCCGCGCTCTGCCTTCAAGCGGGCACGCATCTCCTCCAGAGTGATGTCGACCTTCGTATCGATCAGGTTGCGCAGGAATGCCTCGTGCGGATCGAGCTTCGAGCGGCGCGCCCGCCCTTGCGGACGAGCGGCCACCGTCCCGGTCGTCGTGAGCGCGGCCATCCAGCGGATCGAGGTCGCGATGCCGACTCCAAACCGCGCCGCCGCCTGCCGGCGCGAGGTCGTTGCCGCGGCTGCCACCACCCGCTCGCGCAGATCCTGGCTGTAGGCTCGTCCCATCTGTCGCTCCTCCTCCAGAGCGATCAGTGAATCAGCCCAACAGCTTCGCGTGAACCCCACCCGCCCGATTCAGCGCAGCCCGAAAACGCTCTAGGGTGGATTGGCTCAAGCCTCGGGATTTCCGCAGCGCGACGATGCGCGCTGCGCTGGCCTGATCCTCGGCTGCGGGCTGCCTGGGCATCGGCAGCTTCATCCTCTCGTTTGAAGCCTCGCCGCAGGCGGCGTCCCTTGAGCTAAGCAATACCACCCTTCTTGCCTTCCCTGCATCAGGACGATGACCTGCTCGTGTTTGGGCCCCCCTCCGGCTGGCTGGCGGACTGCAGCTATCCTGAACGAGAAGGGGAGATTTATGCCGGCCCGTTTTCAGGCAGGGTGCATGAAAGCGGGCCTATCGAGCAGGGCCCCATCACTGATGCGCTACGATGCGCGTCACCGCCGGGCAGCCCGCGGCGAGGAGGAACGGAAGAAGGATGGCGGTGAACGCCTCTGGATGCGAGTAGTTGATCCCGTGGGCTGCTCCCTCGATGACGGCAAGACAGCCATCAGGCAGGGAGTCGGCGAGGCTCACGACGAATGCATGGGGGACGATGTAGTCACGCGTGCCCCCAAACCACGAGCGTCGGCTGCGTCACCCAAAACACCTTCTCCCCGATCCGATTGTCGACCATGCTGCGCAAGGTCAGCGCGTAGCGTCCGATCCCGCCACGGGCATAGTCGGTGAGCGCCACCCAGGCGAGCGACCAGCGCTCAAACGGCGCGATGGCGAAGAACCCGACAGCTTGCCGGATCAGGTTGCGTGCCTCCGGGTCAGGCGTGGGCCCCTGCAGAACGAGCCGGTCGACGAGCTGCGGATGTCGGAGAGCCAGTTCGACCAGGATCTCGCAGCCGAGCGAATTGGCGACGAAGGCCGCTCGCCCCACCCCGTTTGCGTTCGTCCAGGCCGCCAGCGCATCGGCAAGTTCGCGCACCGTGAGCGCCTGGCGGGCTTATCGCTTAAGCCGAAGCCGGGAAGATCGGGTGCATAAACCCGGAAGTGTGGGGCCAGATGCCTTGCGAGCGGGACCATATAGCGGCTCGACATCCCAAGTCCGTGGACGAGGATCACGGGCAGGCGGTCATCCGGTACGGCGGCGACCGAGATCCGGGTGTGCATCGTTCTACCGTCGACGCGGATATGTCTCGCTGCGAGCAGGCCCAGTCGTGCTCTGGGCCGGCGGCCGGTGCACTGCCAAGCCAGAGATTTGAGCACAGCAAGACCGGCCAGGGTCCTGCCAACTCGTACAAATCCGAGCCTCAGAAGCACACACATATCTTCGTTTAAGCCATTTTTTATCGTCCGTAAAACCAATTTATATTTTATTCGCCCAGCAATGAAGCCATGGCGATTGATATTATTGGAAGATATTCATAAATAACATCGACGCTGCCGCAATAATAAATCTACATTGTTGTAGTAAATTGCCTGAGTACGCGCTTTGTTTGTTGTTTTCAACGAGGATATATACTCATTTAATTTTTCTCCACCAACCTATTGCTGGCCCTGGAACGGTCCGCTTCCAGGCAGTTTAGGCATAGGGCGAAGGCTGCTTTGGGTGGATGAACGAACCCGCTTGCGCGGGATGGGTGGCAGCTTCGAGGGTTTCGGATTGAGACGAGCGCCCTGCGCTGATTGAGCGTCGCCCGGCCTGGGCGG
>NZ_LMMW01000005.1:0-119940 GCF_001422845.1 Methylobacterium sp. Leaf100 | reverse complement strand
CGGCGGCCCCCGTGCCGACATGCCGGATACGTTTGTGCAGACCGGTCACAGGCAACTTCATCGGCGACCTTGCAGACGGGGCGGGCCATACGTTTTTTAGGACGTCGCGCTCCATGCGCGTCCGGTCGAGTTCACGCCGCAGACGGGCGATCTCGGCGGCTTGGTCGGAGGGAGACGCCACCGGGCTCGCAGGCGCGGCTCCCGGTGACCCTGCTCTCCGCGGTGGTGGGGAGCCACCCATCAGCGCCGAGCGCCACGGCACCAGCATCGAGGATTGGATCCCGAGCTCGGCTGCGATCTGCATCTGCGGCCGGCCGCTGCTGTCCAGCAGGGCCACCGCCGCGCGTTTGAACTCGGGGGTGAACTCGCGTCTCGTCTTGGCCCTCAAACACCTTCCCGGCCCGCAAGGAGCGTATCAAAGGTGTCCGTGAACGCGGGGGAGGATCAGTGCACCACTCCCGACCTCGGCCAACGCGTTGCCGGTGGGACGCCCGGCTCGTCGGGAGCATGGCCCGACATGGATCGAGCGCCGCGATCCGGCCGGATCACGACGCGCGACGGCGGTCCGCATTCGGCAGGATTACGGCGGGACGCGATGCCCCCGCCGACCCTCCGGGTAGCCGCTCAACCCTTAGGCGAAGAAATCGTAGCTGAACCCACTCACCCCGACCAGCAGCAGGCTGCCACCATCCTCGAACACGACCTGGGTTCCGGCCGACGTCGCGATGGCGTTGAAGGCCTGGCCGGCGAAATCGAGCCGGTCGCCTTCCGCAGCGTTGAAATCCAGGATCGTATTGGCGTTGTCGCCCGCAAAGGTCACGAACCGATCCGCGCCCGATCCACCCGTCAGGATGTCGTCGCCCTTGCCGCCGATGAGGATATCGTTGCCTTCGTTGCCGAAGATGCGGTCGGCTCCGCCATTGCCGTAGATCGTGTCGTTGCCGAGACCGCCGAAGATCACGTCGGCGGTGTCTTCGGGATTGACGAAACCGGTGCCGCCGAAGATCAGATCGTCGCCGGCATTGCCGTAGATCGTGTCGCTTCCCTCGCCGCCGACGATCACATCGGCCTCGTCCGTGACGTCGCCGGGGCCGGTCCCGCCGTAGAGGGTGTCGTCCCCGACGCCGCCGAAGATCAGGTCGCGCCCGGCCCCACCGTAGACGGTGTCGTTTCCGCCGTTCGCGAAGATCGAGTCGTTTCCGGCGCCGCCGTCGATGATATCCGCTGCGTCGGTCGGGTCGGCCTGTCCATCGCCGCCGTAGATCACGTCGTTGCCATCCTGGCCCGAAATCAAGTCCGACCCCTGGCCGCCGTAGAGCTGATCGTCTCCCGGTCCGCCCTCGATGGTATCGTCACCGGTTCGGCCGAAGAGTTGATCGTTGCCGGGTCCGCCGTAGATCTTGTCGTTGCCCGATCCACCGTCGAGCGTATCGTCGCCCGGGCCGCCGTTGAGGATGTCGTCGCCCCCGAGACCGAGCAGGGACCCGACCGTCCCCGTGACGACGGACAGCACGTCGGACCCTTCGCCCCCGGTGAGGAGCCCCACATCGGCGACGGCCGACACGACGCCGTTGGGGCCCAGCAGAGCGAGTTTCCCATCGACGTTCAGGAGTTGGCCGACGCCGATCGAGGCGGCGACATCGGCCACGGGGGTTTTCAGCGCTCCGGCGAGGCCAAGCGAGTCGAGCAGTGAAGGGTAAGCCATTGTCTTTCTCCAGCGACGCGAGAACATAACGCGCAGGAGTAGAAATGTTCAACTAGTCTAATCAGGGATCAGCTTTGCTTCGTTAGGAGTTCATTGCCGAATGAATAAAATTCGACGGAATTGAATCATCACTGCCCAAGAACCGCTCCTGTTTGTAGGGATATCGACCGCGCCGAGACTGGGACGCACGGCCGAGTTCGGCGCTCGGGCGCCCCTGAACATCGCGCTGAGCGCGACTGAATAGGGCCGTTCACTGCTTTCCCCGGCGAGGGGAAGCGCCCAGGGGCGGAGCTTTTCCCCAAGATCACGGCACGGCACAGACCCGGCCGGGTCGGTTTTTCGGATCTGTTGCTGGATTGTTGCTGCGATCCGCGCCGGGATCGTGCCAACTTTGCGGCGAGGTCACCGAGATCCGCGCCCGATCAGTTGTTGGGTCTCGGACCCGAGCCCGTCCGGCCAAAAGCCGGGCGGGCTTTTCGCCGTCAGCCCCCGAAGTAGAGCGTCAGGTCGTGATCGTTCGTGATCCGCGACGACGGCGTGATGTCGATGGTGCCGTACAAGTTATCGATCGCCGGGAGATCGTTGCCGAGCGCCCTGAACGCATCGACGATCGCGAAGTACTGGGTCTTGAGCGTCTTCGAGGCAGGATTCAGGTTCGTGACACAGACCAAGCCCGTCGGAGGACAGTCGACGTAGACGAGGCGAAGGTCGGGCCGGTACGTCTGCAGGATGGGAATGATCTTCCAGACATCCCCGGTCCAATGATAGGGGAAGCGGGTGTTCACCCCGAGCTGGGCAGACACCTTGGCGTTCCGCTCCGCCATTTCCGCATTGAGGGGCAGGCAATCGTGCAGGACGATCAACGTCCGATCCGACGCGATGGCTTCGGCGTTGAAGAAATCCCGCAGCAGGTACTCGAAGGTATGCATGCCGTCGAGGAAGATGAGATCGGGCGGACCGCCGGCCAGTGCTGCGTAATCGTACTCGGCAAAGAAGGTGTCGCTCGGCACCTGGACCAAGGTCACGATCGTCTTGCCGTGCGAAACATTGAAGGTGATGTCGAACGACGGGTCGACGCCGATGGCCGTTCGGGTGTGGATCTGGGACATGAGGTGTCCCTGACTGACGCCGACTTCGAGATAGCGCTTGCTGTCGCGGGCACGGCTCACGTGAGCCATGAACTCCATGTAGTGCAGCCCCGGATGGCTCTCGGGCAGATGGCGTGTCGGTTCAGGCGTGCTCATGCGTTCTCCCGTTGCTCGTGATGTGTCCCGCCTCGGTTTACTCGCATCCGCCCTCTCGTCACCCGTTCGGACGGTGGCGGACGTGGACCCGCCACGCGGCCGGGGGCATCCGCCACGTCGCACGCCAGGGGCGATGACTGCCACGAGCAAGCGTTCGGCGCGCAAGGTCGGGGATGAACATTTGAACGCTGCATGGCGTTGCTTCATTCCATGATAGGAGCAGCCATGAAGACGTTCATGCTTTCGACCTGTGTCTTGGCGCTGTCGTCCCTCGTCCTGGTGCAGATGGGCACGAGCGCGGACGCACGGTCTCGCCCGAAGAAACGTGGGATCGGGGTGGTCACCGCGCCCAACAGCACCGGCAACCGCCCGACCCGGACCATCTCCCGCGGGGCGACGGGCGCCGATACGATCACGAACAATTCGGCAGCGGGCGGCAACGCCGGCCGGCCCGAGCAGGCGGTGCCGAACAGCAGCGCGGGCGGAAGCAATCGCTGATCCGTCGCGACGGACGCGGCGAACGATCCCCGGTCCCGACATCCGCCCGGCGCCGGCTCCGGCCGGCCGCCCCTAGCGGAGCAGGTAGAGCGACACGCCGACCACCGTCGGGATGAGGAGGGCGACCCCGACGAAGGCCGGCATCACCCAGGCGTTCCGGCCGTGCGGCTGCGCCGAGTCGCGCACGCGCGGCGGGGCCGCCTCGGCCTTGCGCGCCAGGGCGACGCGTTCGGCCGAGGGCGGGTTTCCGGCGGCCTCGTCGTCGGTGCCGAGCTGCGACAGGCCGGGATCGTAATGGGACACCTTGTCGCCGGTTCGTCCGCTGTCGATGTCGGCCTTCAGCATCGCCGTCGTCGGTTCTCGCGAATCCGGCGGCGTTTCGACGGCGATGTTGCCGGGTGCCGGCGGGTCTTCGGATCGCAGGACCATGGGTCGTCTCCTCAGGTCGTCTCGGGATCGTCTGCTCGCGCTGTTGCAGAACCGACCTGTCGCAGGACAACGCGGGACGGCGTCGGCCGTTACGCCGCGGCCTGCGCTTTCCGACGCACCGTCGGGTTGCCCTCGGCACCGCGTCGGCGCGGCTCCGGGGGATGCCGGGCCCCGGTGCGAGCCCTACCGCGCGAGACTCGACGGGGCCTGCCACGCGACGCCCGCATGTTCACGCACGTCGCCATCCTTCGCACCCGTGTCCGCGTCGCTCGTCCAGTCGCTCGGCTCCACCACGTCGACCACCTCGTCGTCCGGGTAGGCGGCGGCCAGGAACAGTCTGGCCTCGCCCTCGGCGGATGCGCGGACGGTCACCAGGGGCCTGTCGCCCTCGGGCGAGCGGATGTTGGCGATGAAGAGCTTCGACATGTCCCATTCCCTCCGGCGGGCGGTGCGGCGCGCCGAAGGGACAACGCGCGCCGATCCCGGAGGGCGGCGGGGCGCGGGAGAATCTTGGCATTCAGGAGAATTCTGGGGCGCGGGAGAGGTGCAGGGCTCGGGCGCCCGGCCGGCCTCACGGCGTCCCGGGGGCGTCCCACTGCCGGCGGATCGCGGCGCCGAGGGCGGCGTAGCCCGGCGGCGCGAGGTGCACCGTGTCGGGTGCGAAGGCCGGGCATGGGTCCTCGTCGCAGCGCAGGGCGAGCTCCGCGCCGTCGACGATCACGGCGTTGCCCCGCTCGGCCAGGAGCGTCGCCCATTCGGCGTTGAGGCGCAGGCGCTCGGCATCGCGAAACGCGGATTTTCGGCCGCGCGGGAGAATGCCGACCACCACGAGCCGGGGCTTGCCCCACACGGCGTCGAGGCGCTCCAGCACCCGGCGGAGCCCCTCCCGGATCGCGCAGACCTTGTCGCCATAGCCGAGGTTGTTGGTTCCGAGCATGAGAAACACCGTGCGGGGTGCGAGCGCCGCGTAGCGGGCGTCCTGCAGGCGCCACAGCAAGTTCTGCGTCCGGTCGCTGCCGACGCCGAGGTTCAGCACATCGGCCCCGAAGGTGTCCCGGACCGACGCGTCGGGCCAGAGCTGCGTGAGGCTGTCCCCGAGGAGGACGACCTCCACGCCCCGTCGCTGCGAGGCCGCGGCCGCGATCGTCTCGGCGCGCCGATAGGCCAGGGCGCTCTGCGGCGGCACCGGAAACGTCGTCACCGTCGTGTCGGCGCTGTCGCAGGCCGCCTCGTCGGCCCGCGCCGGCGCGCCGGCGAGGAGGCCGAGGGCCACCAGGGCGCCGGCGCGGAGCCTCCGCCTCACGCGGCACCGCCCACGTCGTCGGGACGAACCGCGAGGCGCAGGAAGCTCACGGCGCTGGCGACACCCGCGAAGGCGCCGCCGAGCCCGAGGGCGAGGGCCGGCCCGTGCGCTTCCGCGAGGGTGAAGCACGCCGCCACCAGGGCCGCCCCCAGCGTCTGGCCGAGGAGGCGGGAGGTGGCGACGATGCCGCTGGCACCGCCCGACCGGGCGGCCGGGGCGCTCGTCATCAGGGCGCGCAGGTTCGGCGCCTGGAAGAAGCCGAAGCCGGCGCCGCAGAGCGCCATCCGCCAACTGATCTCGAACACGGTCGGGTTCGCCGGCAGGGCCGCGAGCAGCCCCATGCCGAGGGCGAGGACGGCGAGTCCGAGGCCACCGAGCAGGCCCGGCGGGTAGCGGTCCGAGAGGCGTCCGGCCACGGGAGCCAGCACGGCGACGAGCATGGGCCAGGGCGTCATCAGGAACCCGGTCTCGACCTGACTGCGTCCGAGGGTGTGCTGGAACAGGAACGGAAGGGAGACGAAGGCGAGGCCCTGGGCCGCGAACGAGCACAAAGCCGTCATCGCCGAGAGGGCGAAGAGCGGACGCCCGAGGAGGTCGGCGGCCAGCATGGGGGCCGGATGCCCTGCCTGCCGGCGCAGGAGCAGGGCGAAGCAGGCGAAGGCACCCGCGACCTCCGCCCCGATGTGCCAGAGCGGCGCCTCGTGGGCGGCCTCGCCGAGCCCGAGGATGAGAAGCGCGAAGGCGGCGGCGTTCAGGAACGCGCCGGGAATGTCGAACCGATTGCCGGAGCGGCCGGTCTCCGGCAGGGCGGTCCAGGCCAGCGCCAGGGCGCCGAGGCCGATGGGCACGTTGATGGCGAACAGCCACGGCCACGGCGCCGTCACGAGGATCAGGGAGGCCACGGTGGGGCCGACGGCGAAGCCGATTCCGACCACGAAGGCGTTGAGCCCGACGCCCCGCCCGAGCTGGTTCGCCGGGTAGATGAAGCGGATGAGGGCGATGTTGACGGCCATCAGGGCGCTCGCGCCGATCCCCTGGAACACCCGCGCGGCGACGAGGGTCGGCAGCGACCAGGCTAGGGCGCAGACGAGGGAGGCCGCGGTGAACAGCACGAAGCCGCCGATGTAGATCCGCTGCTGCCCGATGATCTCGCCGAGCGCCGCGATGGGCAGCAGGGTCGCCACCACGGCGAGCTGATAGGCGTTGACGATCCATACCGAGTCGCCCGCATCGACGCCGAGGCTGGCCGCGATGGTCGGCAGGGCCGTGTTGGCGATGGCGGTGTCGAGGGTGGCGAGGCCGACGCCCGTGAGCACCGCCACCATCGCCCGGCCGCGCTGGCCCGGCGGGAGGCCGTCCCGGACGGGCGGGGCCGGCATCGGGATCGATGGAAGCATGGGGCTGGACTCGCGGCGGCGACGGGATGCTGCATGCGTCCGCCGCCCAGGCTTGGCAAGGTCTTCGACCGGCGCCACGGCCGAGTCTTCGACCAGATCCCCCGAAGGCAGGCGGTGCGAGGACAGGCGGTGCCGGACGGCACGATGACGCCGCACGCCTCTGCCGTAGGTTCCGGGGACATCCTAGATCAGGGATCTCGCGCTTTCCCCACCATGAGACCTCCGTGCTCCGCATCGCCCTCCTCGTCTTCGCCGTCGTGTTCCTCGCGCCGATCGCGGTCTCGGCCGCCCTCTACTACCTCAGGAACGACATCGCGGACTGGCGCTCGGCCGACCGCTCGAGCGCGGGCCTGCTGCCGCCCGCCGCGCGGAACCCGCAGGCCGTCGTGCGGGTGTTCTCGGCCCGCACCGTGAGCTGGCGCGGCATCGTCGCGAGCCACAGCTGGATCGTCGTGAAGGGGGCGGGCGACCGCGCCTACCAGCGGTTCGACTACACGGCCTGGGGCATGCCGATCTGGATCGACCGCTTCGTGCCGGACGGGCGCTGGTTCGGCAGCGCCCCGGAGGTGATCTTCGCCGCCGACGGGGGGGAAGCGGAGCGGATGCTGCCGCGCATCCGGGCCACCATCGCCAATTACCGCTACGCCAAGGTCGGGGATTACCGGCTGTGGCCCGGTCCGAACTCGAACACCTTCGTGGCGGCGGTGATGAGTTCGGTGCCGGAGATGCGGGCGAGCCTGCCGGCCACCGCCATCGGCAAGGACTTCCCCTATGACGGCCGCTGGTTCGGCACGACGCCCTCGGGCACCGGGATCCGGATCAATCTCGGCGGCTATCTCGGGCTGACGCTCGGCTGGGTCGAAGGGCTGGAGGTCAACATCCTCGGTGCCGTCGCCGGCCTCGATCTGCGCCGCCCCGGCCTGAAGCTGCCCGGCCTCGGCCGCGTCGGGGTCTGATACTGTCTTCGGATGATCCATTCGGAGACAGTCTCAGGCAGCCCGCGCGGCGCCTGAGCGAAGCCCAAATCCGCATCGCGAAGCGATCGACCGGATTTGGTATGACCGGCCGGCGCCGGACCGCGTCTCCCGCGGTCAGCCGGTCGACAACCGCGGCGGTCGGCTGGCATGAAGCGCCGTCTTGAAGTGCCGTCCTGCCGGCCGGCTCCCGCCACCCCGCCCGTCCGAGCCCCCCATGCACGCCACCGAAACCGACAGCCTGTGGTTTCACGACAACCCCGAGCGGCAGTTCCGGCTTCGCCGCCAGACGCCCGCCGAGATCCGGCAATGGCCCGTGCCGCCCGATGCGACGCAGACCGCCTGGTGCGTCATCCGCCGGGAAGACGGGGCCCTCGAAGCGTTCGGCCTGGCCGAAGGGGACACCTGGGACGATGCGGACGACGAGCTGGCCCCGTTCTTCGCCAAGCTCCGGGGCGACGGGCCCTGACCCCCGGGCGGACGGGCGCACGAACGCCGCCTCGTGCCGGCCGCGTCCCGCCGCTAACCCTTCTCGGCCGCCAGAACATGCGCCACCAGGGCGTTGGCGTGGCCATGGCCCATGCCGTGCTCGGTCTTCAGCAGGGCGACGAGGGCCATGTGCTTTGCCGGAAGATGCCGGCGCACCAGCGCCTGCCACTCCGCGATGGGACGTCCGTACCTCTTCTCGATGGACGGGAAGTAGGATGCCGGACCCTTGATCGCCGCGTCGCTCACTGCCGCTCGTGCTCCGGTTCGTCGGGACCGGGCATCAGTTTCGCCGCGGCGTCTCGGAAGCGCAAGATCGGGCGAGGCCGGCGATCCGGTCCGGCGGGGCGCTTCCGGCGCCGGCGAACAGGCGGTCCACCGCCGGCACATCGTCCCGCGCCGGCCCGTGCGAACCCGCTCAGTTGTCGACGGTCAGCGAGGCCTTCGAGACAGGCATCGCCGCCGGCGCCGCATCGGCGACTTGTCCGGTGATGTCGAGCTGTCCGGCGATGGTGTGGGCCGGTACGGCGCCGAACCGGTCCTTGGCGATCTGCCCCAGAACCATCACGAACAACAGGGCCATCAGCGCGTTCGCGGCGATTCGGGCCGGACGCGCGGCGTCGCGCACGGAGAGCAGCAGCGCATCCGTCGCGTCGGAGGCCGGGCCGGGCAACGGGCCGGAACCGTCGGAAATCGGGAGCAGCCACGGCTCGCTCGGCAGGGCGGAGGCGCCTCCCATCTCGTGGGCGCCGGGCAGGTTTTGGAACAGTCCGGTCGACATTCCATCCTCCTGTGGAGTTGCGGGGCAGGCCAGTCTGGCGGGCCGTTCGTTCATGATCCGTTAATCAGGAACACTGTGTTCATTTTGCGTTCAGGAAGGCGGAACGGCAAGGGCCTGCCGCGCGGTGCCTGCCGCGCGAGGCCTGCGTCGAGGCGGCGCGACCCTTTGGCAGGGGCGGGTTCCATCGGGGCTCGGAGCGCTACTTGAGGCGTTCACCCAGGATCATGCCGTGCCCCAACCCAAAGCCGACCCGCCGCGCCTGCTGATCGTGTTCTACTCGCGATCCGGCTCCGTCGAAACACTGGCGGTCACCGCCGCGGAGACCGCCCGGGCGTCCGGTGCCACGGTTCGGCTCCGCCGGGCCCGCGAGGTCGTCGACCACGACACGATGGCAAAGGTCGAGGGCTGGGCCGAGAGCGCGACGCGGCAGAACGCGCTCTACGAAGCGCCGACGCACGAAGACGCGGAATGGGCCGACGCCATCCTGTTCGGCACGCCGTGCTATTTCGGCGCCATGGCGACGGAGCTGAAAGCGTTCCTCGATCGGCTCGGACCTCAGTGGAAGCGCGGAGCCCTGGCGGGAAAGGTCGGCGGCGCCTTCGCGACCGCGTCCTGGCCGCATGGCGGGTCCGAGGTGGTCACGCTCTCGCTCTACGCGCCGATGGCCCATCTCGGCATGGTCATCCTGCCCACGGGCTACACCGACGCGGCGATGCTGGAAGCGGGCTCGCCCTACGGCGCCTCGTCCATCGTCGGCGCCGAGAACCGTGATCCGTGTCCGGAGGACCTTGACGCCATCCGGCACCAGAGCCGACGCACGGTGGCGATCGCCCGGGCGCTCGTGGCCGCCGGCGAGATGCCGAGCCGTCGCGACTGACGGGCCGAAGCCGATTCAGATGAAGTGCCGAAACACGACCTGTGCCGAGGCCTCGCCCGCCGGCTCGCGCGTCTCGGCTGGGCCGCTCCGGCCGGCGCCGGAGAGACCCGCCGGCGCGACGAGGGCGAGGAGCGTCAGCAGCCAGCGGACGGGACGGGCGACGGGCATGGGAGCCTCACGGGCTGGATCGGGATCGGAGCGTCGCCTTCGATAGGGCTTGCGCATGGCAGGGATGTTTCCTGCAGCGATACGTCCTGCGCCGATGTTTCATGCCCCCGATCCGTTCGTTTCGCGGTGCCCGAACGCACCCGATGCGGCGCGTCCTCGCCCCTCGGGCCGGCGCCGGGGCCTCCTCAGCGCTTGGCGACTTTGGTCGCTTTGGTCGCCTTGGCGGCAGGCTTCGGAGCGGCGGCGTCCTCGGCATCGCGGGCCAGCCGCTCGGCTTTCAGGCGCACGATCTGGTCGTCGCGGGCCGCCTCCCGCGCCTTCACCTCTTCCCAGACCTGTCCGGCCGTGTCGGCCCGCTCCGCGGCCCGTGCGGCCCTGGTCTCGGCGCGATCCTGGCTGCCGCTCTTGTCCTGTGTCATTGGCGATCCTCCAAATGGTGCGCCCCTCGGGGTCCGTGTCGCGTTCGCGGAACCTGAGGGTCCCGCGAGGGTCACGGACGGGGGGCGGGGGTCGGGGTCTGCGGCGTGGGTGCGGGCACCGGCTGCTGCGGGTTCGTCGTCGGTGCGGCCTGATCGTCCGACAGGGTCTGGTTCGCTTTGGTCTGCAGCTGATCGGCCGTCTGCTGGTTGATGAGTCCATACGAGACCGCGGCCGCGAGCGCGACCGCGATGATCGCACCGATGATCGTCTTGGAGAGCTTGCTCTGCATGGATTCACCTTGTCCGGGCCGTGGTCCGGGCCGTGTCACGGAGGGTGACCTGCGCCGATCGCGGACGGTCGGTTTCGAGGAGGGGGCGAGACGTCGGTCGCGATCCGGATGGAGCGCCGGGACACCAAGCCTCCGGCGCGACGAAGTTCTGACGACACGGGATCCTTACGAGAAAAAGCCCCGCCGCGGCGTGCGCGGCAGGGCTTTCGAAGTCACGGATCGCGCCGTTTCAGTAGCCCCGGCCGTAGTAACCCGGTCCGCCGCGATCGTAGGCGCCGGCAGCTGCCGCGCCCGCCGCGACGCCCGCGATCCCGAGGCCGACGGCCGCTCCGGTCGACAGACCGCGCCGGTCCCGGCGATCGCCCCGCCGGTCGTAGCCGCGATCCCGGTCGTAGCCCCGGTCGATTCCGCGCCCGTAGCCGCGGCCATAACCGCCATCGCGGTCACCGCCGTATCCGTAACCCTGTGCCTGAGCACCGGTCGCGCCAAGAGCTCCGAGAGAGAGCGTAACGGCGGAAATGAGAGCGAGCTTACGCATCGATGTCTCCTTCGCTGTTGCGTTGGGGAGCCAACGTGACGCGATGCGAAGTGTTCCGATTTCCGGGCATGTTCCAATGTTGGGCCGGGAAGCGCCCGGAAGGAGCTGCGCTTCACCCCAGGCGCGGGTCGGGGCCGTCGTCGCGGGGCGTCCCATCGTAGCCTTCCATCCAGGCCGCCCGTTCCTCGCTGTCGCGCGGGTAGGGACAGGCATCCTTCGGACGGCCGTGGATCCGGGCCTGGGCGCCTTCTTCGATGGGATCGGGGCGTGAATGACGGGTCTGGGCCATGGCGACGACTCCGTGTTCGAAACACATCGCTTCAACGGCTCCGCGCGGGGCAGGATCCCGCGGCATAACGGGCCCTCCGGTCGGCGGCGCCCGTCAGGACCGTTCCCGCTCCCGGTCGCCAAACCGGGCACGGTGTCTGCTGGCCGCCCCACGGTTCTGGAGCTGCGCCCGACCACGTCGGGTCGGGCGCAGCTCCAGGCTCTTGTCTCGCCGCGCTCCTATCCTCCGGACCGGTATCCACTTCGGCAGAAGCCACTCTAGCGCGGCTTGAACTCCACGGACGACCGCTTCGCGATCTCGGTTCGCACATGCTCACGGAACAGGCGCACGCGTGCGGGCAACTCCCGCCCCGCCAGGCTCACCGCCCGCAAGGCTCCCCCGGTGGTCGCCCACGGTTCGAGCACCCGCACCAGCCGCCCCGCCGCGACGCTCCGTGAGGCGATGAAGCTCGGGAGGTGCCCAATGCCCGCCCCCGCAAGGGTCAAGCGAAGCGCGGTCGCGAAATCGCTCACCCGAATGGCCGGCCGGAGGCCGACCTGCTCCATGCGCCCCCCGCCGTCGTCGAGCAGGATGCCCATCACGCCGGCTCGCTCGCGCGCCAGGATCACGTCGTGGTCCGCCAGGGCCGCCGGGTTCGCGGGGGGCGGCTTCGAAGCGAGGTAGGCGGGCGCCGCATAGAGCCCCAGCCAGACGTCCAGGATCTGGGTGGCCCGGTAGCCGGTTTCCTCCACGTCCCCCAGGCGCAGGGCGAGGTCGATCCGGTTGGCCGCCAGATCCAGGCGCGTGTCGGTGTTCAGCATCTCGACGGTGATCTGCGGGTACGCCATCCGGAAGCTGGCGACGATCTCGGGCATCACCTCGATGCCGAAATCGACGGAGGTGGTGATCCGCAGGTGCCCTGCCGGCACCGTCGATGCGCCACGGGCGGTCTCCGCCGCCTCGTCGAGGAGCGCCAGGCATTCCTGGGCCTTTGCGTAGAAGGCGAGACCTTCCGCCGTCGGTGAGACCGCGCGGGGGTGGCGGGCCATCAGGGTGGCGCCCAGGGCCGCCTCCAGTCGCGAGAGCCGTCGGCTGACGCTGCCCTTGGTCTCCCGGAGGCTCGCCGCCGCCGCCGTGACCGTGCCGAGATCGATGACGGCACAGAACGCCCGCAGATCGTCGAGATTGCCGCCGAAGGTTTCCGATTTCGCAACCATGTAGTGCCGGATAGCAGGCTCTACGGGACCGGCCAACGGGACTATCCGGACCTTCGTCGGGTCGCGGCGCCCTCCCGACCCCCTCGCGCGCGCCGCGACAGCCCACTCACGTTTCGGAGACGATCATGAAACTCCTCCTCGCTTCCGGCCTCGCCCTCGCCGTCGCCCTCGGGGGCGGCGCGTCGGCCCAGACGCCGCCGACCCGGGACCCCGCCCAGATCCAGGCCGGCACCTACGCCGTCGATCCCGGCCACACCCAGGTCGGCTGGCGCGTGTCCCACATGGGCTTCTCGAACTATGCCGGCGGCTTCTCGGACGTCTCCGGCACCCTCGACCTCCAGCCCAAGAACCCGGCCGCCTCGAAGCTCGCCATCAAGATCCCCGTCGCCTCGGTGACGACGACCAGCGACAAGCTCACCGGAGAACTCAAGGGCGACCAGTGGCTCGACGCGGGCAAGTTCCCCGAGATGACCTTCGTGTCGACCAAGGTGACGCCCGACGGCAAGGACAAGGCCAAGGTCCTGGGCAACCTGACCCTTCACGGCGTGACCAAGCCCGTGACCCTGGACGTGACCCTCGTCGGCGCCGGCGTGAACCCCCTCAACAAGAAGGTCACGGTCGGCTTCGAGGCGGCCGGGACGCTCAAGCGCTCCGAGTTCGGCGTGAAGACCTACGTCCCGCTGATCGGCGACGACCTGCACCTCACCATCGCGGGCGCCTTCGAGCGCCAGGACTGAGCCCGAGGGAGGAGGAGGGCTATGGGACCCGGCCCGCCCGCGCGGCGCTACACCGTCGTGGCCATCCTGCTGCACTGGACGAGCGCCTTCTGCGTGCTCGCCCTCATCGGCATCGGCCTGGTCATGACCCATGCTGGGCTGGCGCCGATGCGCCAGTTCCAGCTCTACCAGTGGCACAAGTCCGTCGGGATCACGGTCCTGGCCCTGACGACGCTCCGTCTCGCGTGGCGCGCCTTCCATCGGCCGCCCCGGCACCCGGTCGGAATGCCGGCTCCCGCACGCCGGGCGGCCGGCGCAGTGCACGGCCTGCTCTATCTCCTGCTCGTCGGCCTGCCCTTGACCGGCTGGGCGATCGTGTCGCTCTCGCCGTTCCAGATCCCCACGGTGCTGTACGGCCTCGTGCCCTGGCCACACCTGCCCCTGGCGGCGTTCCTCACGGATGCAGCCGCGGCCGAGGAGGTCGCGAAGCGGGTTCACGCCTACGGGGCGTGGCTGCTCACGGCGCTGCTCGCGCTGCACGTGGCGGCCGCACTGCGTCACCACCTCATCCTTCGCGACGACAGCCTGCGCCGCATGCTGCCCGCTGGCCGCCCCCCGACATCCTCCGAGCACACGGAAGCGATCCGATGACCACGCCTGCCTTCCGCTTCCGCGTCGCCCACGCGAGGTTGGCGCTCCGGAGAGCCCCCTTGCTGGGCACACTCTTGGGCACTCTGTTGGGGGCCGCCTCGCCGGCCGCCGCCGCCGAATGGGTGATCGATCCGGCGAGAAGCGCGATCCGGTTCTCGGGCGTCCAGGTCGGCGCCCCGTTCTCGGGACGCTTCGAGCGCTTCGACGCGACGGTGACGTTCGATCCCGCCAAGCCGGAGGCCGGGCACGCCACGGTCCTCATCGATCTGGCGAGCGCGCGCACAGGAGACGTCCAGCGCGACACGGCCCTGCCGCAGCAGGACTGGTTCGACGTGAAGGCGGCGCGCCAGGCGCGCTTCGAGGCCACGGGCTTCGTCGACAAGGGCGGCGGCGACTACGAGGCGGTCGGAACCTTGACCATCCGGGGCACGAGCCGCCCGCTCACGCTTCCGTTCCGGCTTGCGCTCGCGGGGGACCAGGCCCGCGCCACCGGGCATGTCGGCCTCGTCCGCACGGCATTCGGCGTCGGGCAGGGTGCGTGGGCGTCGGGACAATGGGTGGCCCTGGAGGTCGGGGTCGACGTGGACCTCGTCGCCACGTCCAAGGCCGGTCCCTGATCCGGGACTTCAACCCTGGGACTTCCACCCCGGACTCCCGCCCCCAGGGCCGCTCTCCCGAGCATGGAACGTGGCGTTCCGGACGCCCTTATCCATTCGCCTCGGCCGCGTCGCGGTCCGGATCGACCGGTTCAGGCGGGGCCGGACCCTTCGACGTCATCGTAGAGGCGCCGCGCCTCCCGAACGCGCCGGTGGCTGACCTCGGCCCAATCCACCGGCATGTCCAAGGGAACGAGGAAGGAGCGACCCAGCTCGGCCAAGCGATACTCAAAGCTCGGAGGGCTGGTCGGGTACACGTGGCGCGTGATGAACCCATCGCGTTCCAGGTGACCCAGGCATTGCCTATACGAGCGTCCTCCGGGCCGATACGTCGCCCCTTGGTCTGGCGGAGGAGCACCGTGCGACCGAAGCCGCGTCGGGCGTGCCGCACGTGCTGCTGCGCAACGGATGGTACACCGAGAACTATGCGGCCTCGATTCCGCCCGCGCTGACGCCTCGATCCCGGCCGCGCTGGCGCATGGGGTCTTCCTGGGCGCCGCCGGGGAAGGCCGGGTCGCCTCGGCGGTACGCGCGGATTACGCCGCGGCGGCCAGCGCCGTGCTGGCGTCGGAGACCGCTCAGAGCGGCCGCATCTACGAGTTGGCCGGAGACGAGGCCTACACGCTGGCGGACTTCGCGGACCTCGTAGCGCAGGTATCGGGCGAGCTGGTCGGCTACCGGACCCTGGCGTAGGGGGAGTTCGCGGCCGCCCTGATCGGTGCGGGGCTCCCCGAAGCGTTCGCCGGCCTCCTGGCGGACTCCGATGCGGGAGCACAAAAAGGGGGCCTGTTCGATGCAGGCCATCAGCTGAGCGGTCTCATCGGGCGCCCGACCACCTCACTCGCTTCGGTCATCGCCACCGCCCTCGCGGGATGATCCGCCGGTGCCACCCTCTTGCCGAGCGACCTTCTGCCGGGCGACGGGAGCGCCTGTCCGGTGGTCGAGGCCCGTGTCCGGGGAGCGGACAAGCGCGTTCGGCCCCTGCGGATCACGGACGGAGGCCAGGTCAACCGCCGCAGGACACGGGCCTCACGCGCCGGGCGCCATCCAGGCGCGTGTCTCGTCGAGGATCTCGTCCGAGAGCGCGGGATCGTCGACCGCACGCGCAAGGATCAGGGCGCCGATCAGGGCCGCGTAGGTGCCGATGGCCTCGCGGCGGCGGTCGGCGGCGGCGGGGACCGCCTCGGTCAGGCGGTCGATCTGTGCGCGGATGCCCGTCGTCATGGCGGCCCGCGCCGCCGCCGGCCGGTGACGAACGTCGGCGGCCAGGGCCGCCATCGGGCACCCGTCCGCCGCGTCGTCCCGATGCGCGGGCGAGAGATACGTCGCCACGAACGCCGGCAGGTCCCCGCCCCTGCCCGCGACCTCGGTCGCCGCCTGGGCGATGGCCTGCGCCATCAGGTCCTCCTTCGAGGCGAAGTGTCCGTAGAAGCCCCCATGGGTGAGGCCCGCGGCCTTCATCACCTCGGCGACGCCGACGGCGTCATACCCCTTGTCGCGATAAAGACGGCTCSCCGCCGCCAGGATGCGGCGGCGGTTCTCCCGCATCTGCTCCTGCGTGACACGCATCTCGAAAATTCCCCGTCGACCCCGTTGACACTCATATGATCGCGATCATATTTGAGTTCAATCATGATGATCATCATGATTGCTCATCAGACACGCAGGGGCGAATCCCATGGCCACCCAGAGTTCGGTTCTCATCACCGGCGCCTCGACCGGCATCGGCGCGACCTATGCCGACCGCTTCGCCCGGCGCGGCCACGGCCTCGTGCTGGTCGCCCGCGACAAGGCACGGATGGACGAGCTCGCCGACCGTCTCCGCCGTGACTACGGCGTCGCCGTCGACGTGCTTCCGGCCGACCTCACGGCGCCGGACCAGATCCGGGCCGTCGAGACGCGGCTGCGCGACGACGACGGCATCGGCATCCTCGTCAACAATGCCGGCGCCAACGTCGGCGGTGGCTTCGTCGCGCAGGCCACCGACGACGTCGAGCGCCTCGTGACCCTCAACACGACGGCGCTGGTCCGGCTCGCCAGCGCGGTGGCACCCCGCTTCGCCGGGGCCGGCGCGGGCGCCATCGTCAACATCGGCTCCGTGGTCGGGCTGGTCCCGGAATTCGGCATGTCGGTCTACGGCGCGACCAAGGCCTTCGTCCTGTTCCTGTCCCAGGGCCTGAGTCACGAGCTGTCCCCCAAGGGCGTGTACGTGCAGGCCGTGCTGCCATCGGCCACCCGCACGGAGCTGTGGAGCCGGTCGGGGGTCGATCCCGCCGCGCTGCCGCCGATGATGGAGGTCGGCGACCTCGTCGACGCCGCCCTCGCGGGGTTCGACCGCCGCGAGTCCGTGACGATCCCGCCGCTTCACGACGCCGGGCAGTGGGACGCCTTCCAGGCCGCCCGGCTGGCGATGATCCCGGGATTCGCGCAGGTTCACCCGGCGCCGCGCTACGCGTCCGCCGCGTGATCCCCGCGTGATTCGGAAGCGGCCACGAGAAACCGATGGCGTGGTCGGAGCTCATAAGGTGGCGGCATGTGCTCTGTGCACAACAGGCATGGGCATTCCCCCGAGGCCCGCCTTGCCGTTGCTGGGGAGCCCCGGCCGGTTACGGGGCCGTTTCCGATAGAAATACAAGACGTTGCGGCGGCACGGCGCCGTCATCTTTAGAGTTCATCTAAAGTACTGAGATGCTTGCATAATTTCCGATTGACTGCTTTCTCCGACCGATCGAGATTCCGCGATGTCGCGATGATCGAGGAGTGATTGGAGCGGGGGCCAAGCATGCAGTCGACATTGATCGAGGCGCTGCATCGGAGCGAAGGCGTCAGGCTTCGGCGATTCCTGATGCGTCTGCTCGGCAGCGCCGACGCCGCCGCCGACGCCCACCAGGAAACCTACCTGCGGATGCTGGGCGCGCTGTCCCGCACGCCGATCGAACACCCCTCGGCCTTCCTCTTCCAGGTCGCCAACAACGTCGCCCTGCGGATGCGCAACCGGCAGCGCCTCGAGGGCACTCTGTTCCGCACCATGACGGACACGGACCTCGCGGAGATCGCGGACGGGTATGCCCTGCCGGAACGCCAGGTGATCGCACGGCAGGAGCTCAGACGGCTGGCCGCCGCCATCGACGCGCTGCCGCCGCGATGCCGCGAGGTGTTCCTCCTCGTCCGGTTCGAGAACCTCTCGAACGGCGACGTCGCCGCCCGCCTGGGCATCAGCCGGAACATGGTCGAGAAGCACCTCATCAAGGCGCTCCTGCACTGTCGCCGGTGCTGCCACGATTGGGTGTGAGGCCTGTCTCCTGTTCGTGGCGCGGCTCTTGTTCGTGGGGCGACGTCAGGATCTTGCCGGTTCGTTGATCTGAGGGTGTAGGAGCATGGGGCTGGGCCGTCCGGGCTCGGTGATTCCGGATGGAGCATGGCTGTGGCCAGCGGCGACGACACCGACGCGCATGCGGCGGAGGGGGACGACCCGGTCTACGAGGCCGCCGCCGGCTGGGTCGCGCGCCTCGCCTCGCCCGACGCCACGGACCGGGACCGGAACGCCTTCGCGGCCTGGTGCGCGGCCGATCCGGCCCATGAAGCGGCCTATGCCGAGCTGGACGCCCTGTGGCGCAAGCTCGGCCGTGTGCCCGATCCACGGCATCGCCGCCCGCCCACCAAGACGCTGACCGGGGTCGCCGTCGCCCTCGTCCTCACCACCGCCCTGGCCTTCCAGCTCGGCCTCGTCGACTGGCTCCGCGCCGACCTCTGGAGCGGGGTGGGCGACATCGTCCACGCGACCCTGGCCGACGGCAGCCGGATCGACCTCAACACCGACACGGCGGTCGCCCTGCACTTCGGCGCCACGGAGCGCGGGGTCGCGCTGCTGCGCGGCGAGGCCTTCTTCGAGGTCGTGTCCGATCCCCAGCGCCCGTTCGTCGTGCGCGGCAACGGCCTGAGCGTCCGCGCCGTCGGCACCCGCTTCTTCGTCCGGGCCGACGGCGCCGGCGGCGAGACGGGCGGCGTCGAGATGGGCGTCGTCGAGGGCAGCGTCGACGTCGCGACCTCGGGGCGGCCCGTGCGGGTCTCGGCGGGCGAGGCGGTCCGACGCACGGAGGGCGCCTCCCTCGCCGTCACGGGCGCGGACCTGGCCCGGACGACGGCGTGGCGGGAGGGCCGCCTGCGCTTCTCCGGCGAGCGGCTCTCCGTCGTCCTCGCCGAGCTCGACCGCTACCGCCACGGTCGCATCGTGCTCCTCGATGCGGCCGCCGGCGAGCGGCGCGTCACCGGCGCCTTCGACCCGCGCGACACCGACGAGGCGCTGGACTCGATCGCCGCGACGATGGGCGTGGGAATCACCCGCCTGTCGCCCTTCCTCGTCCTCGTCGGATCGCCCGTTCGAAAATTCTGAAGGAAAGTTCGTTCCCGGACGTCAGGAGATCGCGGCTCCGTTGATCTCAATCGGTGGGGACAGGCTGCCGCGAGGCGCCCGTCTCCGTCTGAGCGAGGGACGGACAGAGAATGGCGACGCGCGGGCGTGGTGTTGCGGGTGAGCGGTTGGCCGGATCGGCCCTGGCCGGCGTGTCGATGCTGGTGATGGTGCCGGCGGCCGTCCAGGCCCAGGACGGGCGCCGGGCGCAGCCGGATCGGGCGCGGACGGCGAGCATCCTCGCACTGGCCTCCAAGGCTTCGGCCCCGCAGGCGGTGGAGCGGGTCGCCCTGACGATCCCGAAGGGACCCCTCGAAGCCGCCCTCGTCGCCTTCACCGAACAGGCCAAGGTGAAGCTCGTCTACGCCACGGACCTGACCGCACGGCTGACCACGGGCGGCCTCGAGGACGTGGTCGAGCCCCTCGACGGCCTCGGCCGCATCCTGAAGGGCACCGGCCTGACGTTCCGCGCGGCGGGTCCCTCCACCATCACCCTGGTCAATCCGCGCTACGTTCAGCTCGGCGGCGAGGCGGCGGGCTCCGTGGCCCTCGAGGAGCTGCACGTGGCGGGGCAGCCCCAGGCGCCCGGGGCGCCCAGGAGCCTGCCGCCCCGGTCCGGAACCGTCGGCCAGCCGCCCGTTCCCTATGCGGGCGGTCAGGTCGGCAGCGGAACGCGGGTCGGACTGCTCGGCAACCGCTCCGTCCAGAAGACGCCCTTCAACGTCACCGGATACACCGAGAAGTTGATCAACGATCAGCAGGCGCGCTCCGTCGCCGACGTCGTCCTGAACAACCCGTCCGTCCGCAGCGACGCGCCGCCCTACAGCGAGCGCGACTCGTACTTCATCCGCGGCTTCTCGGTGACCAACCTCGACACCGCCTTCGACGGGCTGTTCTACATCGCCAACCCGCGCCGCAGCTTCACCGAGGGTCTGGAGCGCGTCGAGGTCCTGCTCGGTCCGACGGCGCTCCTCAGCGGCGGCACCGGCCGCGTCGGCGGCACGATCAACCTCGTGCCGAAGCGCGCGTACGACGAGCCGCTGACGCGGGTGACCACGAGCTACTTCAGCGACGCGCAGTTCGGGACGCATCTCGACCTCGGGCGCCGCTTCGGCACCTTCAAGGAATGGGGCGTGCGCTTCAACGGCGCCTACCGCAACGGCGACACGCCGCTGGACAAGAACGCCATCGAGGTCGGCGTCGCGGCCCTCGGCATCGACTACCGCAACGACCGGTTCCGCGCGTCGTTCGACTTCAATCACTCGACGCAGAACATCACCGCGCCGACCTCGCTGTTCAACGCGGTGGCGCCCGGCATCCCCGTGCCGCGGGCGCCGAACGCCCGCCGCAACACCGCGAACGCGTTCGAGTACAACGACAGCCGCTACAACATGGCCGCCGGCCGGGTCGAGTACGACGTGCTGCCCGAGACGACGATCTACGCGGCCGGCGGCCTCAGCCGCTACAACGAGGACTTCCTGACCTCGAACTATCGGGTCACGAGCCCGACGGGGCTGGCGACGAACTCCCTCGCGATCCAGCCCCTGGAACTGCAGGGCTTCACCGGCGAGGTGGGCGTCCGCACCAACTTCCAGACGGGCTTCATCAATCACCAATTCAGCGTCGCGGCCGTCGAGGCCGTCAACAAGAACTTCTCGCGCGGCTTCGTGCCCTTCGCCCTGCCGGCCTACCCGATCAACATCTACAACCCCGTCGACCTGCCGTTCGGCTCGGTTCCGACCATCGCCTTCCCCCGCTCCGACCGGCAGCCGATCTTCTCGGAGCTCTACGCCCGCAGCGTCGCCATCGCCGACACCCTGTCGCTCGGCGACGACCGCGTCCTGCTGACCCTGGGCGGACGGTTCCAGGAGATCGACCTGCGCAGCTACGTCACCCGTCCGGGCCCGACCCAGGGCACGCCGGCGACGGGGTACCGCGAGGGCCGGTTCAGCCCCGCCATCGCCCTGGTGGTCCGGCCGTTCGAGAACCTGTCGTTCTACGGAAACTACATCGAGTCCCTCGATGCCGGGCCGTCCGCCCCGGTGACGGCGATCAATTCCAACGCGGTCTTCGCCCCCGTGGTCAGCCGGCAGAAGGAGGTCGGCGCGAAGTATGATCTCGGCGCCGTCTCGGTCACGACCTCGCTGTTCGAGATCGAGCAGCCGAGCGCGTTCACCGATCCGGCCACGCGGCTGTTCTCCGTCAGCGGCCTGCAGCGCAACCGCGGCATCGAGTTCAACGTGTTCGGCGAACTCGTCCCGGGCGTGCGGCTGCTGGGCGGCCTGACCCTCATCGACGCCAAGCTCGTCAACACCGTGGGCCGCCAATTCGACGGACGGGCCGTGCCCGGCGTGCCCGACACGGCGTTCAACCTCTACGGCGAGGTCGACCTGCCGCCGTGGCTGGCGCCCGGCCTGACCCTGACCGGACGGGCGATCTACACAAGCAGCATGTTCTACGATCAGGGCAACACCCAGTCGGTGCCGGACTGGACGCGGTTCGATGCCGGCCTGCGCTACGCCTTCGAGGGCGTGAACGGCAAGCCCGTGGTGATGCGGGCCACCGTCCAGAACCTGCTCAACGATTCGTACTGGGCCTCCGCCGCGCGCGGCTTCCTGGCCGTCGGCGCGCCCCGGACGTTCATCCTGTCCGCAACCGTCGATTTCTGATTTGACCCCGGTGCGCCAGGCCGCCGGCTCCGGGACGCGGGCCACGGACGAGGCCCCCATCCTCGTCCCTGGTCCCGTACTCGACGTCGGTCCCGTCCTCGGGACCGCCATGCCGGAGCGCGCGCCATGAAGGGACGTTTCCGCCAGTCCATGGCGTGGCTGCACACCTGGTCCGGCCTCGTGGTCGGCTGGGTGCTGTTCGCCGTCTGCCTCACCGGGACCGCGAGCTATTACCGGGCCGACATCTCCCGCTGGATGCGGCCCGAACTCGGCCTCGCCGCGCCGATGTCGGGCCCGGACCTCGCCGCCGCCGCCGAGCGGGCGGTGACCTATCTCGCCACGCACGCCCCCAAGGCTCGGACCTGGTTCATCGGCATGCCGCAGCCGGAGAAACCGGTGCTCGACCTGTTCTGGCGTGCGGGCCCGGGCGAGCCGCCGGGCCATGTCCACCTCGACCCCGCGACCGGAGCCGAGGCGGCGGTCCGCGACACCGAGGGCGGCGACTTCCTCTATCGCTTCCACTTCGAACTGCACATGGCGCCGTTCTGGGGACGCTGGATCGTCGGCATCTGCGCGATGATCATGCTGGTGGCCCTGGTCTCCGGCATCGTCGTCCACCGGCGCATCTTCGCGGATGTCTTCACGTTCCGGCGGGACAAGGCACCGCGTCGCAGCTTCCTCGACGCCCACAACGTCGGCGGCGTCCTCGCGCTGCCGTTCCACCTGATGATCACCTATACGGGGGTCGTCACCCTGGCGACGTTCTACATGCCCTGGGGCGTGACGGCGGCGTATCGCTCAAACACCCAGTCCTTCTTCGCCGAGGCCGCCTGGATCCCGACGCCGCGCCGGCCGGCGAACCGGTCCGCCGTGCCGGCCCCCGTGGGGCCCCTCGTCGCGCGCGCCGTCGCGATGGTGGCGGAGCCCCTGGAACGCCTGACCCTGGTGAACCGGGGCGACGCCAACGCGACCGTGGTCGCCGTGTTCGCCGAGCCCCACGGCATCGCCCGCGACCATCCGCAGGTCGCCTTCGACGGCGTGAGCGGCGCGCTGCTCGAGGTGCGGGGCGTCGACCTCAAGCCCGCCGCCAAGACCTTCACGACGCTGACCGGCCTGCACGAGGCGCATTTCGCCGCGCCCGCCCTGCGGCTGCTGTTCTTCCTGTGCGGACTCATGGCCTGCGCCACCGTCGCGACCGGGATCGTGCTGTGGTCCCTCGCGCGCCTGCCGCGACCGGGCGAGCGGCCCTTCGCCGGCCTGCGTCTGGTCCAGGCCCTCAACGTCGGGAGCGTCGCGGGCCTGCCGGCGGCGGTGGCGGTGTACTTCCTCGCCAACCGGCTCCTGCCCGCGGACCTCCCCGGCCGGGCCGAGTGGGAGATCCGCGCCTTCTTCGCGGCCTGGATCGTCGCCGCACTGGTGCCCCTCGCGCGTCCCGGCCGCCGGGCGTGGTGCGAGGGACTGGCGGCGGTGGCGGTCCTCTGCCTCGCCGTGGCGGCCGCCGACCTCCTCACCGTGCCCCAGCATCCCCTGAGGCGATTCGGAGGCGACCCCCTGTTCGTCTGGTTCGACGGGACGATGATCCTCGCCTCGGCCCTGTTCGCCGTCGCGGCCCGCAAGGTCGCCCGCTACGCGGCGCCGGAGCGCCGGCATCGCACGGCCTCCGCGTCGCCCCTCGCCTTTCGAGCCCCCGTCCCGACGCACGGTCCCTGAACGGCGGCCTGGGCGGGTCGAGCGCCCAATACACACACAAGTGTAGACCAAGAACAATTCCAATGAAAAACCGATCATTCGGCTTTTTTGGCAGACCTATTGACCGCTACACCGAATATAAGCGACACGCTGCACATATCGAGCAGACCATGGAACCTAATCGTCCAGTCTGTGATTATGAGAACGAACGTGAATAGCCCATCTTGCGACGCAAGCGCGATCGAATCAGGGCATCGCGCCGACATCGACTGATCGAATACGAATGACCTGGCATGCAGTGCCGGTCCTTTGCCGCACAGTCGGCATTCCAGGGCTCGAACGAGGTTCGGTCGTCATGCCACCATCGTCCCAGCACGTTGCCGAAGCGGCAGCCTTCCGCAGCTTCGCCAACGGCTACCTGCGCGAGATCGACCCCGGCATCCGGGTCCGTCACGCCCGCTCCGACGGGCCGCCCGCCGCGTGCGTGGAGTGGAACCTGGGCCGCCGGCGCATCGCGATCCGCGCCGAGATCCGGTCGCCGTCCCTGTGCGGCGCCCAGGGCTTCGGCATCCTCTGGACCCGCCACCTCCACGAGCCGCGCTGGCGCCGCGTCGCCCCGATGCAGGCGCTCCAGGATTTGCTCGCGGAAGCCTACGCCCGCGTCGATGCGGGCCGGGACGAGTCCGCCCGGGCGCACGAACTGGAACTCCTGGGACGCGTCCTCGACAGCTATCGCGAGACGGCGCGCCAACTCGACCTCGCCCGGGAGCCGGCCGGCGAGAGTGCGACGACGGACACGAGCTTCATCGGGGCCGAACGCTCCCTCGTCTACGGCCACTGGCTGCATCCGACGCCCAAGAGCCGGCAGGGCCTCTCCACCTGGCAGGCGCGGGTCTATGCGCCCGAGGAGGCCGGCGGCTTCCAGCTCGCCGTGTTCGCCGTCGAGGCCGGACGGGTCCGCCACGATTCGGCCGCCCCCCGCTCCGCGCCGGAGATCGCCCTCGAACTCCTCGGCGCCGATGCCGGGCGGCTGCCCCTGCGCGCCGGGGAGATCGCCCTCCCCATGCATCCGCTCCAGGCCGACGCGCTGAAGCTGGACCCGGACATCGCCGCCCTCATGGAGGCGGGCCGGGTGCGGTGCCTCGGTGCGTTCGGCCCCCGCTACACCGCCACCTCGTCCGTGCGGACGGTCTACGCCCCCGACAGCCCGTGGATGGCCAAGTTCTCGCTGCCCGTCACCCTCACCAACTCCCTGCGGGTGAACCGCTTCGCCGAGCTCGAGGCCGGCGTCGCCATGGCGCGGCTCCTGGCGCGCAACGGGTTCGGAACGCGCCATCCCACCTTCCGGATCGTGTCCGACCCGGCCTATCTCACCCTGCACTGCCCCGGCCGCGACGAGAGCGGGTTCGAGACGGTGCTGCGCGAGAATCCTTTTCGTGATGGGGCCGAGCGGGGCGTCGCGACCCTAGCGGCGCTCACGGCCGAGCCCCTGCCCGGCCGCCCCTCGCGCCTCGACGCCCTGCTGCGCCGCCTCGCCCCCGGGGGCGCCGACGAACGGGCGCGGACCGCGCGGGCCTGGTTCGGCCTCTACCTGGACTGCATGCTCGAGCCCGTCGTCGCCCTCTACGACCGCCACGGCATCGCCCTCGAGGCGCACCAGCAGAACGCCCTCCTCGACGTCGCCGCCGGCTGGCCGCGCCGGGGGTACTACCGCGACAACCAGGGCTTCTACCTGTCCGAGGACGCACGGCCCCGGCTCCTGCGCCAGGCACCGGAGACGGCCGCCATCGCCGCCCTCTACTTCCCGGACGACGAGATCCGCCGGCGCCTCGCCTACTATCTCGTGGTCAACCAGATCTTCTCGGTCATCGCCCGCATGGGGCATGACGGCACGATCCGCGAAAGCGTTCTCCTCGACGATCTCGCCCGCCGGCTGGAGGCGATGGCGCGCCGCATGACCGGCGCCGGACGGGCCTTCGCCCGCTCGGTGCTGGACGGGCCGACGCTCTGCACCAAGGCGAACCTGCGGGTCCGCCTGGCGGACCGCGACGAACTCGCCTCGGGCGACGGAACCGGCAACTACATCGACATGCCGAACCCCCTGCGGGCGCGGGCGGCGGCGTACTGCGAGGCGGGCCGTGCCCTTGCCTCCTGAGCCTCACCCGTCCCGCGAACCGCCGGAGGGGCGCGTCCTGCGCCAGCTCGCCGAAGCGGTGCTGTTCGAGGGCCTCCCGGATCTCAGCCCCCCGCGCCGCGACGCCCCCGGGCGGCTGGCGTGGCGCCTCGGCGCGCGCCGGTTCCGCGCCGACGGGGTCCTCGGCCCGTTCGGCCGTCCGCGCCTCGTCCCCGCGACCCTGGAAACGGCCGGGCCGGACGGCGCCTGGCGCGCCGCCGACCTGTCCTCCCTGGTGGACGCCCTCCCGGCCGCCCCGGAGCCTCGGATGCGCCTGCTGGCGGAACTCGGCCAGACCATCGAGCTCTGCCGCTGGAACGCCGAGACCCTTCGCGCTCCGGACCGCCGCACCCTGCCCTTCGCCGCCCTCGACGCGGCGCTCTGGGAAGGCCATCCGTACCATCCCTGTTTCAAGACACGCACGGGCTTCACCCTCGACGACCACCGCCGCTACGGGCCGGAGGGCGCCGCGCCGTTCCGCCTCGAATGGCTGGGCGTCCGCCGGGACGCCGTCGCCCTCCGGTTCCCGGGCACGGAGGCCGACTTCCGGCGCGCCGAACTCGGCGTCGACCTGGACCGGCTGGAGCGCCGCCTGCACGCGGCCGGGCATTCCTTCGCCACCCACGCCGTCCTGCCCGTGCATCCCTGGCAGATGCGCCACCTCGAAGCCGGGGCCTTGCGGCCCTGGCTGGCGGAGGGCCGCGCCGTGGCGCTGGGGGCCGCCGGCGCGCGCTACGGCGCCAGCCAATCCCTGCGCACCCTGCACAACCTCGACGATCCGCACGCCGCCAGCGTGAAGCTCGCCCTCAGCGTCGTCAGCACGTCGAGCCTCCGGACCCTCGATCCGCATTTCGTGCTGACGGGGCCCGCCCTGTCGGACTGGCTGGCGGCGATCGTCGCCGGGGACCCGCTCCTGCGCGGCCCCTATCGGGTGGACGTCCTGCGCGAGTACGCGGCCGCCCTGGCGGACCGGGACGGCCCGCTGGCGGGACAGGTCGCCGCCCTGTGGCGCGAGAGTCCGCGGCTCGCGCCCGGCGAGGCGGCGGTGCCGTTCAACGCCCTGATGGCCTGCGAGCCGGACGGATCCACCTTCGTCGCCCCCTGGCTCCTGCGCCACGGCCTCCGGGCCTGGCTCGACCGCCTGGTGGAGGTCGCGGTCCTGCCCGTCTGGCACCTCCTGGTGGCGCACGGCATCGCCGTGGAGGCGCACGGCCAGAACATGATCCTCGTGCATCGCGACGGGTGGCCCGAACGGGTGATCCTGCGCGACTTCCACGAGAGCGCCGAGTACGGCGTCGACTTCGTGGCCGACCCCGCCCGCGTGCCGGATTTCGGCGCCATCGATCCCGCCCATGCGGGTCCGGCGGACGACCGCTTCCACGCCATGCGCGCGGCCCCGGTCCTGGCCGAACTCGTCACCGACAGCCTGTTCGTCTTCAGCCTCTGCGAGGTCACCCACCTCCTGGGCCGGCGGCACGGGCTCGACGAGGCGGACTTCTGGCGCGGCCTCGGCCTTCGCCTGCGCCGCCACGCCGTCGCGCACGGCTTGGAAGCCCGCCTCGCCCGCCTGCAGGTCGACGCCCCCCGGCTGCGGGTCGAGGCCCTGCTGTCGCGAAAGCTCGGCCTCGACCCGGCACGGTGCTGCCGCCGCGTGCCCAACGCCCTGCTGTCTGCCCCTCAAGATTCCCCGGGAGAGGTCATGATCGAGATCGACGGACGCCGCATCGGCGCGGACGAGATGGAGGCCGCGATCCGGCGCGTCGAGGCGCGGGCCGGCCTGACCGGCGGCGACGGCGAGCGCGTCGCCGCGCGGTTCGGCGACACGCCCACGTGCCTCGCCTTCATCCTCGCCGCGCGCCGCCGTGGCGCGACCCTGCTGCCGATCCATCCGGCCCTGCCCGATGCGGGCGCGCGGCGGCTCGCCGAACGGGCCGGCTGCCACCGCCTGTTCCTCGACAATCTGGACGGCGAGGTTCTGGCGGGCGCCCCGCCCCCGGTTCCGGGCGAGGGCCAGCTCCTGCAGATGAGCTCCGGCACGACGGGCGAGCCCAAATGCATCGCCCGCGCCTGGAGCGCCGTGGAACGCGAGATCGAGAGCTACGTCGCGGCCTTCCCGGAGCCCGACGGGATGACGCCCGTCGTCGCCTGCCCGATCACCCATTCGTACGGGCTGATCTGCGGGCTGCTCGTCGGCCTGCGCCGCGGCCGGGTGCCGGTGATCCTCGACACCACCAACCCGAAATACCTCCTGCGGCGCCTGCGCGAGATCGAGAGGCCGCTGCTCTACACAGCGCCCGCCCTGCTGCACACGCTGAGCCGGCTCCTCCCGGAGGGCGAGCGCATCCACGCGGCCATGACCTCCGGCACCCTCCTGCCGGGGCCGTGGTTCGGCGCCATCCGTGCCCGGGTCGAGCACCTCTTCCAGCAATACGGCTGCTCGGAGACCGGCTGCATCGCGGTGAACCCCGACCTGCGCCGAGCCGACGTCATCGGCCGCCCCCTGCCCCATCACAGCGTCCGGGCGGGCGAGGACGCGGACCATCCGGCGGAGATCGTCGTCGAGGGCGAGGGCGGCGCCGTCCGCACGGCCGATCTCGGGTATCTGGGGCCCGACGGCATGCTGGTCTTCGTGTCCCGCCTCGACGACACCATCAACGTGTCGGGGTTGAACGTCTATCCGGGCGAGGTCGAGGACGTGGTGATGGCCATGCCGGGCGTCACCGACGCCGTGGCCTTCGCCCGACCCGACCCCTTCGCGGGCGAGCGGGTGACGCTGCTGTTCAGCGCCGAGGCGCCCGTGCCGCCCCGCGACCTCCAGGATTGGTGCCGGCGCTGGCTCGCCGGCCATCAGGTGCCGGGCCAGGCGGTGCAGGTGAGCGCGATCCCGCGCCAGGCCAATGGCAAGATCTCCCGCCGGGAGGTGGCCGAGCGCTACCGCAGCGGCGCCCTCGCGGAGGCCCGGGCATGACCCGCGACCATATCGTCGAAGCCATCGGCGCCATCCTGCGCGAGGAGATGGACCATCCCCACCTCGACCGCTTCGGGCCGCAGGCGCGGTTGAACGAAGACCTCTACCTCGATTCCGTCCAGCTGCTTCAGCTCATCCTGTCCCTCGAGATGCGCTGCGGGCTGTCCATCCCCGAGGCGGCGATGAACCGGCAGGACGTCTCGACGGTGGCCGATCTCGCCGCGCGCCTCGCCCCGGGCGCGCCGGCTGAGGCGCCCCCGGACCCCGCCGCGCCGCCGGAGGCGCCGGAGGGCGTCCACGGCGAGCTGCCCGACGACCTCAAGATCCACTGCTTCGTCAGCTGCGTCTGCGACGGGCTGAAGGCGCGCGGCATCGATCACCGGCCGTTCTACTTCCTGATCTGGGACGCCGAGTTCGCCATCACGGAGGATGTCCGGCTCGCCTACCACTCGGACGCCATGGATCACGAGTCGTTCCGCTACTGGTTCGAGCGGCTCTACGGCGTGCCGCTCTTCTCCTGGTACGACCATGCGGCCTCCAAGGACGCCAACGTCGCCACCCTCGTCGACCTCCTCGAACGGCGGGCGCCGGACGAATGCGTCATGGTGATGCTCGACATGTTCCACCTGCCGGAGCGGGAGAACAAGTTCAACCAGAACCCCTTCCCGCACTACCTCCTGCTGGCGCTCACCGAGGACCCCGCGCTGTGGCGGGTGCGCGACCCCGACTTCCGCTGGGAGGGCGTCATCGCGCGCGAGACGCTCCTGAACGCCATCCGCCAGCCGAGCGTCGCGGGCGGCTACCGGTTCGACCCCGCCCGCGCGCATCCGCCAGCGGACGCGGACCTGGCGGCCTTCTTCGCGGCCTGCTTCCGCCCCGACGCCAACCCGTTGATCGACGCGGTGCGCGCCATCGTCTCGGCCCATGCCGAGGCGCGCGGCGGCCTCGCCCTCGCGGATGTCGGCGTGGCCCTGCGCGAACTCCCGGTCATCACCATCCGCAAATGGGCCTACGAGCACGGCTTCGCCTTCTTCTGGCGCGCCCTGCGCTGGCCGGATGCCGAATTCCAGCGCATCTGCGACGCGATCGAGGCGCTGGTGAACGGCCTGACGGCCCTGCACTACGACGTCCTGAAGCTCGCCCGGACCGAGGACGCGGCCCTCGTCCCCGGCGTGATGGCCTCGCTCGACGCCCTCGACACCGCGGAATTCGCGATCAAGCGGCAGCTCGCGGCGGCCTACGACGCATGGCGGGACACCCGCCCCCAGGACTGGGCCGCCCCCTCTCACGGAAGGCTCCCCTCGCGCGAAAGGTCCTCGCGCGAAAGGCTCCCCGTACGCGAAAGGCTTCTCGCATGAGGCTCTCCCTCTGCACCATCACCTTCCGCCACCACCTGCTCTCCATGGGCGAGATCGCCCGCTTCGCCCGGGGCAGCGGCTTCGACGGCATCGAGCTGTGGGGGGTCCATGCCCGCAACCTCGGCCCCGGGGACCATGCCGAATGGCTCGCCGCCTACGACCTGCGCGTGCCCATGCTGAGCGACTACCTGCCCCTCGACGCGAGCCCGGAGGTGTTGATCGCACGCATGTCCGACCTCTGCGGCCTGGCGCGGAACTGGGGGGCGCCGCGGCTGCGCACCTTCGCGGGGACGAAGGGCAGCGCCGCGACCTCGGCGGACGAGCGCTCGCAGATCGCGAGCCGCCTGCGGCTGGCGGCCGCCTATCTCGCCGACCACGGCCTGAAGCTGCTCGTCGAGACGCATCCCGGCACCCTGGCCGACACCACGGCGTCCCTCGTGCGCCTGCTCGAGGAGATCGATCACCCGGCCCTCAAGGTGAACTTCGACACGCTCCATGTCTGGGAAGGCGGCGACGACCCCTACCGCGCGCACGACACGCTCGCGGAGCACATCGACTACTATCACCTGAAGAATATCCGCGACCGGTCGGACCTCCCGGTCTTCGAGCCGGCCAACGTCTACGCTGCGGCCGGGCGGCGCGACGGGATGACCGGCCTGTTCGAGGGCGCGCTGGACTACGAACCGTTCCTGGAAACGCTGCCGGCGCATGCCGAGGCCTCCCTCGAATGGTTCGGCGGCGCCTGCTTCACGGTTCTGCCGGCCGACCTGTCGCGGGTCCGAGACGTCACCGCCGACCGCACCGACGAACCGGCGTTCCGCCTGCACGTCGCCGAGTGATCCAACCGCGCGTGATCCAGCCGCGCGTGATCCGGGGCATGGCCCCGTGCGACGCCACCCGCCCTTCCGGCGAGCCGACCTCCACCTCAGGAAAGCAACAGCCCATGCCCGAGAGCAGCGCCGTCGTCAGGACGCCCCATGCGAGCCGCTACCTGCAGCAACTCTGCAAGCACTGGTCCCACAAGTTCGAGACGGAGTTCGACGCCACCCGCGCCCGGATCGTCCTGCCCCTCGGCGAGACGCGGCTCAGTGCCGATGCCGAGACCCTGACGATCGTGCTCGCGGCCGAGGACGCGGCCAGGCTCCCCGATTTTCGCGACGTCGTCGTGCGTCACGTCGAGCGCTTCGCGTTCCGGGAAACGCTGCGCTTCGAATGGTCGTCGTGAGGTCGAAGGCCCGGCGCCGATCCGGGGTGGGCGTTCCCCGGGCAGGACGTGTCGCGAGACGGGATGGATGAGGATGACGGGCGGGATGACGGAAATGAAACACGCCGGGCGCAGCGCGGATGTCGGCTTCCGCGCCATGCGCGACACCGACATGCCGGGTCTGTTCGAGATCTACAATCAGCCGGCCTTCCGCCTCGGCACGCTCGCGCTGCCCTACGAATCGTACGAGACGGTCAAGGCCTGGGCGGAGCCGCGGTCTCCGCGGGACCTCCATCTCGTCGCGGATCTGTCGGATCGCGTCGTCGGCGCGGCGGCGCTGCGTCCGTTCTACGGGCGGCGGGCGCATGCGGCGGAGTTCTGGATCGCCGTCCATGCCGATTTCGCCGGGAACGGGATCGGCTCCCGCCTGCTCGCCGCGATCATCGACACCTCGGAGCAGTGGCTCAACGTGACCCGGATCGAAATGACCGTGTTCACCGACAACGCGCCGGCGATCGCCCTCTACAAGAAGTTCGGGTTCGCGATCGAGGGGACGCACCGGGCAGCGAGCTTTCGCGATGGCGTGCTCGTCGACGCCTACTGCATGGCCCGCCTACGGCCCTCCCCCGCGGCCGGATGAGCCGACCGTCGCGGGACGCGGCAGCGGCCGAACGGAGCGGCCGATCCCGCCGCGACGGCAAGCGCATCCCCGCGGTCGCGCGCGAACCCGATCGCCACGAGCGCAAGCCTCCGAATACAAGCCTTCAGACGCAAGCCTCCGGACAGATGGAGCATCAAGGACGGAACCGAGCGGGCAATCTGCCGAAGGCCCGGGATACGAGCCTGGCGCACGCCGTGACGCGTCAAGCCGCACGTCGGGGTTGCTCGCGTTCCATATCCGGGTTGGAAGCTTTGGTCGGCAACGCGGCCTCATGGGCTCGCTCGCTGCTCGATGTTGTTGGCGCGCCCGAAAGGATTCGAACCTCTGACCCCCAGATTCGTAGTCTGGTGCTCTATCCAGCTGAGCTACGGGCGCGTGCCGGGCCGGTGGGTCTCGGAGGAGACGTGCCGGCCGCGAGCCGGTGTTTAGAAGCTCCCTTTCCGGCTGGCAACCCCTTCCGGACAAGTTTTGCGGGCAAAGGATGCGGCGGCGGCAGGCGGGGTGAATCCGGGCCGGAAGAGCTGGTTGGCCCCACCCCGCGGGACGGGCGGAAGGTCCCCGCGGGACGGGCGGAAAGCCCCCTGCGGGACGGCCAGCCCTACGGGACGGCCGCGAGGGCGGGGGCCGGGCGGATGGGTGCGCCGCGGCCGAGCCGGGGCGGGAGGACGATCTGTTGGCGCTCGCGGGCGATGAAGCTCGTCGGCATGACGGCCTGCATCTCGGCCTCCATGCGGCGCAGGGTGTCGTCCGTGTGACACGGATGAAGGTGGATGATCGCCAGGGCCTCGACGCCGGCGGCGCGGGCGAGCTCCATGCCCTTCTGCCAGGTGGAATGGCCCCAGCCCCGGCAGACCGGGTACTCGCCCTCGGTGAACATGCCGTCGTAGACCATGAGGTCGGCCCCGCGCACGAACTCGAGGAGCGCCGGGTCGGGCCAGGGATCGGAATGCTCGATGTCGCTGATGATGCACAGGCGCCGGCCGGCATGATCGAAGCGGTAGCCCACCGACCCTTGCGGATGGTTGAGCAGGATGGTGTCGACCTGCGCGCCGTCGGCGAAGGCCAGGGTCTCGCCGGCGCGGAAGCCGTGATGCGCGAAGCGGCACGGCAGCACGTCGAGGCTCACGGGAAACAGCGGCGGGGCGAACAGCCGGTCGAGGGCGGCGGCGGCACTCTGTCCGTCGAGGTTGCCGCACCAGGTGTTGATGGTGCGGCCGGCGTCGAGCACCACGGGCTTGAAGAACGGCAACCCGGCCGTGTGATCGAGGTGGAGGTGGCTGAACAAGAGGTCGATGTCGCCCGAGAGGCCGTCCCGGTGGTGCCGGCCGCAGGCGTTCAGGCCCGAGCCCGCGTCGAGGAGGAACAGCCGCTCGCCGTAGCGGATCTCCATGCACGGCGTGCTGCCGCCGAATTCGACGTAGTCCGGCCCGCTGACCGGGGTGGAACCGCGCACGCCCCAGAAGCGTAGGGAGAGGCCCTCGTCCGATCGAACGAGGCCGTCGTCGGGCTGGGTGAACCCGTTCTGCGCGTGCGACCCGTTCGAGCGTGTCATGGTTCGCTTACCAATTGCCCCGATCCGCCTCGGGCCCGAGGGCCGCCTTCGACCTGCGAGACCGTAGGGTCGCCGGTGGTCGCGGCCGAGAGTGTGCCAGGATTGAAGTGGAACGAGTCTGAGGTAAGCAGCCCCTCGGACTACCGATGTGCGGGTTCGCACATGGTCGGGCGCCGGTTTCAGCGCCGGGCGAGATACGCCGGACCGGCCGAAGATCCTGAGGTTGTCGAAGAACCGGGGCCGGCCCAATGTCCGGGCGGGGCGAGCCCGGCGGTGTCCCGGTCCATCGCATTCAGGCGCGCGAGGCCCTCGGGCGGCGGCAAGGTGCCGGCAAGGCTGGCCCGCACCAAGCGCGGCAGGGCGTCCGCATAGGCGGTGAGCAGCGGCCCGAACCGCGCCGTCGCGGCCGGCCGCGACAGGTTGGCCGTGCGGGCGAAGGCCATGCGCAGCTCCGGCCCGGCCCAGCGCGACCACACGGCCTCGGCGACGACCACGCGGGGGCGGGCCGGGATCGTCACCACTTCCAAGCCCGCATAGGCCAGGGCCTCGGGCCGGCTGACCTCGCCCAGCGACCCGCCCCGCGCGGCGTGCGCCGCCCAGAACGCGTGCTGCCCGCCATCGGAATAAGTCGTGCGCACGGCCGCACTCCCATCCTCCACCGCCTGGGCGATGCGGCCCTCCTCGTCGGCCCGGTGGGCGGCGACGCGGGCCTCGCGGACGGGGTCCCGGTCCGGTGCGAAACTGTAGCGGCCGGCGACCACGCTCACGGCGGGCTCCTCGCCCAGGGCCTCGAACCGGTCGGAGCCGACCTTGAGCTGGCGCCAGAAGTCGATGTTCGGGTCGGTGCGGTGCCGGGCCATGTTCTGGGCCGTCATCCGGAACGGGTAGGACTGGAACTGGAACGCCGCCTGCCCCCCCGCGAAGGCCTCGCGGGCGATGGCGTAGATCTCGCCCACCACGGCGTCCGTCATGGCGAAGCAGCCCATGGACGAACACACGCCGTGGACCATCACGGCCGAGCCGGTGGAGCCGTGGGCGCGGTCGTAGGCGTTGGGGTAGCCGACGTCGAAGGAGAGGTAGTAGCTCGAATTCGGGTTCATCTGGCGCTGGGGCACCGTGTAGAACCCCTCCGGGGTCTGGCGGTCGCCGGTCTTGCGCTTGGGGCCGAGCTGGCCCGACCAGCGGCAGATGGGAAAGGTCTTCACGTGGACGAAGCGGCCGGACCCGGCCCGCTTCCACACCTCGATCTCGCTCTCCTTCTTGTAGGCGCGAAACAGCACGGGCGCCTGGGCGGTGGTGCCGCGCGCCTGCATCAGCGCCAGGGTGGCGGCGGGGATCGGCGCGAAGGCCTTGCCGGTGGCGGCGAGGGCGGGCGCAGCGAGGCTCATCGCAAAAAGTGCGGCCCAGAGGAACGGTCGAAGGGGTAAGACCATGCGCGGCCCGAGGATGGAGCGACCCGTCCGGCGCGGATGCCGTGCGATCAATCTCCCTTGCGTATCGCATCCCATTGCGGCCGCAAGTGGGGGATTTTTTCCCGGTACTCCCTACCCCGCCACCACGGTGTTCCGTTCCACCCGCAGCACGGTATCGAACGGCGCCGCCCCATCGAGCACGCCGGCGTCCGGCAGGCACACGATGAGGCCGCGGCCGGCGCGGGCGGCGCGCAGGGCCGCGAGGCGGGGGCGGATCTCTTCGGGCTTGCGGTCCTCCAGCGCGATGGCCACCACGGCGATGTCGGGGCGGCGCACGAGGCAGCGGGCGAGGTCGATGGCGATGCGCTCGCGCGGGCCGATGGCGTTCTCGCCGAGACTCGCGCCGCCGCCGCCCATCCCGGGCTCGACCCGGCTGTCGAGGCCGAGGCGGTAGACCGTCGGCTCCAGGCCCTCGTCGGCGAGCACCCGGCGCACCAGGGCGCGCACCCGCGCCTCGGCCCCGGCCTCCTCGCCGTTGATGCGGCCGAACAGGATGTTCTCCTCCAGGCTCGCGGCGGCCGTGAGGGTGGCGGGATCGTAGAACTCGACGCTGTCGCGGAGCGAGGGCGGCATCAGCCGGGCGAAGGAATGGCGCGCGGCGACGATGCGGGCCTCGAAGGCGGCGTCGACGAGGCCGAGGCGGTGACGGGTCTCGCTGTAGCGCAGCGCCAGGCCGATGAGGCGCTTGCGGTCGCGCTGGCCCGCCGGCCCGCGCCGCCAGCCCTTGGCCTCGGGCATGCGCGCGACGAGATCCTCGAAGAACCCGCGCTCGGAGGCCGGAAACAGCGAGAACGCGTCGAACAGCGGATGGTCGTCGGGCAAGTCCGAAAAGATCTCGCCGAGGCTGCGGGCCACCTGCAGGCCGACCTCGGCCAGGGGCCGGACGAGGTCCTCGGCCTCCAGCACGGCGCGCAGGTACGGATGGGCGGCGATGCGCTCGGGCGCGAAGGCCGGTCCCACGGCCTCGCCGAACAGGATGTTCTCGCCGACCGTGGCCTGGTGGTTGTAGCGGGCGGGGTCGAACGGCTCCACGAGGCGGCCGGCCTTGTCGGCGGCGAGCGCCGCCCGCACGGCGTCGCGGGCGACCACCACCGCACGGGCGACGGCGGGCTCGGCCCGCGGATCGACGGTGCCCTCGAGGCCGCGCGCGTACACAATGGCGTCGAGGCCCGTGAGGGCGAGGATCGCCCGCAGGTCGTCGGGCTCGCCCTCGGCGGCGTGGAGCGGCGCCGCGCCGTACAGGATGTTCTGGCGCAGCGACCCCTCGACCAGGATGGCCTCGGCGCCGGCGAGCGCGATGCGCCGGGCGCGCTCCTCGGGCGCGAAGGCCCGCAGGTCCGTCCCCCCGTAGGTGACGGCCCCGGCCGTGGGTTCGAGCTGGCCCGCGAGCAGGGCGGCGAGCGCCCGCCCGCCGCCCTGCTCGCCCAGGATCGCGACGTGGCCCGGCATCGCGACGGTGAGATCGACGGCGGCGAGGCGCTCGCCCGTCACCGGATCGTAGGCGCCGACCCCCTGGGCGCTCAGGGCGCCGCCCTCGGGAAAGGCGGCGACGCGGGCCGGACGCGGCGGGGTGCGGGCCTCGAGGGCCGGCAGGGCCTGGGCGATGCCCCGGAAGGTCGCGAGCAGGTCGCGGTGGACCGTGTGCAGGTGGAGGGCGACGGCGAGCGCCACCACCGCGAGGGCGAAGCCGCCGCCCGCCGCCACCAGGGCGCCGGGCGCGACGGGCGCCCCGTCGCGCCACAGGGCGACGGCGACCACGATGGCGGGCAGGAGGATGCCCAGCGCCATGGAGGGCGCGCGGGCGGAGGCGAGGGCCGATTCCGAGCGCTCCAGATGGGTCCGGGCGGCCTGTCCCTTGGCGGCGAGGCGGGCGCGCTCGAAGGCGGCAGCGCCGTGGGCCCGCACGGCCGGCATGCGACGGATCAGGTCGGCGAGCGCCCGCTCGAAGGTGGCGCCGGAGCGCAGGCGCAGGGCCGTGCGCGCCCGCATCCGCCGTTGGATCAGCGCGCGGGCGAGGCCGGCGGCCAGCAGCCCCACGGCGACCGTGGGCACGAGGCGGGGCGCGGCGAGCCAGGCGAGGCCCAGCGCCAGGAGGGCGGTGCCCAGCGCCATGGCGGGCACGAGAAGGCCGAGGCCGAACAGGGTGTCGATGCGGGCGAGGAGATCGCCCACGGACTGCGCCACCGCGCGGGCGTCGTCGCGGGCGGCGGGGGGCGCGCGCAGGATCGCCTCGGTGACGCGGGCGTTGAGGCGCTCCACCGTGCGGCTCTGGGCGACGAAGCACAGGCGGGCGACGCCCCAGCCGAGGGCCGCCGAGGCCAGGGCCGCGCCCGAGAGCACCACGAGGGCGAGGCGCACCCGCTCGGCCGGCGCCAGGGGCCAGCCCGCGAAGAGCACGAAGGCCCCCTCCCCCGGCGGGCGCCACGGCAACAGCGCCGCCACGCGCAGGAACGCGTCGGCGTGGTCGGGCGCCGCCACCAGGACGCCGACGAGGTCGCGCAGGCACAGGAGGGCGAGGAGGGCGAGGGGGCCGCCGAGCCCCAGGGTGAGGGCGATGGCGGCCCCGTGTTCCGCCGGCGCGGATCGCCAGGTGAAGACGATCGGCTCGCGGTCCATCGGCATCCTTCGCGTCCCGCCCCGCGCGCCGGAGCCTCGGCGCCGGCTTAGAGGATCGGGACGATGGGTGAAAGCGCGGGGGCGCACGTCGCGGCGCAGCCCCGGCGGGCGAACGGCACGTCGACGGTCTGACCGCCCCTGCTGCGGCGCCCCGGCCAAGGATCGCCCAGGGGTTTCGGGGCACATCCGGTCGCGAGGGGATGGCCGGAACGGGTTCGCATCGCGATCCCCCATGGTTCGCCGCGCGGCCCGGAGGCGGATGATCTAGGCGAAGACAAACTTTATCTGCTACCTTTCGTGGAAGACTTGAGGAAGGCGGGTTGTTTTTAATTATTACAATTCTTGTTTGTTGAATTATTGTCACATCTCGACCATCACGGATTAAAGTCCGGAACCTTTTGTGCCTCACCCGCTTGCGGCCTCCCCGGTGCGGGTGCTCAACGGCGGCGTTGACGGAGCGCCGGGGCGTCCGCCGCAGGTCGGAGGGGGACGCGATGCCGAAGGTCTACGGGGATGGATGGCTGCGGGTCGCGACCGTTCTCGGCGGCCTGACGCCGCTCTGCGTGGCCGGCGCCGTCGCGCAGCCCGCCGGCGTGCCGGAGGAGGTGGCCCTGTCGGAGCTGTCGGTGGCCGGCTCCGGGCTCGGCACGGGCGAGCGCGCCACCGGCCCGGTGGTGGGCTACCGCGCCACCCGGTCGGCCACGGCGACCCGGACCGACACCCCCTTACGCGACACGCCCCAATCCGTGCAGGTGGTGCCGCGCGAGGTCCTGGAGGACCGCCAGGACGTCCGGCTGTCGGATGCGCTCGCCAACGTCAGCAACGTGCAGCCCGGCGGCACCCTCCAGGGCCGCTCGGACACCTTCCTCATCCGCGGCTTCCGCACCCAGACCTACGCCGTCGACGGCGTGCTGCTGAACCAGGCCAACAACTTCCTCTCGACCCAGCGCGACCTCGCCGACGTCGAGCGCATCGAGGTGCTGAAAGGCCCGGCCTCCGTCCTCTACGGGCGCGGCGACCCCGGCGGCCTCGTCAACATCGTCACGCGTCGCCCCAACATGGCGCCGTCCGGCGACCTCACCGTGCAGGGCGGCAGCTACGGCTTTGCGCGGCTCCAGGGCTCGGTCTCGGGGGCGCTGCCCGGGACGGAGGGCTTCGCCGGCCGGGTCAGCTTCGCCGCGCAGGACGACCCGACCTTCCGCAACTACGGCGACGACCGGAGCAATTCGCGCTTCTTCGTCGCCCCGGCCTTCACCTGGACGCCCACCGCCGACACCCGCGTCGAGTTCCTGGCCGAGATCACCCGGCAGGATACGCAGTACGACGAGGGCCTGATCGCCCGCAACGGCCGAGTGCCGCTGGACGACATCGCCCGCTTCTACGGCACCACGAATTCCCGCTACGCCGGGGCTTCGAACTTCGCGACCCTGCGCGTGGAGCACGACCTCACTCCGGACGTGACCCTGCGCCAGATCGTCAACGTCCAGTCGGGCTCCTTCGACGTGTTCGCGGCCCGCGCCACGGCGGTGAACCCCGCCGGCACCCTGGTCACGCGGCGGGGCTCCCTCGTCAATTCGGACTTCGCGTCCATCGACACCCAGTCCGAGGTCGTGGCGAAGTTCGACATCCTCGGCCTGCGCCACACCTTCCTGGCCGGCTTCGAATACACCAACGGCTACCGCCGGCCGATCTCGCAGCAGACCGCCGCCACGACGACCACGAGCTTCCTCAACCCGGTGCCGCGCATCGCCTACGGGGCATTCACGTTCCAGAGCGACCTGAAGCAGCGCAACGACCTCTACGGGGTCTACCTGCAGGACCAGATCGACCTCGGCGCCGGCCTGCAGCTGCTGCTGGGCACGCGCATGGATTTCGGCAGCCAGTTCTTCTTCAGCCGCACGCCGACCTCGCGCACGGTGCCGCCCGAGCAGGAGCTGTTCGGATTCTCGCCGCGCGTCGGCCTCGTCTACCGCCCCGTCGAGCCGCTCACCCTGTACGCGAGCTACACGAACTCGTTCAAACCGCAGACCGACAACGTGCTCGGCGCCACCAATCCGCCGCCCGAAACGGGCGTGCAATACGAGGTCGGCGCCCGCTACGACCTCGTTCCGTCCCTCCTCACGATCAGTGCCGCCGCCTTCCGCATCGAGCGCCAGAACGTGTCCGCCGCCGATCCGGTCAACACCGGCTTCTCGGTGATCACCGGCGCCCAGCGCTCGGAGGGCGTGGAATTCGACATCGCAGGCGAGATCCTGCCGGGCTGGAAGATCATCGGCGGCCTGGGCTACCTCGACGCCAAAATCGCCCGGGACACCACCTTCGCGGTGGGCAACCGCCTCGTCGGCGTGCCCGAGTTCAGCGCCAGCGTGTGGTCGACCTATCAGATCCCCGACGGCCCATGGCGCGGCCTCGGCGTCGGCTTCGGCGCGACCCATGTGGGCGCGAGGTTCGGCGACCTCAACAACAGCTACAAGGTCGGCGCCTATACACGCCTCGACGCGGCTTTGTTTTACGATTACGAGCGCTACCGCTTCGCCATCAACGCCCGCAACCTCACGGACGCGCGCTACATCGAGCAGCCGTTCAACCCCTTCAACAACCAGCCGGGCTCCCCCCTGACGGTGCTGGCGACCATCACGGCGCGGATGTGAAGACGGGGCGCCGGGGGGCCGCGGTTCGGCCCCCCGGCGCGCCGCCCTCGGGCAGCTATCCCGGGTTGGCGACGGCCCAGCGGCCATTCTGGGTGCGGCCGCCGTAGCCGTAGGCGTCGCCGTCGACCGCATGCACGAACGCGTAGCATTCCGCGTGCAACGGGCCGATCAACCTCGCCATGCCGGCGAAGGCCGCCTGGACGAACGCGGTGGTCTCGGCCTTCGTGTTGGTCCCGGCCGTGATCTTGATGTCGAGCCAGAACGCCGACAGCCCCGCCTCCGTCGGGCGCCGTCCGGCGATGAACCACCCCTGCGGATCGGCCTCCTCCACCAGCACGGCGGTGACGTCCGGGTCCTTGCCGAGCCGCTCGGCGCCGAGGCGGGTCGCCAGCCAGGCGATCTCGGACCTCAGGTTCTCGCGCGGCGATGCGGTGACGTAGCGGACGGTGATCATGGGCATGGGAGCCTCCTTGGGCTTCGGGGTGCGGAGATGACTTTGGACCTGTTCGCGTCGGCGCAGAACGCTATGATGCGCACGCTTCATCATAGCGGTTCGATATCATGCTCGACCTCGTTTCCGTCCGCCTGTTCATCCTCGCGGTGGAGTTCGGCAACCTGACCCGGGCGGCGGAAGCGGCCGGGACGGTGCAGCCGGTGGTCAGCACGCGCCTCAAGGCGCTCGAGGCGGCCCTCGGCCGCAAGCTGCTCGACCGCACGCCCCGCTTCGTTCGGCCGACGGAGGACGGCGTGGCCTTCCTGGCCAAGGCACGGGCGCTGATGGCGGCCCACGACAGCGCCGCGTGCTTCGACGACGCGCCGACCATGCGGTTCGCCATCGGGGCGAGCGACCACGCCCTCGGAACCGGCCTGGAACACGTGATCCGCCACGTCCGCGCCGCCCTCCCGTCGCGCAGCGCCCTCGAGCTGCGCAGCGGGACCTCCCTGCAGGTCCGCGCGGCGTTCGACGACGGCGACCTCGATGCGGTGATCGTCCGGCGGGAGGCGGGCGGCGCGGAGGGGGAGGTGCTCGGGCTGGACCCCCTGGGCTGGCGATGCGGGGACGACGACGCCCTCGCGCAGGACCGCGCCGTCCCCCTGATCACCCTCGGGCCGGCCTGCGGGGTGAGGGCCGTCGCCGTCCGGCGTCTCGACGCGGCCAACCGCCCGTGGCGGGAGGCCTTCATCGGGGGCAGCTGCAGCGCGCTCCTGGCCGCCGTGCGCGCGGGGCTCGGCGTCGCCCCCATGGGGGCCGTCGCCTCGGGGCGCATGGGCGACGTCGGACCGCGCCTCGGCCTTCCCGACCTGCCGCCCTCCGAGATCGTGATGCTGGCACGCACCGGCTCCCCGACGGCCGCCGCCGCGGCCCGCGCCCTCGACGCCGCCGTCCGGACCCTGCTGCGGGAGGCGTGACGGGCGGGACTCCGCCGAACCGGGTGCCCCCTAACCCGGCACGGTCAGCACCACCGGCCCGTTGCGGGTGGCGACGACGGTGTGTTCGTACTGCACCGTGAGGGCGCGGGGGCGGCTGTAGAGGGTCCAGGGGTCGTCGCCATCCTCCGCGAAATCGGCGCCCAGGGACAGGAACGGCTCGACGGTGAACACCAGCCCCTCGCCCATGATCCGGCGCTCGGAGGCGTCGGGCCAGGTGGCGATCTCCTTCGGCTCTTCGTGCAGGGACAGGCCGACGCCGTGGCTCGCGAGGTTGCGCACCAGGGTGTAGCCGTTCTTCTTCGCGAAGGCGCCGACCGCCTGCCCGATGCCCGAAAGCGGCTTGCCCGTGCCGACCTGGCGCAGGCCGGCCCACAGCGCCCGGCGCCCGTCCCGGCACAGGCGTTCGACGGCGCGGGTCACCGGCGGCACGGCGAACGACGCGCCGGTGTCGGAGAAGGTGCCGTCCTTCTCCGCCGAGACGTCGATGTTGACGAGATCCCCCGGCGCGATCCGGCGCGCCCCCGGGATGCCGTGGGCGATCTCCTCGTTGATGCTGATGCAGGTCGCCCCGGGAAAGCCGTAGGCGAGCTCGGGCGCCGGCCGCGCGCCCGCGCCGGCGAGGAACGCCCGCCCGATCCCGTCGAGTTCGGCCGTGGTCATGCCGGGCTCGATGGCCCGGCCCATGGCCTCCAGGGTGTTGGCGACGATGCGGCCGATCCGCTTCAGCGCCTCCAGCTCGTCGTCGCTCGACACCGTCATGCGGTTTCCTCATCGCGGAGCCGGACGCGGCTCGGGGCAGGACGGTTCTGCCAGCTTCGGGGGAGCGGGCCAAGAAATCCAAAGGCCGCGCCTGCACTCTTTGGTTTTGCGATGGCCCGGAGCGGTGGCGGGCCCTCCGGCATCGCCCCCTTGGAATAACCCAACCGATGGGTTATCAGGAAGCCTATGGCGGGGACGATCTTCTGGCACGGTGCGATCCAGGTCTTCATCGCAGCCGAAGATCACCCACCGCCGCACATTCATGCACACCACGCCAGCGAGGGATGGACCGCGCGGTTCAGGTTCTCGTTCCTGTCCGACATCACGGGGCTCTACAGATTTCGGCGCCGACAGCGCCGACCGGGCGTCGCGACCCTGAACGCGGTGGCCGACGCCATCATGGATCATCTGCCCGCCTGTCGGGAGGCCTGGTGGAACACGCACGGATCCCGGCATGGAATCGGCCTCGTGAACCAGCGTGTCGAATTCCGCCCCACCCCGGATGGCGACGGCGTGCGGGCCAGGGTGGCGCGCAAGGCCGATCCCCACGCCGCCAGCATCACGACGGCGGCTTACGATGTCCGGACGGGACGGGTCACCCTGAGCCTCGCGGATGGACGAACGCTTTCGCTCACGGCGGGCCAGCACATCGAGGAGGCCGCGGAATGGTAAAGCAGGACGACGCGTGGACCCTTCCGCGCCGAAAGCCGATCACCAAGGCGATCTTGGATCGGGCCACCGCCACCGAAACGGCGCGTGCGAGCCACGAACATCAGGCCCGGGCGGCGTGGTTCGATCCACACCACGACGCGGTGCTGATGATCCTGACGGATGGGCGCGCCTTCGGCGCCCAGCGCAGCCTCATCCCGTCCCTGTGCGAGGCTTCGCCGGAGCATCTCCATGGATTGCGCGCCACGGAGGATGGCGCGTTCCTCGCCGTTGCGGCGCTCGATCTGCACATCAACGTCGATGGCCTCGTGACACGCCTGATCGAGCAATCCCCCGTCACGATCCGCCAGGCGGGAGCCCGTCTGGCGGGGCAGGCCGTCTCCGCCGCCAAGGCGACGGCTGCGGCCCGGAACGGCCGGCTCGGCGGCCGGCCGCGCAGGGATGCGAAGGCCGGTTGACGCCCCCTCGGGCGTTTCCCGCAGGAGCGACGGCCCCAAATGCGAAATCCGGCTTCCCCGGGGCCACGGGCGGACCAATATAGGTTAGACCGCGCAACCGGTTCCGCCGGCCGTCCGTTTCCGCCTGCCTGCGTCCGCCCGCTCCGCCCCGCCGCCCGTCCCGACCGGAACTCCCCGAAATCCCATGTGCGAACTGCTCGGCATGAGCGCGAACGTGCCCACCGACATCCGGTTCTCCTTCGCCGCCCTGGCGCGGCGCGGCGGCGAGACCGGCCCGCATGCCGACGGCTGGGGCATCTCGTTCTACGAGGGACGGGGCGCGCGCGCCTTCCACGAGCCGGAGCCGAGCGCGCAATCGGAGCTGGCCCGGCTCCTGCGCCGAACCCCGATCAAGAGCCGCATCGTCATCGCCCACGTGCGCAAGGCCAATCGCGGCCGGGTCAACCTCGAGAACACCCACCCGTTCAGCCGGGAATTGTGGGGCCGGCGCTGGACCTTCGCGCATAACGGCCAGTTGAAGGGTGTGAAGAAGTGGCCGCTGACGTGGTTCAAGCCCGTGGGCTCCACGGACAGCGAGCACGCCTTCTGCTGGATGCTCGACCAGTTGCAGCAGCGCTGGCCCGACCTTCCGAGCCCGGCCCGCCTCGACCGGGCCGTGGCGGATCTGTGCGCCGAACTCCACGGATTGGGCGTGTTCAATATGCTGCTCTCGGACAGCCGCACCCTCTACGCCCATTGCGGCAAGCGCCTGTGCTACCTCACCCGCTGCGCCCCCTTCGGCACCGCCACCCTGGTGGACGAGGATTGGCGCGTCGATTTCGCGCAAGAGACCGGCACGGACGACGTGGTGACGGTGATCGCCACCAAGGCGCTGACCCGCGACGAGTGCTGGACCGACGTCGAGCGCGGCCACGTGCTCTCGCTCCGCGACGGCGCCGTCCGCATCCTCAAGCCCGACGGCCGGGCCTCGGCACAGGTGCCCTCCCCCTGCGGCTGCTGAGCGACTCTTTATACAGGACCAGCCCTTGGCCGGTCCCAACGGCGGATGGCGCGCCGAAGAGGTGTTCGAGCGCGGTGCGTAGGGCCCGCCGCGCTCCCTCTCCTTTCGGGCGGGGCAATTGCTCCCTTCGGTCGGGGCGATTGCATATGCCGTTTGGGACCGTTTGAAGTCCCGCCCCGCTTTGTCATCCCGAGGCCGCGGAGCGGAACCCGGACCCCGGAGACACGGGTTTGGCCAAGTCTTGCTCTGCCGGCGGCTCTGGATTGCACGCCTCCGGCGCGAATCTGGATTCCGGGTTCGCCTGCGGCGCCCCGGAATGACGCAGATGGTCGAATGCGATCGCCCTGCCTGGACGGAGAGGAAACCCACGCTGCCCGCGCAAGGCATCGGACCGCGGGGCTGTTGATGTGGACGATGGCGCAACCCTGACGGTTGCGGGCCGGGATGCGTGGCCGGGCGGGATGCGCTACAACGCGTCCACACGACGGGCGTCGCGCGTGTTGTCTTCCACGCGCCGGACGCTCTCCCCCGCGATCGACCAGAATACGACGAGCCATGACCCGCGACGCGATCGACACTGCCGCCGACCTCGACACCGCCGAGGATGCCCGCCCGAACCTGTCGTCCAACATCCGGACGCATCTCGGCGAGCACCTGCGCACGGTCTACGACCGCCTTCCCACGGACGAGCAGCCGACCCGCTTCGCCGAACTCATCGAGAAGCTCGAAGCCGCCCTGAAGGCGCGCGGCGAGGCCATCGAACCCGAGTTCCGCAACGGATTGCTCGCCGCCGTGCCGTCGTTGCGCGCCTTCGCCCTGTCGCTGACGAGCAACCCGGCCCGCTCCGACGACCTCGTGCAGGACACCCTGCTCAAGGGCTGGCAGCACCGCGCCCGGTTCCAGCCGGGCACGAACCTCAACGCGTGGCTGTTCACCATCCTGCGCAACATCTTCTACTCGGACCACCGCAAGCGCGTCCGTGAGGTCGAGGACCAGGACGGCTCCTACGCCGCGCGGCTGGCCACCGCCCCGCACCAGGGCGACCGCCTCGACGTGGAGGACCTGCAGACGGCGCTGGGCAAGCTCCCGCCCGACCAGCGCGAGGCCCTGGTGCTGGTGGGTGCCGAAGGCGTCTCCTACGAGGAGGCCGCCGCCATCATGGGCTGCAAGGTCGGCACGGTGAAGAGCCGCGTCAGCCGCGCCCGCGGGCGCCTCGCCGAACTCCTCGGCTACGACGAGGAAGACCTGTCGTCGGACCGGCTGATCCAGTCGGCGATGCCGAAGGACTGACGCGCCGCCCGGATCGAAGAGCGGCCCGGGGCGGAGAACCGCCCCGTGGTCGCCCGCGCTTTGCCGTTCCCAGGTTTGCCGTCCCCGGAACGCCCGCAGCGGCCGATGGCCGGGTGGGCCCGTCACTTCCCCAGAGGTACGCCCTTGGTGGTGAAACGCGGCGCGCCCGGGTGGCGCCCGGGTCGCGGCTGGCCTTGCCCCTTGCCGCCCGCCTTGCCCAAACCCGTTCCCGGCGGCTGCGCGAGCGGGATGAGCTGGTCCGGCCGCGGCCCGATGAGATCGGCGCGGCCCATGGCCCGCAGCGCCTCGCGCAGCAGGGGCCAGTTCTCGGGGTCGTGGTAGCGCAGGAACGCCTTGTGCAGGCGGCGCTGCCGCATCCCCTTGATCGCGTCGACGGGCTCGCTGCCACCGCGCCGCACGCCCTGCAGGGGATTGATCTCGGTGTGATACATGGTCGTGGCCGTCGCCATGGGCGAGGGCAGGAACGTCTGCACCTGATCGGCGCGGTAATCGTTCTTCTTCAGCCAGACGGCGAGGTTCATCATGTCCGCGTCGGTGGTGCCGGGATGCGCCGCGATGAAGTACGGGATCAGGTAGTATTTCTTGCCGGCCTTCTTGGCGGCGGCGTCGAACATCTCCTTGAAGCGGTCGTAGGTGCCGATGCCCGGCTTCATCATCAGGTCGAGGGGCCCGCGCTCGGTGTGCTCGGGCGCGATCTTGAGACGGCCCCCGACGTGGTGGGTCACGAGTTCCTCGACGTATTCGGGGCTCCGGACCGCCAGATCGTAGCGCACGCCGGAGGCGACCATCACCTTCTTGACGCCCTCCACCTCGCGGACCTTGCGGTAGAGGCGGATCAGGTCGTCGTGCGAGGTGTTGAGGTTCGGGCAGATGTCCGGAAACACGCAGGACGGCAGGCGGCACGCCGCCTCGATCTTCGGGTCCTTGCAGGCCATCCGGTACATGTTGGCCGTGGGGCCGCCGACATCCGAGATCACGCCCGTGAAACCCGGGGTCTTGTCGCGGATCAGCTCGATCTCGCGCAGGATCGAGCCCTCCGAGCGGTTCTGGATGACGCGGCCCTCGTGCTCGGTGATGGAGCAGAAGGTGCAGCCGCCAAAGCACCCGCGCATGATCGTCACCGAGAACTTGATCATGTCCCAGGCGGGGATCTTCGCGTCGCCGTAGGCGGGATGGGGCGCGCGGGCGTAGGGGAGGTCGTAGACCGAATCCATCTCCTCGCTGGTGAGCGGGATCGGCGGCGGGTTCAGCCACAGGTCGCGGTCGCCGTGGCGCTGGACCAGGGGGCGGGCGTTGCCGGGATTGGCCTCCCGGTGCAGCACCCGCGAGGCGCGGGCATAGGCCTCCTTGCAGTCCTTGACCTCGTCGTAGGCGGGGAGCCGGATCACGGTCTCGCCGGGGCGGCGCATGGCGGCCTCGTCGGCCGAGTCGAGATCGTCGGCGGGCAGCTCGGTGTAGTGCTCGGGCACCCGGCGGAACAGGGCGACGCCGCGGACGGAATCGAGCTCGTGCGGCTTCGCGCCGGCGGCCATGCGGTTCGCCACCTCGACCACGGCGCGCTCGGCATTGCCGTAGAGGAGGAGATCGGCCTTGGCATCCGCCAGGATCGAGCGGCGCACCTTGTCGGACCAGTAATCGTAGTGGGCGATGCGGCGGAGCGACGCCTCGATGCCGCCGAGGATGATCGGCACGTCCTTGTAGGCCTCGCGGCAGCGCTGCGTGTAGACGATGGTCGAGCGGTCCGGGCGGGCGCCGCCTTCCCCGCCCGCCGTGTAGGCGTCGTCGCTGCGCAGGCGCCGGTCCGCCGTGTAGCGGTTCACCATCGAATCGAGATTGCCGCCGGTGACGCCGAAGAACAGCGTCGGCCGGCCCAACACCTTGAACGGCTCCGCCGATTGCCAGTCGGGCTGCGCGATGATGCCGACCCGGAAGCCCTGCGCTTCGAGCAGGCGGCCGATGATGGCCATGCCGAAGCTCGGATGATCGACATAGGCGTCGCCCGTCACCAGGACGATGTCGCAGGCATCCCACCCGAGCCTGTCCATCTCTGCCCGGCTCATGGGCAGGAACGGCGCCGCGCGTCCGGGGCGCGGCGGCTTGCAGGCGAGGGGCGCCACGGATCGGCTCGCGGACGCTTGCAGGGGGGACGCCTGGAGGTGGGAAGTTTCGAGGTGGGAAGCTGGGAGGTCCATGGGATCCGTGCATAGACCGCCGAGGCCGCGAGCTCAACGAAGCGCGCGGGGCGCCGCGCCTTTCGCCCTGCGGGACCGGCGACCGTGACGGATCGCGCCGGCCGGTCCCAGAACCGGTGCGGCGGATCCGAGATCAGTTCCGCGCGCCCTGGGAGGCGCCGATGCCGCCCAGCCCGATGCCGGTGTTGGCGCTGCGGCCGGACCCGCCGCCCATGTTCCCCATGCCGCCGTAGAGGCTGCTGACGCCCTGCCCGCGCAGGATGCCGGTGGGATCGCGCCGGGTGTTGCGACGCGGACCCTCGATGACCTGCTCGGGCGCCTGGTAGGTCGGCGCTTGGCTGAGGGCGTTCCAGGTCCGCGATTGTGCGGTGGCGCCGCTGGTCCCGACGACGAGGAGCGGCGCGGCGATGAGGAGGGCGGCAAGACGCATGTGATGCTCTTCTGTGCGAGTGGACTATAAAATAATCAACGTCCCACCCAGACGGCCTAATCCGCAGGCTTAACTGCTCATAGAGTAAGCATCGTGCCTTCCCACACATCACCGACACGGACATCGTCGCGGCTCGGGATGATCGCCCCGGGTCTCCCACGGAAGGAGACTGGATTTCACCGCATCCCTTTCGGGGGGTCGCACGTTGAGGCCCCGAACCCACGGTGCTTCACGGCGTCGCGGGACAGCCTTTCGGGAGACCCGACCATGAATCTCAAGACTCTTCTCGCCGCTTCGGTGCTTGCCCTCAGCCTGCCCATGGCCGTCCAGGCCCAGGGCCTCGTGCGTGGGGCCGAGCGCGGCGCCCAGGACGGCGCCGATGCGGCCGGCCCCCTCGGGGCCATCGTGGGCGGCGCCGTCGGCGCGGCCACGGGCACGGTGGGCGGCATCCTCGGCGTCGACGACCGTCCGCGCTTCCGCCAGTACGTTACCCGCGAGCGCCGCTCGTCCTACGCCTATGACGGAGATGTCCGCGTCGGTACCGTGCTGCCGAGCGCCGGCGTGACCTATTACGACGTGCCGGACGAGTACAACGCCCGCGACTCGCGCTACACCATCGTCAACGACCGCCCGGTCCTGGTCGACCGCAGCCGCCGGATCGTCGAAGTCATCGACTAGGCTTGAACCGTCCTCTGACCTGATCGTTCGGCCTGGCCGGATTTGAGAAAGCCCCCGGCGACGGGGGCTTTTTTGTCGAGGGGCGGACCGTCATTTGTGAGCACCGACGCAACACTTGCCCGGGCCCGACCGTTGTGCAGTCTTGAACCGACGGGAGACTTCCAGCCGTGAGCGACCACCCCCACGATGCCGCCCTGCCGGAGCCGGTGCGCGATCACCTCGGCCAGCAACTGCGCTCGGTCTTCACCACGGACGAGGCGGTGCCGGAATACCTCGGCGACCCGGTGACGCCCCAGGCGTTCGGCCCTCAGCTCAAGCGCCTGGAAGTGCGGCTGAAGACCCACGAGGAGGGCACCGGCGCCGTCGAGCACGCCCTCGACGGGCTCGTGGAGGACCTGACGGGCAAGCCTCCCCAGCCGTGAGGCTGGCGCAGCCGGGAGGCCGGCGCGGCCCTAGACGGCCGGCTTCGTCGCCAGGAGGTCGCGGATCTCCGTGAGGATCTTCACGTCGGCCGGCACTTCGGGGGTGGGCTTCGCCTCCTCCTTGCTGACGAGGCGGTTCATCGCCCGGATCACGAGGAACAGCACGAAGGCGACGATCATGAAATTGATCGCCACGGTGAGGAACTGGCCGTAGCCGATCACCGCGCCCTGCTTCTTGGCGTCGGCGTAGGCCGCGCCCTTCTGTACGCTCGACGACAGGGCGATGTAGTAGTTCGAGAAATCGAGGCCGCCCGTGATGGCGCCGATCATCGGCATGAACACGTCCTGCACCGCCGAGGTGACGATGGCGCCGAACGCCGCGCCGATGATCACGCCGACCGCGAGATCGACCACGTTGCCGCGCAGGGCGAATTTTTTGAATTCTTCGAGCATCGCAGTCTCCGCACCTGATTCTTCGCGCGAAGACTACGGGATGCCGGTGCAGGGCGACAGGCGGGCGCCTCAGCTGTCCACGGCGCGATCGCGCTCGGAGCCGCCCGGATCGCGGTCGTCCGGCGCGGGCGCTGGCAGGGAGGCGGCGGCCCGCGCCTCGGCCTTGGCCCGCCGGCGGTACTGCGCCGCCCCGATGGGCAGGGTGACGAGGTAGCCGAGCGCCAGCGCCACCATGGCCTCGAACGGGAACGAGATCAGCAGCCCGAAGGCCGCGACGCCCACGAGGAAGATCGGCAGCACGGCTTCCCGCGGCACGCGCTTGCCGACCGTCTTGCCCGAGAAGGTCGGCACCGTGGAGACCACGAGGAGCGCGATGCACAGCATGTAGCCGAGCACCACCGGGGCGGCCCAGCGCTCCAGGGGCAGGCCGAGGAAGTGCAGGTAGAGCGGCAGCAGCACCGTCAGTGCGCCCGCCGGCGCCGGCATGCCGACGAAGAAATCCTTCTTCCAGGCCGGGCGGTTGGGATCGTCCAGCATGGCGTTGAAGCGGGCGAGCCGCAGGGCCATGGCGATGGCGAAGATGAGGGCGACGATCCAGCCGACCGACTTCAGCTCCTTCAAGGCGAAGCCGTAGAGGATCAGCGCCGGGGCGCAGCCGAAATTGACGAAGTCGGCCAGCGAATCGAGCTCGGCCCCGAAGCGCGAGGTCCCTTTGAGCATCCGCGCCACCCGCCCGTCGATGCCGTCGAGGAAGGCGGCGGCCACGATGGCGATGACGGCGGGCTCGAACTTGCCCTCGAAGGCGAGGCGGATGGCGGTGAGCCCGAGGCAGAGCGCCATCAGGGTGATCATGTTGGGCGCGATCATCCGGAACGGCACCGGCTTGAACCGGCGCGGCCGGGGCTCGTTGGCGTCGGGCGCGAAGGGCGGGAACAGATCGTCCATGCTCATCCCTCAGATGCGGCGGAAGGCGCGCTCGGGCCCGCCGGCGAGATCGGCCAGCACGGTCTCGCCCGCCACCGCCTTCTGGCCGAGCCCGACGAGCACGCGGGTGCCGACGGGCAGGTAGACGTCGACCCGCGAGCCGAAGCGGATGAGGCCGAAGCGCTCGCCGACGTTCAGCGTATCGCCGGCATGGACCCAGCCGACGATGCGGCGCGCCACGAGGCCGGCGATCTGCACCACGCCAATGCGCAACGGCGCGCCCGCGTGCGTCGTCTCCAGCACGAGGCCGTTGCGCTCGTTGTCGTCGCTGGCCTTGTCGAGTTCGGCGTTGAGAAACAGCCCGGGGGTGTAGTGGATCTGCCCGATCTTGCCCGTCATCGGCACGCGGTTCACGTGGCAGTCGAACACGTTCATGAACACCGAGACGCGCAGCATCGGCTCCTGCGGCAGGTCGAGCTCGGGCGGCGGCAGCACGGTGGAAATCAGGTTCACCCGCCCATCGGCCGGCGACACCACCAGTCCGTCGCCCACCGGGGTGACGCGCTCGGGATCGCGAAAGAAGTAGCAGACCCACAGGGTGAGGATGAGGAAGATCCACCCGAGGAACTGGGCGAAGTACCCGCCGATCACCGTCAGCACGATGCCGATGAGGATGAACGGATAGCCCTCCTTGTGGATCGGCACGAGGGTTCGGCGAATCGTCTCGAGGAGGTCGGACATGCGGTCTTTCAGATCGTGGCCCGGCACGGGCGCGAACGGGAATCCGGACCCCGCGCGATGGCAGGCGGGGGGGCGCGCGTCAACCTTCGGGGACTTTGGCCGCGGGCGGCGACGGCAGGGAGACGACGATCCCTTGCGGATCGACCGCCCCTTTTTCCGGACACCTGCAACGCGGCGGAAGGTGATCCGAGACCCAGCGCACTGATTGCCGGGATGCGGCGCTACTCCCAGCGCGGGAGCGGAAGCCGGACGCTGAGCGACTTCCCGATCTGGGGCCGGGTTACATTCCGCTGACGCTTCATACGCCCGGGACAGGTGCGGTGGTTTGGCGCGAACCGTGGTGTAACTTTGGTCTAGGCTGAAAGTCCAAATCGTCATGAAGGGCTACACGATGACCGATCACGACATACAAATAAAGAACTCAGCACATCCGGGCGAATTCATTCGCGGACTCTTGGAACGGGTCAGCCTGTTCATCACGGACGCCGCTGCCGCCCTTGCGCTGCTCCGATCGGAAGGTTTCTATCATTGAGCCCTGAACAGGCGGAATTTTGAGGCCGGGGCTAAAAAACATTGCCTCTGAACCTCGCAAGCGGTCGCGAGCGCTGTACCCGATTGTGTATTGGAGGCAGCTTGACTGCTGATACAGATCATGAATCGGCCCGACATCATCATACGAAACAATCCAGCTAACGCCCTTTAGCCCATGAGTGGCAAATGCAACGTTAGCATGGTCGTCGTGATGATAAAAATTATAGTATAGATCCCGACCTTTATTATAGTATGGGGGATCTAAATAGATGAGAGTTTTTTTATTTGTATTTTGAGGTATATTTTTCAGAAAATCCACAGCGTCCATATTAGTGAGCGATACCCTCTTTCGCATTCGAGCTATATTATAAATACGTTCTATGAGCACAGGCTTGTTGTAACGAGCATCTAATTTCCAAGGACCTGACTGTTCAACGCCACCGATCGCGCCGCCATTAAGAATGCCGGACCGGTTTGTTCGGTTGAGGAAGAAAGTTGCGAATGCTAGCTCCACTCCCGAAGCGCCCCCATCCATCAGGAGGCGTTTGACGCGATCGCGAGTGGACATATTTACATCGGTCTCACGTATCATGTCCGTAAGTTCTTGAGTATGAAACAAAACAGCTCGCCAAAACTCATAAATAGGCCGATTTAGATCATTGATCTCTATTCGTCTAACAACCCCTGTAAGCAAAAGCTCAAGCGCAACTCCTGCCCCTCCAGCATATGGCTCAATGTAGGTTCCATCGTGGAGATTATTCTTACGTATCACGTCTGTAACGAAACGAGCGAGTTTTCCTTTCCCACCTGGATAACGCAACGGAGAGAAATGCCCAGAGGGAACAGTTCGGCATGCCGAAGAACTCATTTGTGACCCCCATAAACTGCCACAAACAAGGGAACTGCACTGTCCCAGACGTTCCTCAAATCGTCGGGAGACGGTTTTTGGAACCGATCATGAATATATCCGTTCAACGCCCCAAACGAGACGTGTCCATTTTTTGCAGTTAATGCAGCACGAATTGCAGTCAGATCAGATTTCTTGTTCACTCGCCCTGCGGTTGTTGTGATATGCTGATAAATACGCTCGAAACGGCCACTGAGGTCCAATAGTTTTCCGTTAGAATCTTGATCTGAGAGTCGACTGCTCCGAAGCTCGGTATCCACGGTGTACTCCAGAATTGCGCGGAACAAAAAAGCGCACGCTAGCGGCGATTCCTTGAGCCTCAGCTTGCTTGCCTCCCTTATAAGTTGCTTGCCCTTCTCCCCCGAAGGCTCTGCAAAAGCATGACGGTTTGGAGCTAATGTAATACGTAAAGGGCTAACCTTTTTTGCTTTGATAGGTTCGGTCGATGTAGGCTTAGCTGCCGCCCTCGGCCTTACTGTATCGTCCTTGATATCAGTCGAAGAAAACAGATTGGGCCCGGTCTATTTTTGATTAGAAACGCCTATATCCGCAGGCAATTCAATAAAATAGTCATTTATCTCAGAGGATTTATTATAAGTTCTTGAAGTTATCTCACCAGAGTCAATATCAACGAATATCTGACTCAAAACTTTTATCATATATTCCGGGTCGCGTTTGAACGCAGGACCATTATCGTTATCGGAATCTACAAAACCCAAAAATTGCCTTCCTGGTTTTGAGACCAGAAAGCGCCGCAATGTCGTTGGACTCTTCTCGACACTTTTCTTTATTCTCTGCCATTCAGCTTCCGAGAAAACAGAGTTTCTTTCTACAAAACCAATAACATCAAGGACTGTTCGATCTTTCTGAAAACGCTCACTTTCGAGGGTTCCCCAAGATATACGGCCTTCGCCCTCCAGGCCCTTACCATGCCTGCGCTCAATCCATTCGTTTGCATCCGCGCGACTTTCAAATAAAATACAATCAATTGAGCCAATGTCCAAAAATCCTGAGGCTTTATCCTTGAGTTTCCTTTTGGATGACTCAGAGAGGCCAGTACCTTGGACGAATGATGGATTAGAAAGAACTTTTAATGCAGCAAGCCTTCGATTACCATCGACAACAATATAACTATCATCTTCATCATCACTTGAAATTACGTAGAAACTGTCGCCCGGATCAAGCGCATTTTCTTTAATGCTTGCCATCATATTTTGGAAGTGCTGAGCGTTAAGCTTTACGACAGCCTCGATTGCCTCCGATTGACCGGCTACTGTTCCGGTACGTGGATTGTCGAGGTCGAGCAGGAGATCGTCCACCTCCGCTTCGATCTTATTAGTTTTGAGCCGTGGCATAAAGGTTCCCCCGTTTTTTGCCACTTAACCAGCGATTGAATGCGCAACACAAGAGTGCAACCGCATTTTCGCGCAAGCCATGCTCAGGCCTTTTTGGGGCGATTGGACGCCATGGGGCAAACCTCGAAAACTTGCCCGCCTTCGTAACATCGGATTTCAGACGGGAAATTTTGTTTTTCCACGACCAAACCGCTTGGAACCCTAATCGACTGTCGTTACTTTCTGGCGCTCCATCGCCCGCACCACTCCGACACGCCCCCGCTCGCCATCCACCCCCTGCAACACCGCAAGCGCCGCATCGGCCTCCCGCTGCCGGCTCCACAGGCTCGCATAAACCCCGCCGGCATCCAGCAACCCCTGGTGCGCCCCACGCTCGACGATCACCCCCTTGTCGAGCACCAAAATCTCGTCGGCGTTGACCACCGTCGAGAGGCGGTGGGCGATGACGAGGGTGGTGCGGTTCTCTGAGATGGTGTCGAGGGCGTCCTGGATCTCGCGTTCGGTGAAGCTGTCGAGGGCCGAGGTTGCCTCGTCGAGGACGAGGATCGGGGGCCCTTTGAGGATGGTGCGCGCGATGGCGACGCGCTGCTTCTCGCCGCCCGAGAGTTTGAGGCCGCGCTCGCCCACGGGGGTGTCGTAGCCCTCCGGCAGGGCGGAGACGAAGCGGTCGATCTGGGCCAGGGACGCGGCCTCGCGCACCTGCGCGTCGGTGGCGTCCCAGCAACCGTAGCGGATGTTGTACCCGATGGTGTCGTTGAACAGCACCGTGTCCTGCGGGACCATGCCGAGGGCGGCGCGCAGCGACCCTTGGGTGACGCCGGCGATGTCCTGGCCGTCGACCAGGATGCGCCCGCCCTGCGGCTCGTAGAACCGGAACAGCAGCCGCGACAGGGTCGACTTGCCGGCCCCCGAGGGGCCGACGATGGCGACGGTCTTGCCCGCCGGCACCGTGAAGGAGACGCCCCGCAGGATCGGCCGGGCGGGGTCGTAGGCGAAGCGCACGTCCCGGAACTCCACCGTCCCGCCCTGGGCTCGCAGCGGGGTCGCGTCGGGTCGATCGGCGATCTCGGGGTTGCGGTGCAGGATGAGGAACATGTCGTCGATGTCGATCAGCGCCTGTTTGATCTCGCGGTAGATCATGCCCATGAAGTTGAGCGGCATCGAGAGCTGGATCAGCATGGTGTTGACCAGCACAAACCCGCCCAGCGTGGTGCGCCCGGCCATGATGTCCCGCGCCGCCAGCCACATCACCACGGTCATGCCGATGGTGAAGATCACCGCCTGGCCGGCGTTGAGCACGGCGAGCGACACGTAGGTTTGCGTCGAGGCCTTTTCGTACTTGGCCATGGAGGCGTCGTAGCGCTCCGCCTCACGGCGTTCCGCGCCGAAGTACTTCACCGTCTCGAAGTTGAGGAGCGAATCCACCGCCTTGGTGTTGGCGTCGGTGTCGGAGTTGTTCATCCGGCGGCGGATCTCGATGCGCCACTGCGTCGCCTTCCAGGTGAAGCCGAGATAGGCCGCCACCATGACGAACACCACGGCCGAGTAGACCCAGTCGAACTCGTAGGCGAGGACGCCGATGACGAGGACGAACTCGACGATGGTCGGCACCAGGGTCAGCACCATCAGGCGCGACAGTTCCTCGATCCCGCCGCGGCCGCGCTCCAGCACCCGGGTCAGGCCGCCGGTCTTGCGCTCGAGGTGGAAGCGCAGGGAGAGCCGGTGCATGTGCTCGAAGGTCTGCAGGGCGAGACGCCGCACGGCGTGCATCGCCACCTTGGCGAACAGCCCGTCGCGCACCTGCGTCAGCCCGGCCATCGCCACCCGCGACAGGCCGTAGAGTCCGATGAGCACCATGGGGGCGGCGAACACGCCCGTCGGAATCGCGGCCCCGGGTTTCGGGTCGGTCAGGGCCACCAGGGCGTCGGTCGCCCACTTGAAGGTGAACGGCGTCACCATGGTGACGAACTTCGCCACGATCAGCAGGCCGAACGCGAGGAACACCCGCCGCTGCAGGTCGGGCCGGCCGTACGGCCACAGGTAGGGCCACAGCCGGCGATAGGTGGCGACGAGGCCGGGGCGCGCGGGCGGTGCGCCGTCCGGCGCTTGCGCGGGATCGGGTGTCATGCCGTTTCGATTCTCGGTGAAGGCTGAATTTGGAACGGATATAAGCCGGTCCGCTCCCGATGACAGCCGCGCCTCGGCGCAAGGCCGCCCCGCGCCGGTGCGTGGGGACCGTGCGCCGTGACACCCTCGTGGATGCGCCGTTCCAGAAAGCGGGTTTTCGGGGGATGGACCGTTCCACGCGGCAGGGCGTGGAACGGACTCAGCCGCGTGGAACGGTGCCCGCCACCGCCGCCGTTCCGTCGCTCGGCAGCACGAAGATCTGGCCCGGATAGATCCGGTCCGGGTTGCGGATCTGCGGCTGGTTGGCGTCGTAGATCACCGTGTAGCGGGTGCCGCGCCCGTAGATGCGCCGGCTGATCTGCCACAGGCTGTCGCCCCGCACGATCCGCGCCGTGCCGACCTCCGGCACGAACACCGTCCGGGGCGGCTCCAGCGCTGGCACCGGCTCCGGAATGGTGCCGGGCTTGAGGTCCGGCGCCGCCGGGGTCGGGGTCGCCGCAAGGGGGGGCGCGGCCTCGCCCGACGGTCGGGCCGAGGCCGGGCTAAGCGGTTGTTCCAGAACGGCGATTCGCGCCGGCGGTGCGGCTGATTCGGGCGTGGCCGCGGGGGTCTTCGCGGTGGGTCTGGGCACGGCCGGCTTCACGGCCGGCACGGAGAACGCCACCTCGGAGCGGGTCTTCACCTTGCCCGAGACGGGGTCCACCTGATCGACCCGGATGGTGTAGGCGCCCGGCTGGACGCCCCGCCCGATGGTGAAGGCGACGCGCCCGTCCGTCCCGGCGCTGCCCGGCGCCACCAGGGTGTCGTTGAGGTAGAGCCGCAGAGTCGCGCCGGGCTGGGCCTGGCTCGTGACGTAGAGCCGGCCGCCCTCCTCCGCCTCGACGCTGACGATCTTGACCGGGCTCGCGCCGGCGGCCCGCTCCGTCTCCGGGGGCCTGCTCTCCGGCGCCTTGCCCTCGGGCACCTTGCCGGCCTCGGGTTTCGCCTCCGCCCTCGCGGTGTCGGCCCCGGTCTTGGGCCCCGTCCTGGCCCCGTCACGCGCTCCTGCGGCGACGGCGGCCGGGGGCGGCGCTACAGGCTCGGGGTGGGACAGAACCACCGTCGGCCTGTCGGGAGACGTCAACGCGATCAAGGGCTTGGTGTCGCGCTTCGGTGCGACGACCACGGCGACGGAGTCGCGCGAAACCACGGATCGGCCATCGGCCCCCGTGGACCGCAGGGTGATCTCACTGCTGCCGGGGGACAGGGCAGGCGGCACGATGGCGAACTGGCCGGACGGGTCGACGAGCGCACGGGCAATGGGCTGATTGTCGCGCAGCAGCTCGACGGTGGTGTTGGGCGCAGCCCGCCCGGCGATGACTGCCTCGCCCGACGGCTCGACGCGGATGATGTCGAAGGTCGGCGCCGACGCCTCGGTGCCGGTCGCCGCCGGAGTGTCCCGCGATGCCTGGGCGGGCGTCCGCTCCGGCAGCCGGTCCGGCTCCGGCAGCCGGTCCGACCGGGGCTTTCCCGGCACCGGCAGCGCTCCCTCCCCGGAGCCCGCGAGCGGATCGGTGACGAGGGGTACGGCCCGGCCCTCGGGCGTGCCGAATCCGTGCTTGAACAACTCGCTCGCGCCATAGAGGGTGACGACGAGGGTGAAGCCGCCCAGAAGCCCCACGCAGGCGAGGAAGATGCTCCGTCGCAACTCCGCCTTCATGACGCACCACTCCCTCTTCCATCGTCCGGGCGGCGAAACCGCGATCGACCCTGACCTGCCCCGGCGACAAATCGGCACTTGACGGCGACATATTAACGAACATGACCGGAACACCAAATCCCGACGGCCTTTTCAAGGCCGGATCTCCCGTAAAATCAGCACTTTGGCCCGTGGACGGCATGCGCCCGCGCGGCCGGACCCGGAGGGGAAGCGGCACATGGCACCGGTGAGGACGGTCTGCGTCTATTGCGGCTCCGGGTTCGGCGGCGACCCGGCCTTTACCGCGGCGGCCGAGGCCCTCGGCAAGGCCCTGGCGCAGGCCGGCCTCGGCCTCGTCTACGGCGGCGGCAATGTCGGCCTCATGGGTACGGTGGCGCGCGCCGTACTCGAGAACGGGGGCCATGTCACCGGCATCATCCCGAGCTTCCTGAAATCCCGGGAGCGCATGCTCGACGAGATCCAGGAGACCATCGTCGTCGAGGACATGCACACCCGCAAGCGTCTGATGTTCGAGCGTTCCGACGCGTTCGTGGCCCTGCCGGGCGGCATCGGCACCCTGGAGGAGTTGGTGGAGCAGCTCACCTGGGCGCAGCTCGGCCAGCACAACAAGCCGATCCTGCTGCTCTCCGTGGCCGAGTTCTGGACGCCGCTCCTGACGCTCCTCGACCACATGCGAGCCCAGGGATTCATCCGGGAGGGGCTCGACCTCAGCTATCTCGTCGCCAGCGAAGCCGGCGACGTGGTCGGGATCCTGCGCGACGCGGCGGCCGCTTCGCCGCCTGCCCCACAGGCCGAGGCGTTCGTCACCGAACGGCTCTGAATCGCCCTCAATCCGCGTCGGTCGACATCGGCTGGGAATGCAAAGGTCTTCGACAGGTCGCCCGCGACCTCCTTCTCGACCCGGTCCACCAGGATGATCCGCCGATTGAGTCCTCGGAGCGTATCGAGGATGCCGGCCGCCGCGAGCCGGATCAGCGGGCCGGCATCGGCGACCACGATCGGCTGGCGATCGGCGGGGGCGATCATGGGGTCACGCTCCAGACGGTGCCGTCCTTGCCGTCCTTCACGGTGACGCCCATGGCCAGAAGCGCGTCGCGGACACGATCGGAGGCGGCCCAGTCCTTGGCGGCGCGGGCCGCGCGGCGCACTTCGATCAGGGCCTCGACCTCGAGTACGTCCAGCCCGGCGGCCCGGATGCTGCCCTGGTCGCGGGCCGACTTGGTCTGCGTGAGCAGACCCATCAGGTTGGCGCCCGCCTTGAGGCCGGCGGGATCGTCGAGGCGGTGGAGTTCCGCGAGTGCCGAAGCGGTGTTGAGATCGTCGGTCAGGGGTTCGAGCAGCCCGTCCGGAATCACCGGAGAGGCTGCACTATCGCCGACGATCCCGTACCAGCGCTCCAGGGTCCGGGCCGCTTCCTCCAACCCCCGCACCGTCCAATCGATGGGCTGGCGATAGTGCGTCTTGAGCATGGCGAGCCGGGCCACCTCGCCGGGCCAGTCCTTCAGCACGTCGCGGATGGTGATGAAGTTGCCGAGGGACTTCGACATCTTCTCCCCCTCCACCTGCAGGAAACCGTTGTGGAGCCAGACGTTGGCCATCACGTCGGTGGAGAAGCAGCAGCGCGACTGGGCGACCTCGTTCTCGTGATGCGGGAAGATGAGGTCGATGCCGCCGGCATGGATGTCGAAGGTTTTTCCCAGGTGCTTCCACGACATGGCGGAGCACTCGATGTGCCAGCCGGGACGGCCGGGCGCGGGCAGGCCGCACGGCGAGGGCCAGGACGGCTCGCCGGGTTTCGAAGGCTTCCACAGGACGAAGTCGAGGGGCGAGCGCTTGTAGGGGGCGACCTCGACGCGGGCGCCGGCCTCCATCTCGTCGAGGGGCCGCTTCGACAGGCCGCCGTAATCGGGCATCGAGGGCACGTCGAACAGCACGTGGCCATCCGCAACGTAGGCGTGACCGGCCGCCACCAGCCCTTCGATGATGGCGATCATCTCGGCGATGTGATCGGTGGCGCGCGGCTCGACGAAACGCGGACGCTCGCCCGCCACGTTCACGTCCTCGGGCATCAGCACGCCGAGGGCACGGATGTCGTCGTGAAAGGCCGCGAGCGTCCCATCCGTGAGGTCACGGATGGTGATGCCGCGCTCGGCCGCGCGGGCGTTGATCTTGTCGTCCACGTCGGTGACGTTGCGCGCGTAGGTGACGTGCGCCGCGCCGTAGAGGTGGCGCAGGAGCCGGAACAACAGGTCGAAGACGATGATCGGGCGGGCGTTGCCGATATGGGCCGCGTCGTAGACCGTCGGACCGCAGGCATACATCCGGACATGGCTCGGATCGATCGGCGCGAACGCAGCCTTCTGCCGGGTCAGCGTGTTGTAGAGCCGCAACATCGGGGCCATGAAACCGTCCCTCGTCCCTCGAGCGGATCGCACAGCTCGACCGCCCCTAGCGCCTTGGTTCTTCGCCGCTTCCCGGCGTCGGTACCCCGTGGCGACCGACACGTCCAACGGCGGGGGTGCCGCGCTGCAGCCGGCGCCTGTTGCACGAAGGCGACGGTGCCGTCGGCCGTCCTGGGCTACCCCGAACCCATGAGCAATTCGAGAACAGCGCCGCTCCGCCGCCTATCGAAAGCGATCCAGGGCGGAAAGGGTTTGTTTACCTGGACCCTTGAGATTTCCCCCAACCCGAATCCCTCCATCGAGGTTCTGCCCATGCGCCGCCCGGCCGCCGAAATCGGCACCCTCCTCGCTCTCGCCTTGATGATTTCCTCCACCGCGCTCGCGGGCGGAGACGGCGAGACTCCCACCAAAGCGGTGTCGCAGGTGGAGAAGACGTTCCTGATCCCGGCCGGCGAGGGCTACGGCGTCGGCGATTGCCTGAGCAATGGCGAGAGCAGCTGCGGACAGGTGGTCGCGAATGCCTGGTGCGAAGCACAGGGATTCGCCTCCGCCGGTTCCTTCGGCGTCGCGGCGCAGGACGAGTACACCGGGGCGATTCCCACCCCTCCCGTGATCAAGCAGGCCGAGCGTCCGATCCGCATCACCTGCCAGGATTGAGCGACCGGACCGGATCAGCGCCGGCCATCGGATTTCAGGATCCGTGGCCGGACCGAACGTGTTTGGAAGCTTATTTCTTCATGGCATCGGCGCATCGCGGCGGCGGCTCCGTGCCCCACGGCATGAGCGGCACGGCCGAGGTTGAGTTCTTGGGCGAGCCCTGGATCACCTTATCCGAATAGACCATGTAGATCAGCGTGTTGCGCTTGGCGTCGCATCCGCGCACGATCTGCATCGACTTGAAGATCAGCGAGCGGCGTTCGCTGAACACCACCTCGCCCTGACCGAGCTTGTCCTTGAACTGCACGGGACCGACCTGACGGCAGGCGAGCGAGATGTCCGAGACGTCCTCGGCCAGCCCCAGGGTGCCCTTGATGCCGCCTTTCTCGGGCTGGGTGTACCAGCACGCCACACCGGCCACGGCCGGATCGTCGATGCCGTAGACCACGAGCTTGTCGTTCGGTGTAAGGGGCCGCCAGACCGTCGATTTGTCGAAGATCCGATCGGCATCCTCCGCCTTGGCGGACACCGCGCCGGCGAGCGCTCCTGCCACGACGGCAGCAGCGGCCATTCCCCCTGTGAGACCCCGAAGCCACATCATCCTGCATTCCCCCCCAACTCGGCTGGGGCGCATGTGGGAAGGCTGTCGCCCCCGCGCGAGGGCGAGTACAAAACTTCCGCTTCGCCGCCGCTCCGATTCCCGTCGGCGGCAAGGTTCCACTCCCGATCCTGTCAGGCCATGCCGCTGATCCTTCCGCAGATCCGCACGCTCGTCCGGGCGCTCGCCATGACCCTCGTCGCCCTCGGGACGGTGGGGACGGCGCAGGTGCAAGCCTCCGACGCCTGCCTGCGCTACCGTTCGGAGCTCGCCAACCTGAGCGACGGAGCGAACACGGCGCGCGCGCTCCAGAACGAGATCGGGCGGCTGAATGCCTATTATCGCACCTTGAATTGCGAGGGCGGCCGGTTCCTGTTCTTCGATTCGCGACCGCCGCAATGCGGAGCCGTGGAGCAGCGCATCCGCGCGCTCAATGCGGGTTACGGCGCCGAGAACGGGGAAGTCACGGCCGCGCGCCGCCGGCAGCTCACGGCGGCCGTGGCCTCCGCCTGCACGGATACGGCGAGCCGCGTGGCGCTCAACGCATTGGATGGAACGCCGCGCGAGCAACGCGCCCGGGGCGGAGCCCAGGTTGTCTGCGTCCGCACCTGCGACGGCGCCTATTTCCCCATGGCCAACCTGCCCGACGGGCGCGAAGGCGCCGACGACCTGTGCCAGGCCCTATGCCCCGGCGCCGAGGCCGTGGCCTACTCGATGCCGCACGGCGACGACGCCCTGAAACACGCCGCGACGCTGCGGGGCGCGAAGGCCTACGTCTCGCTCGCCAACGCCTTCAAGTTCCGCACGACCTTCACCCCGAACTGCTCGTGCAAGCGCGAGGGCCAGAGCTGGGCGCAATCGCTCGTGAAGGCCGAGAGCATGCTGGTGCGGCACAAGGGCGACATCTTCGTCACACCCATGCAGGCCGAGGCCCTGTCGCGGCCAAAGGTTCGTCTGACCCTGGTCGGGCGGGCCGACAAGACGGCAGCGGGCTTGGCGGCCGACGCAGCCACCCGCACGGGCCTTGTGACCAACGAGACCGGTGCTCCCACGGAACCCGCGGCCCCAGTCGCCGGCGAGGAGCGCCAAGCCGTCCGGATCATCGCACCGAACCTGTTCCCGGGGCAGGGGCAGGGCCGCGTGACGACGCCCTGACGCAGGCTGCCGGTGGCCCTGGCGGGTTCGCGGTATCGTTCCGAGCGGGAACCATCCTGGCCCCACTCTGTTCCGAAGGCCTCATCCACAGCCGTGAGTGCCTTCGATGCGGATCATCCGCCTGCTCCTTCTCACCGGTACGATCCTGCCGACTCTGGCGCTGTCCGGCCCTTCCTGGGCGGATCCGGCGGGGATGGGAAAGATGCAGGTCGCGCAAGGCGGACCCGACAGCGAGGGACAGCGTGGCGGCCCATCCCCGAGCCGGGAACGGTCCGAACCCCGTGGAGAGCGCCAAGACAGGCCGGAGCGGCCAGACCGTCAGGAGAGACCGGCGCCGCGCCAGGAGCGGCCCGAGCCGCGTCAGGAGAGGCCTGAGCGCTCTGCCCCGCGTGAGGACCGGACCCCGGCCGAGCGCCCGGCACCTCGACAGGAGCGGCCCGACCGCCAGGACAGGCCTGACCGGCAGGAGAGACCCGAAAGACAAGAGCGGCCCGACCCGCAGGAGCGGCCGGCCCGTCCGGAACGTCAGGAGCGGCCCGACCGGCAGGAGCGCCCCGATCGACAGGAAAGCCCTGAGCGACAGGACCGTCGTCCGGATCAACGCGGACCGACCGAGCGACCCACTTCGCCGGCACAACGCGATCGTACCCCTGACCCGACACGGCCGTCGGAGCAGGCCCCGGTCCGGGGCGCGGAGCCAGAACGCCGGACACCCGGTGCCGAGCCAGTCCGTCCAGACGCGCCCGGACGACGTGGACAGGACACCGGTCCGGCCGAGCGGCAGCCGTCGCTGAATCCGGCCCAGCCGACCGCTCCGACGCAGCCCGCACGGCCTGGGCAGCCGGCCACACCACCCGCGGCTGCACCGGGGGCGCCTCAGCCGGTTTCACCTTCTCCGCAGGTCGCACCACAGGGCGCTCCCCAGACGGCGCCTCAAGTCGCGCCCAATGCCAGGCCGGGCGTTCCCGGACGTCCCTTCACGCCTCCCGGTGCGCCGGGTGCCGAGGGTCGAGACGAGCCGACCGGTACCGGGCGTTCGAACGAACGCGGGCAGGATACGGCGCCGGATCGGATTGCCCCCCGTGGCCCGCGCGATCCAGATGCGACCCGGGACCAGAGCAATCCCCGTGACCGTGGCGACCAGCCGGGGCTGCGCGACGACGGTTTGCGCGGAGGCGACCGCCGGAGCGGTGTCGATGATGATCGCCAGGATCGCGAGCGACGCGACGCGTTCGAGCGCGGCGGTCCGCGCCAGGGCTTCAACGCGCCGGGTCGCCCCGGCTACATTCCAGGTGGCTTCCGCGACGACGATGAGACCCGCGACTTCGACCGTGTCCGGCGGGACCGGCGTGAATTTCAGGAGGATGGCCGGACCTACATCCGCGAGCCCGGCCGCATCATCGTGCGCGATCGCGACCGCACCTTCATCCGCCACGATGAGAACGAGCGGTTCCGCGATCTGGGCCGCGGCGGCTACCGCAGCGAGCGCCGTGGCGGCGACACCGTGACCTATCTCGATCGACCGGACGGCGCACAGATCGTCACCATCGTCGACGACGACGGCCGTCTCGTGCGGCGCTCACGCCGGTTCCGCGATGGTCGAGAGGTCGTGATCATCGACAACAGCTTCAGCGGTCCGCGACGCCCGATCTACGAGGATGTCGTCGATCTGCCTCCGCCCGATATCCGCATTCCGCGCGAGCGCTACGTCGTGGATTACGAGGGAGCCGACGAGCGCAGTGTCTATGAAGCCCTCTCGGCCCCGCCGGTCGTGCCCCTGGACCGGCGCTATACCCTCGATCAGGTACGCTACAGTCCGCAGTTGCGGGCCCGTATGCGCAGCGTGGACATCGACACCATCACCTTCGAGACCGGCTCGTTCACCGTGACGCCGGATCAGGCGTCGCGCCTCGCGACCATCGCGGCGGCGATGAACCAGGCCATCCGGGCCAATCCGCAGGAAGTTTTCCTCGTGGAGGGCTACACCGACGCGGTGGGCTCCGATGTCGACAACCTGTCCTTGTCGGATCGGCGGGCGCAGTCGGTGGCGACGGTCCTGACTCAGAACTTCCAGGTTCCGCCCGAAAACCTCACGACCCAGGGCTACGGCGAACAGGCGCTCAAGGTGAACACACAGGGGCCGTCCCGCGAGAACCGCCGGGTCACCGTGCGGCGGATCACCCCGCTGATCCAGCAGCAGGCCGGCGGCGGCACGCCGCCGCGGTGACGATCCGACGGGCCGTGTCATCCCTGGCACGGCCCGTCTCCCCGAGCTTCGCCTTCACGGAAGTACGCGTGTACTGTTCCTCCCCCACATGCCGGGCATCGTCCGGCGCGGTCGTCTTCGGATAGCGTCGGCTCCGTTCGTCGCGCCGCAGCACCGCAGACCATCGCCTCCCATAGGAGCCGACATGGACGAGGCAACGCCTCGCTTGATCGAGGCCGGTACGCCGGCTTTCCGGCGCACCACCCTGGCGCTCGCGGCAGCGGGGTTCTCCACCTTCGCGGTGCTCTACGGCGTGCAACCGCTGCTGCCGGTCTTTGCCGATCAATTTCACGTATCGCCGGCCGAGAGCAGCCTGGCCCTGTCGCTTCCCTGCGCCACCCTCGCCCTCGCGCTGCTCGTGGTGAGTCCCCTCTCCGAGGTGTGGGGACGCAAGCCCGTCATGGTCGCGTCCCTGTTTGCGTCGGCGATCCTCACCATCGTCGCGGTCATGGTGCCGAGTTGGCACGGCTTCCTCGCTCTCCGTGCCCTGACGGGGTTGGCCGCGAGCGGTCTGCCGGCCGTGGCCATGGCTTATTTGAGCGAAGAGATGCACGGACGCGCCATCGGCCTATCCATGGGCCTTCTCATCGGAGGCAATGCCCTCGGGGGAATGATCGGCCGGCTGGTCGCCGGCATCATCGCCGATCATGCGTCGTGGCGCTGGGGGCTCGGCACCATCGGCGTTTTGGCTCTGGTCGCGGCGATCGCGTTTCTCATGAGCCTGCCGGACTCGCAGCGTTTTCGAGCCAACCGGATGCGGTGGCGCGAAGTGCCCGGCACCTTCGGCCAGCATTTCCGCGATCCCGGCCTGCCATGGCTGTTCGCCGAGGCGTTCCTGCTCATGGGCGGATTCGTGAGCGTCTACAATTACATCGGCTTTCGGCTGCTCGACCCGCCGTTCGACCTGAGCCAGACCGCCATCGGGGCGATCTTCGTCGTCTACCTGTTCGGAACCTTCTCCTCGGCAGCGACCGGTGAGATCGCAAGCCGACTCGGCCGACGCAAGGTCCTCTGGCTCGCCATCCTGCTGGGCCTGGCCGGCATCGCCCTGACCCTTTCGGACCGCCTCTGGCTCATCATCCTCGGCATCGTCGTCGTCACGGTGAGCTTCTTCGGCGCCCATTCCGTCGCCAGCAGCTGGATCGGCCGCCGGGCCCTCCGGGACCGCGCCCAGGCCTCTTCGATCTACCTATGCCTCTACTACCTCGGCTCGTCGGTGCTCGGCACGGCAGGGGGCTGGTTCTTCGCGCATTCGGGCTGGGTCGGCGTGGTCGCGTTTTTCGCAGCCCTCTACGGGCTGGCGCTCGTCATCGCGCTGCATCTGTCGCGCCTTCCGCCGTTGGTCCCGACGGAAACCTGAGCGAGGCGGGCTCGCGGGCAGCGAGACCGCCGCGTCGCTTTCAGATGTGGATCGCGCGCTTGGCGACTGCCAAGGCGGCCTCCTTGACGGCTTCCGTCAGGGTCGGATGGGCGTGACAGGTGCGAGCGACATCCTCGGCGGAGGCGCCGAATTCCATCGCCACAGCGACTTCTGCGATGAGATTGCCCGCATCCGCACCGACGATATGCACGCCGAGCACCCGGTCGGTGGTGGCGTCGGCCAGGATCTTCACGAAGCCGTCCGTGGTATGGTTCACCTTGGCGCGGCCGTTGGCGGTGAAGGGGAATTTCCCGGTGTTGTAGGCGATGCCGTCCTTCTTCAACTCTTCCTCGGTCTTTCCGACCGAAGCGACCTCCGGATAGGTGTAGACCACGTTCGGGATCACGCCGTAATTCACGTGGCCCGACTGGCCGGCCAGGAGCTCGGCCACGGCGACCCCTTCGTCCTCCGCCTTGTGGGCCAGCATCGGCCCGCTGATCACGTCGCCGATGGCATAGATGCCCGTGACGTTGGTGGCGTAGTGGCTGTCCGTCTGGATGCGGCCCTTGTTGTCGAGGCCGACCCCCACCGTCTCCAGGCCGAGGCCTTCGGTGTAGGGTACGCGGCCGATAGCCACGAGCACCACGTCGGCCTGAAGCGTTTCGGCCTCGCCGCCGGCGGCGGGCTCCACCGTGACGGTGGCGGCGCCATCCGCCACTTCGACGCCCGTGACCTTGGACGAGAGTTTGAACTGTACGCCCTGCTTGCCGAGGATGCGCTGGAACTGCTTGCCGACCTCGCCATCCATGCCCGGCAGGATACGGTCCAGATACTCGACCACCGTGACCTCGGAGCCGAGGCGGCGCCAGACCGAGCCGAGCTCGAGGCCGATGACGCCGGCCCCGATGATGAGAAGCTTGCCCGGCACCTTCTCCAGGGCAAGCGCGCCGGTGGAGGAGACGACGATGGTTTCGTCGATGGTGACCCCGGGGAGCCTGGTGACGTCCGAACCCGTCGCGATGACGACGTTCTTCGTCTCGAGAAGCTGGTTGCCGCCATCCTCGGACAACACCTCGACGCGGCCCGCACCCGCCAGGCGCGCGGTGCCCCGATACGCGTCGATGCCGTTCTTCTTCAGCAGGAACTCAACGCCCTTGGTGTTGCCGTCGACGCCGTCCTGCTTGAACGTCATCATCTTGGCGAGGTCGAGTTGCGGCGGGCTGACGATCACGCCCATGTCGGCGAAGTGCTTGCCCGCCTCCTCGAAGGCCTCCGAAGCATGGAGCAGGGCCTTCGACGGGATGCAGCCGACGTTGAGGCAGGTGCCGCCATGGGTTGCCCGCTTCTCCACCACGGCAGTCTTGAGGCCGAGCTGAGCCGCCCGAATGGCGCAGACATAGCCGCCGGGACCGGTGCCGATGACGACGAGATCGTAGGACATGGGATTCTGACTCGCTGAAGTGGGCGGCGGGTCATGCCCCACCATCGGATACGAAGCGCGCGGAAGCGTCCGGCCGCGTGGATCGCGGCCGGCGGACGGTTAGCTGCCGGGCCTTAGAGGTCGAGCACGAGGCGTGCCGGATCCTCAAGCGCCTCCTTGACGCGCACGAGGAAGGTCACGGCTTCCTTCCCGTCGACGATGCGGTGATCGTAGGACAGGGCGAGGTACATCATCGGCCGGGCTTCGATCTTCCCGTTCCGGACCACCGGTCGCTCTTCAATGCGATGCATGCCGAGGATGCCCGATTGTGGCGCGTTGAGGATCGGGGTCGACATCAGGGAGCCGTAGATGCCCCCGTTGGTGATGGTGAAGGTGCCGCCCTGCATCTCTTCGATGGAGAGCTTGCCGTCGCGGGCCTTCTTGCCGAAGCCGGAAATGGTCTTCTCGATACCCGCGATGGAGAGGTCGTCGGCGTTGCGCACCACCGGCACGACGAGGCCCTTATCGGTGCCGACCGCGATGCCGATGTGGTAATAGTTCTTGTAGACGAGATCCTGCCCGTCGATCTCGGCATTGACCGCCGGTACGTCTTTGAGCGCGCCGATCACCGCCTTGGTGAAGAAGCCCATGAAGCCGAGCTTGGTGCCGTGCTTCTTCTCGAAGATGTCCTTGTACTGGCTGCGCATGGCCATCACGGCGGACATGTCGACGTCGTTGAACGTCGTCAGCATCGCGGCCGTGTCCTGCGCGTCCTTGAGACGGCGGGCGATGGTCTGGCGCAGCTTGGTCATGCGCACGCGCTCTTCGCGGGCCGCATCGTCGGGCTTCGACGGGACGCGCGGGGCGGCGGGCTTGGCCTCCCGGGCGGGGGCCGCCGCCGGTGCTGACGGCCCCTTCGCCTTGGCCTCCAGCATATCACCCTTGGTGACGCGGCCATCCTTGCCCGAGCCGTTCAGGGTCGCGGGATCGATGCCGGATTCCCGGGCCATCTTGGAGACCGCCGGGCCGTTGTCGCCGGATTCACGAGCCTGGGCCGGGGCACCGTCACCGTGATTGCCGTAACCGGCCGACGAACTCTCGGCCGGGGCCTCGGCAGGCTTCTGCTCGCCCTTGTCCTCGGCGGGCGCCTCGGAGCGGGTCTCGGCCTTCTGCTCGGTCTTCTTCGGAGCCGCTGCCTTGGCACCGCCGGTGGCCTCGACGATGGAGCCCAGCAGGGCGCCCGGCTCCACGGTCTCGCCGTCCTTGACCAGGATCTCGCCGAGTTCACCGGCCGCCGGTGCGTTGACTTCGAGGGTGACCTTGTCGGTCTCGAGTTCCACCAGGGGCTCGTCGGCGGCAACCGTATCGCCCGGCTTCTTGAACCAGCGGCCGATGGTGGCCTCGCTGACGGATTCGCCGAGCGTCGGGACGAGGATGTCGGTTGCCATGGTGTTTGTCCGTCCGGGTGGTGTCACGGCGCCGTTGGCGGGCGCCCTCAGATCAGGAAGGGCTGCGAGGGACCGGCGTCAGACCGCCAGCGCCTCGTTGAGGAAGGCTTGGAGCTGCGCCTGATGCTTCGAAAGCAGGCCCACCGCCGTGGAGGCCGAAGCAGGCCGACCGACGTAGCGCGCGCGCTTCACCGAGGACTGGGCCTGGCCGAGCACCCATTCGAGGTAGGGCTCGACGAAGGCCCAGGGGCCCATGTTCTTGGGCTCCTCCTGGCACCACACCACCTCGGCATTGCGGAACCGGGACATCTCGCCGGCCAACGCCTTGAGGGGGAACGGATAGAGTTGCTCGACCCGCAGGATGTAGACGTCGTTCAAGCCGCGCTTCTCGCGCTCGTCGTAGAGGTCGTAATAGACCTTGCCCGAGCACAGAACGACACGACGGATCTTGTCGTCCTTGACGAGCTTGGTGGCGTCGTCCTCGCGCTCGGCATCGTCCCACAGCACGCGGTGGAAGCTCGATCCCTCCGCCATCATGTCGATGCCGGACACGGCCCGCTTGTGACGCAGGAGCGATTTCGGCGTCATCAGGATCAGCGGCTTGCGGAACTCGCGGTTGAGCTGGCGCCGCAGGATGTGGAAGTAGTTCGACGGCGTGGTGCAGTTGGCCACCTGCATGTTGTCCTCGGCGCACATCTGCAGGAAGCGTTCCAGACGCGCCGAGGAATGCTCCGGCCCCTGGCCCTCGTAGCCGTGCGGCAGCAGCAGGGTCAGGCCGGACATGCGCAGCCACTTGCGCTCGCCGCTCGAAATGAACTGGTCGATGACCACCTGCGCACCGTTGGCGAAGTCGCCGAACTGCGCTTCCCACAGCACCAGGGCATTGGGCTCGGCCGCCGAGTAGCCGTACTCGAAGCCGAGCACCGCCTCTTCGGACAGCATCGAGTTGATCACTTCGAGGCTGGCCTGCCCCTCGCGGATGGAGTTGAGCGACGTGTAGCGCTGCTCGTTCTCCTGATCGATCACCACGGCGTGGCGCTGAGAGAAGGTGCCGCGCTCGACATCCTGGCCCGAGAGGCGGACCCGGTGGCCCTCCAAAAGCAGCGATCCGAAGGCGAGTGCCTCCGCGGTCGCCCAATCGATGCCTTGACCGGTCTCCACCGCCTTGGCGCGGTTGTCGAAGAAACGCTGGATGGTGCGGTGGAGGTGGAAGCCGGGTGGCGGCGTGGTGATGCGCTGGGCGATCTCGCGCAGGATCTCCGTCGGCACACCGGTCTTGCCCCGGCGCGGATCGTCGACATCCTCACGCACGGCCTTGAAGCCGGACCAGCGTCCATCGAGCCAATCGGCCTTGTTGGCCTTGTAGTTGCTGGCGACTTCGAGCTCACCGTCGAGGATCGCGCGGAACTCCGCCTTGCGACCGTCGAGCTGCTCCTGGGAGAGGACGCCCTCTGCGACGAGCTTCTTGCCGTAGGTCTCCAGCGCCGTCGGGTGCTTGCGGATGCGCTGGTACATCTTCGGCTGGGTGAAGGCCGGCTCGTCGCCCTCGTTGTGGCCGAAGCGCCGATAGCACAGCATGTCGATGACGACGGGCTTGCCGAATTTCTGCCGGTACTCGATGGCGATCTTGGCCGCGAACGTCACGGCTTCGGGGTCGTCGCCGTTGCAGTGGAAGATCGGGGCCTCGACCATCTTCGCGACATCCGACGGATAGGGCGAAGACCGCGAGAAGCGCGGATCGGTGGTGAAGCCGATCTGGTTGTTGATGATGAAGTGGATCGACCCACCCGTACGGTGCCCCTTCAGGCCCGACAGGCCCAGGCACTCGGCGACCACACCCTGTCCGGCGAAGGCGGCGTCGCCGTGGATGAGCAGCGGAACGACGCTGGTGCGGTGGACATGCGGGTTGGCGCGCTGGTCCTGCTTGGCGCGGACCTTCCCGAGCACCACCGGATCGACGATCTCGAGGTGGGACGGGTTGGCGGTGAGCGACAGGTGGACGTTGTTGCCGTCGAAGGCGCGGTCCGAGGATGCACCGAGATGGTACTTCACATCGCCTGAGCCCTCGACCTCGGCCGGATTGGCGGAGCCGCCCTTGAACTCGTTGAAGATCGCCCGGAAGGGCTTGGCCATCACGTTGGAGAGCACGTTGAGGCGGCCGCGATGGGCCATGCCCAGCACGATCTCGTGGGCGCCGAGCGCCCCGCCGCGCTTGATGATCTGCTCCAGCGCAGGGATCATGGCCTCGGAGCCGTCGAGGCCGAAGCGCTTGGTACCGGTGTACTTCAAGTCGAGGAACTTCTCGAAGCCTTCGGCCTCGATGAGCTTGTTGAGGATCGCGCGCTTGCCCTCGGGGGTGAAGGTGATCTCCTTGCCCTTGCCCTCGATGCGCTCCTGAATCCAGGCCTTCTCCTCCGGATTGGAGATGTGCATGAACTCGACGCCAAGCGTCTGGCAGTAGGTGCGCTCGAGGATCTCGACGATCTCGCGAACCGTCGAGAATTCGAGGCCGAGCACGTTGTCGAGGAAGATCGGACGGTCCCAGTCCTTCTCCTCGAAGCCGTAATGCTGCGGGTGCAGTTCCTCGTGGTCGCCGCGCGGGGCGAGACCGAGGGGGTCGAGCTTCGCATGCAGGTGGCCGCGCATGCGGTAGGCGCGGATCAGCATGATCGCGCGGACCGAATCCTTGGTCGCCTGCTCGACCGAGATGCCGGGAGCGGAGGCGACGACGACGCCCTTGACGGGCTCCTTGGCGGTGTCGCTCTTGGCGCGAATCTTATCGCCCATCGCCTTCTCGACGGTGGACCAGTTGCCGTCGAGGGCCGAGACGATCTCGCCGTTGGCGTGAACCGGCCAGTTCGGCTTTTGCCACGAGGCGCCGGCGGCATTCTTCTCGGCGGCGCCCTTGTCCTCGTTGAGGGAGCGGAAGAAGTCCTGCCACGCGGGATCCACCGAATTCGGATCGCGGGCATGAGCGGCCTGCAGTTCCTCGATGTAGGCGGCGTTACCGCCGTAGAGGAACGAGGTTTCGAGCGCGTCCTGGCGTGCCATCGTTCAGGTCATCCTACCGCTTGGCTCAAGGCCACCCCATCCGGGGCGACCGCCGCCCGATCCGGCGCCGGGCGCCGGGGATCGGATTTGGAAAGTCGGACGCAGGGTGAGCCGCGCCCGTCGGATCTCATATGGGTGCCCGAGCCTGAATGCGGCGCAACACAGGCCCGCGCACCGCAAGCGTCAGCCCTTGAGGACTTCGACGAGGGTGCTGCCAAGGCGGGCCGGCGAGGGCGAAACCCGGATGCCGGCCGCCTCCATGGCGGCGATCTTGTCCTCGGCGCCGCCCTTGCCACCCGAGATGATCGCGCCCGCATGGCCCATGCGGCGGCCCGGGGGCGCCGTGCGGCCGGCGATGAAGCCGACCATGGGCTTCCTACGGCCGCGCTTGGCCTCGTCGGCGATGAATTGCGCCGCTTCCTCCTCCGCCGAGCCGCCGATCTCGCCGATCATCACGATGGACTCGGTCCTGTCGTCGGCGAGGAACAGTTCGAGCATGGAGATGAACTCCGTGCCCTTCACCGGGTCGCCGCCGATGCCCACGGCCGTGGTCTGGCCCAGCCCCGCGTTGGTGGTCTGGAACACCGCCTCGTAAGTCAGCGTGCCCGAGCGGGAGACGATCCCCACCGAACCCGGCTTGAAGATGTTGGCCGGCATGATGCCGATCTTGCATTCGCCGGCGGTGACGATACCGGGGCAATTCGGGCCGACGAGGCGGGACTTCGAGCCTTCCAGGGCGCGCTTGACGCGCACCATGTCGAGCACGGGAATTCCTTCCGTGATGCAGACGATGAGCGGGATCTCGGCCTGGATCGCCTCGCAGATCGCGTCGGCCGCGCCAGGCGGCGGCACGTAGACGACCGAAGCGTCGGCGCCGGTGGCCTCGCGCGCCTCCGCCACCGTGTCGAAGACCGGCAGGTTGAGGTGCTTCGAGCCGCCCTTACCGGGGCTGGTGCCGCCGACCATCTTGGTGCCGTAGGCGATGGCCTGCTCGGAATGGAAGGTCCCGTTCTTGCCGGTGAAGCCCTGGCAGATGACCTTGGTGTTCGCGTCGATCAGGATGGACATGGGTACTCTCAGCCCTTCTTCACGGCGGCGACGATTTTTTGTGCAGCGTCGTCGAGATCGTCCGCCGGGATCACGTTGAGGCCGGAATTCCGGATGATCTCCTTGCCCTTCTCGACGTTGGTCCCTTCCAGGCGCACCACCAGGGGCACTTCGAGGCCGACCGCCTTCACCGCCGCGATCACGCCGTTGGCGATCACGTCGCACTTCATGATCCCGCCGAAGATGTTGACGAGGATGCCCTTCACCTGCGGATCGGCGGTGATGATCTTGAACGCCGCCGTGACCTTTTCTTCACTCGCGCCGCCGCCGACATCGAGGAAGTTCGCCGGCTCCTCGCCGTAGAGCTTGATGATGTCGAGGGTCGCCATGGCGAGGCCGGCGCCGTTGACCATGCAGCCGATGGTGCCGTCGAGGGCGATGTAGGCGAGATCGTACTTGGAGGCTTCGATCTCCTTGGCGTCCTCCTCGGTCTCATCGCGCAGCGCAACGATGTCGGGGTGGCGGTAGAGGGCGTTCGAATCGAAGGAGATCTTGGCGTCGAGGCACTTGAGATGGCCGTCGCCGGTGAGCACCAGGGGGTTGATCTCCAGCATGCTCATGTCCTTGGCGGTGAACGCCTCGTAGAGCTTGGTGGTGAGGTCGCCCGCTTCCTTGGCCTGGGTCCCGGACAGGCCGAGCGTCTTGGCGACGAGGCGGCCGTGGTGGGGCATCACGCCGGTGGCCGGATCGACCGAGAAGGTGACGATCTTCTCCGGGGTGTCGTGCGCCACCGTCTCGATGTCCATGCCGCCCTCGGTGGAGACGACGAACGCGACCTTGCCGGTCTCGCGGTCCACCAGCATCGAGAGGTAGAATTCCGCCTCGATCTGGGCGCCCTCCTCGATGTAGAGGCGGTTGACCTGCTTGCCGGCCTCTCCGGTCTGGATCGTGACCAGGGTCTGGCCGAGCATCTCGCCCGCGAACTGCTTCACCTCGTCGAGGGACTTGGTGACGCGCACGCCACCCTTGGCGCCGGCGGGCGCGCCCTTGAACGAGCCTTTGCCGCGGCCGCCCGCGTGGATCTGCGATTTCACCACCCAGACCGGGCCGCCGAGTTCGCGTGCCGCCGCCTCGGCCTCTTCGGCCTTGAAGATCGGCACGCCGCGCGAGACGGGCAGGCCGAACTCCTTGAGAACCGCTTTGGCCTGGTATTCGTGGATGTTCATGCCAAACTCCTCCCTCGTCCCGGCCGGACCGGGCCTCCCGGTTTCCTTATAGCTCGGCTTGAGCGGGCCGCTCGCACGACCCGCCGCCGAATCTTATGCGTTGTTAGGCGAGCGCCGGATTGATGCCCTTGCACGCCTCGATGAGGCCCTTCACGGCCCCGACCGACTTATCGAACATCGCCTTCTCGTCGTCGTTGAACGTAACTTCGAGGATGCGCTCGACGCCGTTCGCGCCGATGACGATGGGGACGCCGACATACATGCCGTTGATGCCGTACTCGCCGTTGAGATAGGCGGCGCAGGGCAGGACACGGCGCTTGTCGCGCAGGTAGCTCTCGGCCATGGCGATGGCGGACGCGGCGGGCGCGTAGAAAGCCGAGCCGGTCTTCAGCAGGTTGACGATCTCGCCGCCGCCCTTGCGGGTGCGCTCGACCATGGCGTCGAGCTTCTCCTGGGTCGTCCAGCCGAGCTTGACCAGGTCGGTCAGCGGCACGCCGGCGACGGTGGAGTAGCGCACCAGCGGCACCATGTCGTCGCCATGCCCGCCGAGCACGAAGGCGGTGACGTCTTCGACGGAGACCTTGAATTCGTCGGCGAGGAAGTGGCGGAAGCGGGCGGAGTCGAGAACGCCGGCCATGCCCACGACCTTGTGGGTCGGAAGGCCCGAGAACTTCTGGAGCGCCCACACCATGGCATCCAGGGGATTGGTGATGCAGATCACGAAGGCGTCGGGCGCGTGCTGCTTGATGCCGTTGCCGACGGCTTCCATCACCTTGAGATTGATGCCGATGAGGTCGTCGCGGCTCATGCCGGGCTTACGCGGTACGCCGGCGGTGACGATCACCACGTCGGCCCCGGCGATGCCGGCATAATCGCTGGCGCCCGAGTAGGCCGCATCGAAGCCGTCGACGGGGGCGGATTCGGCGATGTCGAGGGCCTTGCCCTGAGGCACGCCGTCGACGATGTCGAACAGGACGACGTCGCCGAGTTCCTTCAACCCGGCCAGATGCGCGAGGGTGCCACCGATCTGTCCGGCGCCGATGAGCGCGATCTTGCTGCGTGCCATGGGTAAAACGAGCCTCCGGTGATCGGGATAAGTGGGCGGTGTTCCGCTTGTGTGACGGGGTCCGACCTGCGGCGGCAGGATCGCACCGCCAAGCCTTCGTGTGGGTTCTGTGCGCTGCGGCGGTGTGTGGCGGAAAAGGCCCAGAGCTTCAACCGATGCTGGATCGGCATTGCACGGTTCGGGCCACACGTTCCCGACAATGCAGTTCGGGAGCATCGGCGAAAACACAGATGTTCGAAGGCGTTAGGAGTTCGAAGTCCCGCACCGTGCGGGAAGATTCCTTCGGTGACAGGAAAAACGTTCTGTCACGGAGGCTCAGAGCGCACCCGTTCGAAGGACCCGCTGAATGGCGAGAATCACGGCGCCGAGACGCGCCTCGATCAGGTCGGCCGGCAGATCCGCATCGTGTTGGATCGCCAGGGGATGGGTGAAGCGGTAGCTCGCGTCGAAGATGTAGGCGATGGCCCGCTCCCGATCCCGTGCCACGAAGGCACCCGTGGCCATGCCTTCCTCCACCACCCGCTCCACGAGCCCGCGCAGACGAACCCGATGGCGCCGGGCGATGGGGCGCGCGCCGACAGCCGCATCGAGATGGACGGAGAACAGGTTCGGCTCGTTGGCCAGGGTCAGGCGCTGGGCCGAGGCCAGTGCGGAGAGCAGCCGCTCGATCTTGTCGTCGGCGGGATCGGGCGCGTCGGCGATGCGGGCGAGTTCCGCCTCGACGTCGCGCAGCCAGCGGCCCGCGACGGCGTCGAGCAGCGCGTCCTTCGAGGGGAAGTAGCGGTAGACGTTGGCATGGGTCATCCCGGCCTCCGCCGCCACGGCCACCACCGTCACCCGCTTCGGACCGAGGCGGCGCAGGTGCTCGGTGGCGACAGCCAGGAGGCGCGCATCGACGGCGATCGGTGCCGTACGCGGCACGGAGCGACCGGCTCGGCTGGCCGAGGAGCGATCGGAGGATGGCTTCCGGGGCACGTCGTCGAGGAGCCCGTCCTCGAGAGCGTCGCCTGCGGCAAGACCTTTCCCAAACACGAAGGGCGGGCCGGGAGGCTGCATCGTTCGGGAACACCGACCACGGTTCGAGAGGGAGCGGGGGCCCCTCACCAAATCGCCAGCGTCGCTCACCACGACGTGCACATTCGCGAGCCCCGATGTCTCGCAGGTGCGAGACACTGGCCAAGCCCTTTAACGGGTCAGAACTTATTCTTCCAGGCCCTCAATGCAGTAAAGACGTGTACGGGCTCGGTTCCGGGTGCAAGATCGACCGCATGGGCCAAGGCGGGCTCTCCTGCCCGCAGGAACGGGTTGGTCGCCCGCTCCTCTCCCAGGGTTGTGGGAATCAGGAAGCGGCCTTCGGCTTTGGCACGTTCGGCCTCCTCCATCCGCGCCGTCAACTTCGCGTTGTCGGGATCGACGGCCCGCGCGAATCCGGCGTTGGACAGGACATAATCGTGCCCGCTGTAGACCTGCGTGTCATCGGGCAGGCGGGCGAAGCGAGCGAGCGAGCGCCACAGGACGCTGGGTTCCGCCTCCATCACCCGGCCGCAGCCCAGGGTGAACAGGGTATCGCCGGCGAACACCAGGCCGGCCGCCTCGAACCAGTACGTGACGTGGTCGGCGCAATGCCCGGGCGTCTCCCAGACCTCGGCCGATAGCGCTCCGACCCGCACCACATCGCCCTCGGATACGGCGACGTCCACCTCCGGCACGGCTGCGCCTGCCTTGGCCGGAGCCGTCACCCGAGCGCCCGTGCGCCGCTTCACCTCGGCGATCCCCTCGATGTGATCCGCGTGCCGGTGGGTGACGAGGATGTCGGTCAGGGTCCAGCCCGCCTCATCGAGGGCGGCGAGCACGGGGCCCGCTTCCGGCACGTCGATGGCTGCACAGGCGCCCGTCTCGGGGTCATGCAGGAGCACGCCGATGTTGTCGCTGCGGCACAGAAAGGTCCGGATGTCCGGTCGGGGAGCGGGCATGGCATTGTCCTCGGCTTAGGGGTCCGATGTCGGCGGGGAACCGGGCCGGGTGCGGTCCGGTTCCGGCCGGAATGCCCGGCCGGCCTTCGCGGATCGGGCCCGGCGCATTCAGCTTGGCGGATTGAGCTTGGCGGGGTTGCCGGAGTCGCCTCAGGACCCCATTGATGCGGGTGCGCGCTGCCGTTCCCTCAAATCAAGCACACCGGCCGCGCCGGACCCTCGCTCATGCGCCTCGACGTCACCGACCTGCGCGCCTTCTACGCCAGCCCCTTGGGCGGGGTGACGCACCGCATCGTCGCCCGCGCGATCCACGGCTTTCTCGGCTCGGTCTCGGGCCTGCGGGTGCTCGGGCTCGGCTACGCCACGCCCTATCTCGGGCCCGTCCACGTCATCGCCGAGCGGACGCTCGCCTTCATGCCGGCGACCCAAGGCGTGGTGAACTGGCCCGGCAGCGGGCGCTCGTGCTCGGCACTGGCCGACCCGACGATGATGCCCCTGCCCGAAGCCGCCGTCGACCGGGTGATCCTGGTTCACGCCCTCGAATCCGTCGAGAGTCCCACCGAGTTGCTCCAGGACGTCTGGCGGGTGCTGACGCCGGGGGGGCGGATGATCCTGGTGGTCCCCAACCGCCGCGGTGTCTGGGCCCGGCGCGACGCGACGCCCTTCGGCCACGGCCAACCCTACAGCCGCTCGCAGCTCGCGCGGCTGATGCGAACGACGCAGTTCTCCCCCGAAGGTTGGGCGGAGGCCCTGTACCTGCCGCCGGTGCAGAGCCGCGTCTGGCTGCGCACGGCCGGGGCCTGGGAGCGCCTCGGCACCGGCCTGTCGCTGCCCTTTGCCGGCCTGCACGTGGTGGACGCGACCAAGCAGCTGTATCGACCCGTCGCCGTCCGGCGGGTCCGGCGGGCGACCCGCCTCGCCCCGGCCCGCGCCCTGGTGCCGGCCCCCTCCCCCGGTTGATCCATGCTGTCCATCTTCGCTCCCGAGGCGACGCTGCAGAGCTTCGTGCTGGCCCTGTCGAGCCTGTTCTCCATCGTGAACCCCATTGGGTCGGCGCTGATCTTCGCCCAGGTCACCGCACAGAACTCCCATGCCGACCGGGTGGAACTCTCGAAGCGCATCGGGTTCTACGCGGCGCTGATCATGCTCTCGGCGCTCTGGGCAGGCGCGCCGATCCTCAACTTCTTCGGAGTCTCCCTGGCAGCACTCCGCATTGCCGGCGGCCTCGTGGTGGCGGCCTCGGCCTGGACCCTGCTGACGGCTCCGGAGGCGCGCGAAGCCCGCAAGCACGCCGAGGCGAAGGGCAGCACGCCCGACAACCTCGCCGAACTCGCGTTCTTTCCCCTTACCCTGCCGTTCACCACCGGCCCCGGCACCATCGCGGTGGCCATCGCATTGGGTTCCAATCGTCCGGAGGCGGGGCCGGACCGCATCGGCTTCTATCTCGGCATGTCGCTCGCCGCCCTCGCCATCGCGGTGATCGTACGGTTCGTCTACGGCTCGGCCGACCGGGTGGTGACGCTGATCGGCCCCGTCGGCGCTCGGGTACTCGGGCGGCTCTTCGCCTTTCTTCTTCTCTGCGTGGGCACGCAGATCACCGTGAACGGCGTCACGGACGTGCTGGGACCTCTGCTTCCGCCCCGCTGAGGCCGAGGCCGGTCCGCCCCGGCGGCCTTCGCCTTGGCAGGTCTGGGCGCCTTGGCAGGTCTGGCCCGAGGCTGTACCGCAGGGCTCCAATCGTTCGGGAAGGACACGGGGATGCGGCTCGTGGTGGTCGGCGCCGGTGGGCGCATGGGGCGGATGCTGATCCGCGCGGTGGCGGAAGCCGAGGACTGCACCCTCTCGGGGGCCATCGAACGCGAGGGTGCCCCTGTGCTCGGCCAGGATGCCGGGGTGCTCGCCGGTCTGGCGCCCCTCGGCGTCGCCGTCACCGACGATCCCCTGCCGGTCTTCGCCGCCGCCGAGGGTGTTCTCGACTTCACGACGCCCACCGCCACCACCTTTTTCGCCGAACTCGCCGCGCAGGCCCGAATCGTCCACGTGGTCGGCACCACCGGCATGGAGGAGGCGGATCTCGCCAAGCTCGCGGCGGCGGCCCACCATGCCCGCATCGTGAGGTCGGGCAACATGTCCCTCGGCGTCAACCTCCTCGCCGGCCTCGTGCGCAAGGTCGCCGCGGCCTTGGGCGAGGAATTCGACATCGAGATCGTCGAGATGCATCATCGCATGAAGGTCGACGCGCCCTCCGGCACCGCCCTGTTGCTGGGCGAGGCGGCGGCGGAGGGACGCGGGGTGGCGCTGGCCGACGCGCGTGTCTCGACCCGGGACGGGCATACGGGGGCCCGCCGGCCGGGCGACATCGGCTTCGCGACCCTGCGCGGCGGCACGGTCGTGGGCGACCACAGCGTCGTCTTCGCTGGCGCGGGCGAGCGCCTGACCCTGAGCCACCACGCCGAGGATCGGGCGATCTTCGCCCGCGGCGCAGTGCGTGCAGCGCAATGGGCCTTCGACCGGCCGCCGGGCCTCTATGGCATGGCCGACGTCCTCGGGCTCTGATAAGGCCCCGTCGTCATTGCGCGTTCAGCTTGCGGCGCGCACACACCGCCCGGCCCAGCCCGATGCTGCGCTGCAAGAGAATCAGATTCAGGGGATCGATCCGCGATGGAGCGCCTGCTTGTCCTCGCTCGCCACGGCCAGAGCGAATGGAACCTCAAGAAGCTGTTCACGGGCTGGCGCGATCCGGAGCTGACGGAGCTCGGCATCTCCGAAGCGCGCACGGCCGGGCGCTGGCTCGGGCAGCAGGGCCACCGGTTCGATGTCGCCTTCACCTCCAACCTGCGCCGCGCCCAGCGCACCTGCGCACTGATGCTGGAGGAGATGGGCCAGCCCGACGTGGAGACGATCCGCGCCGAGGCCCTCAACGAACGGGATTACGGCGACCTGTCGGGCCTGAACAAGGACGACGCCCGCGAGCGCTGGGGCGACGCCCAGGTGCACCAGTGGCGCCGCTCCTACGACATCCCGCCGCCCGGCGGCGAGAGCCTGAAGGACACCGCAGCCCGCGTGCTGCCCTACTACATCCAGACCATCCTTCCCCGCGTCATGGCCGGTGAACGCGTTCTGGTGGCGGCCCACGGCAACTCCCTGCGCGCCCTCGTGATGGTGCTCGACGGCCTGACCACCAAGACCATCGCCAGCCTCGAGATCGCCACGGGCATTCCGCTGGTCTACCAGCTCAAGGCCGACACCACGGTGGAGAGCAAGTCGGTGCTGGAACGCGACATCGACCACGACGAGTGATGGGGCTGCCGGCGGAGCTCCGGCCCGTCGAACTCCTGCCGGGACTGATCCACTACCCCGGCTACCTCGACGGACCGGCGCGGAGCCGGCTGGCGGCTGACCTCGCCGCCCGCCTCGCGGACGCTCCCCCCTACCGGCCCCGGATGCCGCGCACCGGCCGGCCCTTCTCCGTGACCATGAGCAATTGCGGCGCCCTCGGCTGGGTCTCGGACCGGTCCGGCTACCGCTATCAGGCCCACCATCCCGAAACGGGCAAACCGTGGCCGGCGATCCCGGACCTCGCTTTGCGCGCCTGGGACGACCTGTCGGGTTATCCGGCCCCGCCCGAGGCGTGCCTCGTCAACCTCTACGACGCCGACGCGCGCATGGGCCTGCATCAGGACCGCGACGAGGCGGCCCTCGACGCGCCGGTCCTGTCCCTGTCGCTCGGTGCCTCCGCCCTGTTCCGCTACGGCGGCCCGAACCGGAGCGACCCGACGCGCTCGGTCCGCCTGCACGCGGGCGACGCCCTGATCATGGGCGGGGCCGCGCGTCTCATCCACCACGGCATCGACCGCATCCTGCCACCCGCGCCGGATCTCCTGGCCTCCGCCGAACCCGGCCCGGGCTTCCTCCCTCAGGACGGGCGATGCAATCTCACCTTGCGCCGCGTGACGCGGCCCGGAGATGCGCCGACGGCTTGACACGGACAGGACTGGGGCCGACCCATCGGGATTGATCGGTCCGGTTTACGGACGACAGAATGCCCGGCGCGACGAGACCGGGCACCCCGCGGAGAAACAGCTCGATGCGTCTGCGTAGCCTCGCCCGTCCGGCCACGATCCTGGCCCTCCTCCTCGGCCTGACGCAGGCGGGCCTGGCAGCCGATCCGATCTTCCCCGCGAGTTCACGTTTCGGCTTCGAGCCACCGCCGGACATGGTGTCCTCGAAGCGGTTCTCCGGCTTCGAGCGGGTGGAGGGCGGTGCCACGGTTTCGGTGGTCGAGTTGCCGCCCAACGCGTTCGCGGAACTGGAACAGAGCTTCACCGACGCGAACCTGAAGCAGCAGGGCTTCATCGTGTCCAACCGGCAGGCGATCAAGGTCGCGGGCGACGTCGATGCGGTGCTGTTCACCGGTGAGCAGCCTGCGGCCGATCCCAGTGCCGGACCGGCGATCAAGAAGTGGATGCTGCTCGTCGGCGATCCCACGGTGACGGGCATCATCATCGCCCAGACCACACCGGACGCCGAGACCGACGAGAGCATGGTGTCGATGCTCACGGGCGTCCGAATCCGCCCCGAACTCACCCTGGACCAGCAGGTCGCAGCCCTGCCGTTCCGGATCGGCGACCCGGCGGGATTTCGGCCCGTGCGGGTGCTCGCCGGCAATTCCGTGCTGATGACCCAGGGCCCCAAGGACCAGATGGCCGCCCTGGAACAGCCGATCCTGGTCCTCGCCCAGGCCGTGCAGCCCCCGCCCCAGGCCGAGCAGCGCGAGGCCTTCGCCCGCACGGCCCTGGCCTCCAACCAGACCATGAAGGACTTCATCGTCGAGCGGTCGCAGAGCTACCGTCAGAAGGGCGTCGATTGGCACGAGATCGTGGCGCGGGCCACGGATACGCCGTCCGGCATCCCCGTGGTGGTCTCGCAGACCATCCGCTTCGCCCCGGACGGGTATCTCCGGGCCGTCGGCGTGGTGCGGGCCGACCACCGCGAGGGCGTCCTCGCCCGCTTCCGCGAAGTCGTCGACAGCGTGCAGATCAAGTAGGCGTTCGAGGGTCGTAAAAAAGGCGACGGCGCCCTCGGCACCGTCGCCCTGTCGGTCGAGCCCCGTCGTGAGGCGCGTGTCAGGCCGCGTCGGCCGGGTTGGCGGCGACGGGCTTCGGACCTCCCTTGGCGACGCCGACCAGGGCCGGGCGCAGGGTGCGGTCGCCGATCACGTAGCCGGACTGCATCACCTGAACCACGGTGCCGCTCGGCACCTCGGCGTCGGGAACCTCGAACATGGCCTGATGGCGGTTCGGGTCGAAGCGCTGTCCCTTCGGATCGATGCTCTTCACGCCGTGACGCTCCAGGGTCTTGCCGAGGTCGCGCTCGGTCAGTTCGATCCCATCGAGGAGCGCCTTGAACGCACCGGTGGCCCCGGTGCGCTCGGCCTCGGGCACGCTCTCCAGGGCACGCCGGATGTTGTCGGCGGCGTTGAGCATGTCGCGCGCGAAATTGGTGACGGCGTAGGTCCGTGCATCGGCGACCTCGCGCTCGGTCCGCCGGCGCAGATTCTCCATCTCGGCGAGCGTCCGAAGGACGCGGTCCTTGAACTCGTCGCGCTCGGCCACGAGGGTGGCCAGCGCCGCAGCCTCAGGGGCGCCCTCCGGCGTCGCTTCGGTCTGCGTGGTCTCGACCGTGGGGTCGTTCTCCATGTCGTTCGCCATCGTCACTTTTCGTCGGATCGGGGTTGCCGGGGATTGGCGCTGATATCAGGCGCGCGCGCCACGAAATCAACCGTGCAGCGTGCGGGGGATCCCGTTCCCGGGCCCAGGCCTTACGCTTCGCGCGGCGGCGGGGATTCGAGGAGGGCGTCGAGACCCTCGGCCCGCATGGCGGCGACGTCGCTGGCGAACACCTCCATCACGGCGGAGCGGATCGCCACCTGCCGATCGGGCTGGGTCACCCGCGTGCCGGTGAGGTCGGTGACGTAGAACACGTCCACGGCGCGCTCGCCGAAGGTCGCCACATGGGCCGAGGTGATGTTGAGGCTCAGCCGCCCCAGCGCCGCCGTCAGTTCGTAGAGCAGGCCCGGCCGATCGAGGCCGGTGATCTCGATGACCGTCTCGCGGCTCGACAGGGCATTGTCGATGGACATGTCCGGTGGCACCAGGAACGTCGGCGTACGCTTGTCCGGGGGATGCCGGTCGGCGACGAGGTCGGCGATGCGGATCTCGCCACGCAGCGCCCGCTCGATGGCCGTCGTGATGCGCTTGGCCCGGCGCAACTCGTCCTCGTCCCGCTCGAACGCCCGCGACAGCAGGATCGAATCGAGGGCGAAGCCGTCCGTGGTGGTGAAGATCTGTGCATCGACGATGTTGCCGCCCAGCGCCGCGCAGGCCCCGGTGACGATGGCCAGCAGCCGCGGATGGTCGGGCGAGTAGATCGTCAGCTCGGTGATGCCGCGCACGGGGTCGGTCTCGTCCGCGGTGGCGACGGTTCGGCCTTCTTCCATCAGGGTCTCGAGGAAACCCGCATGCTTGAACTGGCGCGTCGCATCGACCTTGAGCCAGTAGGCCTGGTTGTGGCGGCCCGCATAGGCATCGAAGGCCTCGGACCCCCAGTCGGCGAGCTGCTCGCGCAGACCCATCTGGATCATGCGGACCCGGTCCGTGCGGGCGATCTCGGAATGGCCGCCGGAAAGCACCACCTCGGTCTCGTCGTAGAGGGTACGCAGCAGGGTGCCCTTCCACGCGGTCCACACGCCCGGCCCCACGGCACGGATGTCGGCCACGGTCAGGATCATCAGGAGCTTCAGCCGCTCCAGGGTCTGCACGATCCCGGCGAACTTCTCGATGGTCTTCGGGTCCGAGAGGTCGCGGCTCTGGGCCGTCATGGACATGAGCAGGTGATGCTCCACCAGCCAAGCCACCGTCTCGGTCTCGGCGGGCTTCAACCCGAAGCGCGGCCCGAGCTTCTCGGCGATGGCCGCACCCGCAATGGAATGGTCCTCCGGGCGGCCCTTGGCGATGTCGTGCAGGAGGACGGCCACGAACAAGGCCCGCCGGTTGGAGATCGAGTCGATCAGGCGCGAGGCCAGCGGATGGTCCTCTTCCGTGCGGCCGGATTCGATGGCGGTGAGGACGCCGAGGGCGCGCAGCAGGTGCTCGTCCACGGTGAAGTGGTGGTACATGTTGAACTGCATCATCGCGACGATGCGGCCGAAATCCGGGATGAAGCGGCCGAGCACGCCGGCCTCGTTCATCAACCGCAGGATGGTCTCGGGCGAATTCTTCGAAGTCAGGATGTCGAGGAACAGCCGGTTGGCCTCCTCGTCGGCCCGCAGGGAATGGCCGATGAGGCGCAAGCTCCGGTTGGCCGCACGGGTCGCATCCGGGTGGATCGGCAGGTTGTGGCGGTCGGCGAGCCAGAACAGCCGGATCAGGTTCACCGGATCCTTCACGAAGGCATCGGCGTCGCGCAGGTTGATGCGGCCGTTGTCGTCCACGAAATCCTCCGCCTCGATGGCGGTGGCACGGAAGCGGTCGCGGAAACGTCCGATCCAGCGGTCGAGGACCGGCGTCCGCTTGGCGTGGCGCGCCTCGAGAGCGGCGCACACGATGGCGGTGAGGTCGCCCACATCCTTGGCGATCAGGAAATAGGCCTTCATGAAGCGCTCGACACCGGACAGGCCGCCGCGTGGCTCGTAGCCGAAGCGCTCGGCGACCTTCGGCTGCAATCCGAACGACAGGCGTTCCTCCGAGCGGCCGGTGATGAAGTGCATGTGGCAGCGCACGCGCCACAGCAATTCCTCGCAGCGCTCGAACACCCGGTACTCCTCCGGGGTGAACAGCCCGGCGGGCACGAGCTCGCTCTGATCGCGAACCCGGTAGGTGTATTTTGCGATCCAGAACAGGGTGTTGAGGTCGCGTAGGCCGCCCTTGCCGTCCTTGACGTTGGGCTCGACAAGGTAGCGCGAGGCGCCCGCCTTGGTGACCCGCGCGTCGCGCTCGCGCAGCTTCGCCTCGACGAATTCGGGCGCCGTCCACATCACGAGTTCGGTATCGAACCGGGTCACGAGCTCCTCGTAGAGCCCCCGGGTGCCGAACAGGAACCGCGCCTCCAGCAACGAAGTGCGGATGGTCATGTCGGCGCGGCCCTCGCGCAGGCACTCCTCCACCGAGCGCGTGGCATGGCCGACCTTCAATTTGAGGTCCCACAACACGTAGAGCATCGCCTCGACGACGCTCTCGGACCAGGCCGTCTGCTTGTAGGGCAGCAGGAACAGGAGATCGATGTCGGAGCCCGGCGCCATGGTGCCCCGGCCGTAGCCGCCCGTGGCCACCACCGCGAGCTGCTCGCCCGTCGAGGGGTTGTCGTTCGGATAAAGCCGCCAGACCACGGCGTCGTGGATTGCGCGGATCACCGCGTCCGTGAGGTTGCTCAGGCGCTGGGCACAGGCGAGGCCGTCGCGCTCCTCGATGAGGCGAGCCTCGGCATCGGCGCGCCCGAGGTCCATCACGCGCCGCAATTCGGGCACGAGGACGGCCCGCAGCCGCGTCGCCTCCCGGGCGTCGCGGTCGAGCGTCTCGAGAACATCGGCGAGGGCGGCAACGGCGTCGAACATAGTCAATCCCGTTAGCACGTTGGCCGATCGGCGCCAGGGGCCTCGCGGAGGCCGGGCGTGGGGCGCGGGATCGCCCAGCATCGGGCGCGGGGCTGTTCCGAGCCGGAAACCGGGTCCCATCGTGCGAATGCGCGGCCAAACCGCGCCGATCGCCGCGTGCGGAGCCGCGCGTTCCCTCGATCTGGCCGCCATCGCACGAAGGCGTTAGGTTCGGGACCAACACTCATAAAACACACGAGGAAACGCCCATGGACTCGTCGGCCCTGCGCTCGCTCCAGGCTCCGCTGAAGGATCAGTACCGCACCGACGCCGACTCCGCTTTGGTGACCCTGCGCGCCCGGGGCAGCCTCGACGACACATCCATCGCCTGCAAGGTCGAGACCGGACGCGCGCTGGCGGTGGCCGGCCTGCACCCGGCCACGGGGGGGTCCGGCGCCGAACTCTGCTCGGGCGACATGCTGCTGGAGGCCCTCGTCGCCTGCGCGGGCGTCACCCTCAAGGCGGTGGCGACCGCCCTGGAGATCGAGCTGCGCGCCGGCACCGTGAGCGCCGAGGGCGATCTCGACTTCCGCGGGACACTCGGCGTCGACAAGGGAGCCCCCGTGGGCTTCCGGGCGATCCGCCTGAGCTTCGCCCTCGACACCGACGCGCCCCAAGACAAACTCGACCAGCTCCTGAAGCTGACGGAGCGCTACTGCGTCGTGTTCCAGACCCTGAACCACAAGCCGGACCTGTCCGTCTCGAACACGCGGGGCTGAGTCCCGAAGGGGAGATCTGCGAAGGGGAGATCTGCGTTTCGGGCGCGCCGGCCCTATCTCCCCTTCACATGATGATTTTCGAGTGGATCGTCGGCGTCCTGTTCGGCGCCGTCCTGTTGGCCGCCCTCGCCCGGCGCGTGGGCGCGCCGTATCCGGTGTTCCTGGCGCTCGGCGGCATCGCCCTGGCCTTCATCCCGGCGGTACCGAACCTCGTCCTCGACCCGGAACTGGCGCTCGCCCTGTTCCTCGCCCCCGTCCTGCTGGACGCCGGCTACGCCACCTCGCTCCGGGACCTGCGCACCCATTGGCGCCCCATCGCCGGCCTGGCGCTCGGCGCCGTGGTGGCCTCGACGCTGGCCGTGGCGTTCGTGGCGAAGCTCCTCCTTCCCGACATGCCCATCGCGGCCGCCATCGTGCTCGGCGCCATCGTCGCCCCGCCCGATGCCGTGGCGGCGCTGTCGGTGCTGCGCCACGTCGAACTGCCGCACCGCCTCACCACGATCCTGCGCGGCGAGAGCCTGCTCAACGACGCCGGCTCCCTGCTGATCTACCGCCTCGGCGTCACCGCGGCCGTCACCGGGACATTCTCCATCGCCGAGATCGGCCCGGCCTTCCTCATCGGCATCCTCGGCAGCGTCGTCGTCGGCCCGATCCTGGCCTACGCCTACACCCGGGCCATGCGGCCGGTCACCGACGCGCCGAGCGTCATCGTCCTGCAATTCGTCGCCGCCTTCGGCATCTGGATCGGGGCCGAGCACGTCCACCTGTCGGGGGTGCTGACCGTAGTCACCTTCGCCATCACGGCGGCGCGCCTCACGGCCGGGCGCACGCCGCCGCGCACCCGCATCGTCTCCTACGCCGTGTGGGACACGGCGGTGTTCGTCCTCAACGTGCTCGCCTTCGTGCTCATCGGCCTGCAGATCGGCCCGATCCTCGAGCGCCTGCCCCGGGAGCAGCAGATCTCCTACGCGCTCGTGGGCGGGGCGGTGTTCCTCACCGTGGTGGTGGTCCGCATCGTCTGGGTGCTGTCGGCCAACCACTTTTCACGATTGGGGGCCGAGGGCGAAACCAGTGATGACCGCGGCCCGGGCGCCGCGACGGCGGTGGCCTGGGCCGGCATGCGCGGTATCGTCACCATCGCGACGGCGCTGGCGCTTCCCGAGGGTGATCCGGGGTTTCCCTACCGCGACCTCATCGTGCTCACGGCCTTCTGCGTCATCATCGGCACCCTCACGGTCCAGGGCCTGACCCTGCGCCCGCTGCTGGGACGCCTCGGCCTCAAGGACGACGATCCGGTGGGCCGCGAGATCGGGTACGGCCGCACCCAGGCCTACGGCGCGGCGCTCCACAGCCTCGAGGGCGAGACCGGCGCCCATGTGGACGCCCTGCGGGAGGAGTTCCGCGCGGCCCTCGACCAGGCCGGCAGGCAAGAGGACGGGTTCGCCTCCGAGACCCTGCCGGCCGACGCCGCACGGCGCAGTACCATCGAGGCCGCCCGCGACCGGGTGCTCGCCCTGCGCCGCTCGGGCGAGATCGGCGACGACGCCTATTACGTCCTGGAGGAGGAGTTCGACTGGGCCGAGCTCAACGCGACGCCGCGCGCCGAGCGGTGAGGTTCAGGCGGAGAGCACCGTGCTCACGCGGGCTTCGATGGCGTCCCACACGGACACCGCCAGATCGGGGCCGCCCAGGCGCTTGATCGCCCGGATGCCGGTGGGAGACGTGACGTTGATCTCGGTGAGGTTGCCGTCGATCACGTCGATGCCGACGAGGATCAGGCCGCGCCGCCGCAACTCGGGACCGATGGCGGCGCAGATCTCCAGTTCACGCGGTGTCAGGTCGGAGGCCGCCGCTGCCCCGCCCCGCACCATGTTGGAGCGGATGTCGTTGAGGGCCGGCACCCGGTTGATGGCGCCCAGGGGTTCGCCGTCGACGAGGATGATGCGCTTGTCCCCCTCGGTGATGCGCGGCAGGAAGCGCTGCACCACCCATTGTTCGCGGAACGTCACCGAGAACAGATCGAACATCGAGCCGAAATTCGCGTCCTCCGGCAGCACCCGGAACACCGCCGCGCCGCCGTGGCCATGGAGCGGCTTCATCACGATAGCGCCGTGCTCGGCCCGGAACGCCTCGATCTCCGCCTTGTCGCGGGTGATGAGGGTCGGCGGCATCAGGGCGGGAAAATCGAGGACGAACAGCTTTTCGGGCGCGTTGCGCACTTCGGCCGGGTTGTTCACCACCAGGGTCGAGGCCGGCAGCCGCTCCAGCATGTGGGTCGCGGTAATGTAGGCCATGTCGAAGGGCGGGTCCTGGCGCATGAGCACCACGTCCACCTCCGACAGGTCCATGCGCTCGGGGACACCAAGGGTGGCGTGCGCACCCTCGACGTCCTGCACCGTCAGGGTTTCCACCCGTGCGGTCACCCGACCGCCCTGGAGGGACAGCCGGTCGGGTGTGTAGTGCAGGAGCCGGTGCCCTCGCGCCTGCGCTTCGAGCAGCAGGGCGAAGGTGGTGTCACCAGCGATACGAATTGCCCGGATGGAATCCATCTGGACCGCGACGGTCAGGGCCATGGCTCTCGAACTCCGGATCTCGAAAAGGGTGGAGAGCCGCCCCCGGACGCTACTTCTTGCCGCCGGTGCGCTTGTCGTAGTCGCCGATGGCGGCCTTGCACTCGGGCGACAGGCGGGCGCGGTTGCGATCCATGCAGGTCTCTGCGTCCTTGCTGTTGGGATCGACACCGGCGCAGAGGCGGAAATAGTCGTTCGCGCAGCCGAGCTGCAATCCCTGATCCTCGCGCTGGGCCTGGGCCGGACCGGCCGCCAGTACCATCAGGGCGAGCGGCGCGATCTTCAGGGCCGTCGAGAGGCTCAAGGGTCGTGACGTAACCACACGCATCCTGCGGTGTCCTTCGTTCGGGGAAAGATTGAAAGGGGCATATCGGGCCGCCCCGGCGCTTAGCAAGCGCGCGAAAGCCCACGCTTGTTCCCGTGCCTCGCGACATGGTCGGACGGCCGCAGTTGATGGCCCGGACAAAAAACCCCGCTCGCGCGAGCAAGCGGGGCCGAGTTCAAGGGAGGGATTGCCCGCCATGGGCGGCAAGGCTCATGCAAGCCATGCGCCACCCAATTTCCAAGCCATGCGGCATCCGAGCCACACCGGACGCCCGTGATGGAAAGGCGGCGTCGGTCGAGCCGTTCGACCGCTCTCGCCCCCGCCTTGGCAACAATCCGTTAACCACCCCGTGATGATCTCGGCCCACGAGAACGCCGATCGGACGACCCCGCAGGGTGTCTCCTCCTTCGGTCGAGACGGCACGGGGAGCCCGTGGCGCGCAAGAGCAACGGGACGGGATCGCAGCCGATGAACTTCGACAGGTCATCTTATACGGGGGGTCCCGAGCGTCCGACGGCCACCGTCGTGACCTTCCCGCGTGACGGACGCCGCCGCTTCCGGCGCAGCGCCGACGCGGCGCAGGACCCGCGCGGGGCGATTCTGCTGTTCACCGGTATCCGCTACGAGCGCATGACCGAGGCCAGCACCCCGATCGGACCCGAGACTCCGGCCCCCCGCCTGCGTCGGCGCTCCTGAGGCGCGGCCTCGCGAGTCCCCGGCGACCGGACCCGACGATGGCGATGGCGATGGCGGCCGATCCTCTCTCCCGTCGCATCGCGACGATCACGGCGATCCTCGTGATCGTCACCGGCTGCGCCCAACAAGGCGATTTCGGTCGCCCGAAGCCGGGAGCCTGGAACAGCCTGATCGAGACCACCGGCACCCTGGCCGCGCGCGAGCGCGGGGAGCCGGCCTCGGCCTTTCCCTTCACGGATGACGAGATCACCCTGCGCGACCGGGCCTGGCGCCTCCTGATGCCGGCGGCGGGGCACGATGCCTTCACGGACGCCCTCGCCAACCTGACCCGCAGCCGCGTGCTGCCGCGATCCTGGCGCCCGGACGACCCGGCGGCGTACTACGCCACCCTCATGGATGGTCCGTTCCGCTCTCCCGTATCGCGCTATCACCGTCTGTCGGAGGATATCGGCATCGATGCGCGCCTGCTGCCGGTCTTCGCCGCCATCGCCGCGCGGGTGAACCAGGCCGACGCCCTCCGTCTGCGTAGCCTGCCCTTCGCCAAATCCCTGGACGACCGCGACGTGCGCCAGGCTGCCATGCGGGTGGCCGAGAACCGCTGCCTCGTCGCCTGGGTCCGGACGGAGACGGACCTGCGGATCGCGCGCTACCGCTACGCCCTCGAACACCTCCTCGTCGCCGTTCCCTCGCCGGAGGCGGCCCTCGTCGAGCGGATCCTGCGGGCCCTGGAGGAGCGTCGTCCCCTCCTCGTGCCCCTGGTCCCACCGGCGACGGAGGAAAGCTGCGGCGGCTGGGAGGAGCGTGCGGTAGACGCTGCCCCCGCCCCGAGGCCCCTCGTCGTCAAGAACTGAGGACCGAGTCGAAGGTGCGTCGTCCCGTGCGACGCCTCGGCCAGACCGATCCGGATCCGAACACGCGTCCAAGTCGGATTCTCCACGATCCCTGGGCGGGGAGGACAGTATGGGGCGTTTGCAACCTGCCGAACCGTTGGGCGGCATTGACGGTCTCGGGCGAGGTTCGCCGCACGCCGGAGCGCCGGACGCAGGGAGATGGTGGCGTGCGCTCGCGTGGCTGATGTTTACGGTGATCGCCGCCCTTGTCGTGGTCGGCCGCCCCGATCTCAGGATCGACGATGCGTACATCACGCTCCACAACGCCCGAACGCTGCTCGCCGGCGGCGCGGACCCGGCCTATGCCGGTTCCACGGCGCTGACGGGGGCGACGAGCGCCGTCCATCTCTTGGCGATCGCGGGTCTCGGGCTTCTTCTTCCGCTGGAGACCGCGAGCGATCTCGTCGGTCTCCTTGCCATTCTGCTCTACGTGGCCGGCCTCGACCGTATGGCCGTGCAGGCGGGATGCAGCCGTGTGGTGCTGATCTGCCTCGGACTCCTGGCCGGATACCAGACGCTGCACCTTGTCAACGGCCTTGAAACCGGGCTTGCGGCGGCAGCCATCGCCTGGAGCCTCGTTCTACGCGACGCGCGGTGGCTGCCCGTGCTGTGCGGAACTCTGCCCTTCCTCCGGCCGGAACTCGCGTTGCTGGCCCTGCCCCTCCTCGTCCGGCAGTGCTGGCTGGTGCGTGGGGCACCCTCGCAGGTGCTGCGGATCACGGCCCTCGCGGCCGCAGCGGCGATCCCCTGGGTGGCGTTCTCATGGATGATGACCGGCAGTCTCGTCCCGGCGACGGGCGGCGCGAAGATCGCGTTCTTCGCGGAGGCGCCCCTCCCCCTCGCCGACAAGCTCATGATCGCGTCCTCGGCGATCCTGCACTCCGCGCTCCTGATCGTCGCCATCGGCGGCATCGGGTTGTGGCGCAGGCGGGCGGGATGGTGTGGAGCCATATTCCTTCTCGCCTGGCTCGGGTCCGCGACCTGGGTTTTCCCCGGCGGCCTGTCGCACAATTACTGCCGGTATCTCGCGGAAGCGGTGCCGGTCCTGCTCTTCGGTGCGGCCGGCTTGCTCACAGCCGAGCGGCGACGGGTGGCCTGCGTCGCGGTGCTGTGCCTCGTGGGCCTGCAGGCGAGGACCCTTCAGGCAGCTTGGGAAACGCAGCGGATGGCGCAGGCTCGCGAAGCGATGGTGGCCACCCTGCGCGCGACGGTCCCGGCGAACGCGCGCGTGGCGGTGCATGACGCGGGTTACGTGGCCTGGCGCCTGCCCGAACTCCGCCTGACCGATGTCGTCGGCCTGAAAACGCCGTCCAGTGCGCTCGCGTTCGTGCGTCATCCTGTCCGGAACGAGGATCGGGGACCCGCCCTCGCGGAAATCCTCGCATCCTCCGGAGCCGAGTATTTCGTCTGCCTGACAGGTGATCCGTTCTGGTCGACCCTCGCCACCGACCTCGCACGCGTCGGTCAGTCGATGGAACCCCTCGGGCAAGGCGGAGCGTACACCGTCTTCCGCCTCGGAGTGCTGCCGGCGGCGCCCCCTTGACGGGCTTTCAGAGCGCCTCACAAAACGCCCGATCACCGCCGGTTCTCACCCTGAGTCCGACAGCGCAGCGGGAGTTTTGTGAGAGACACTCAGCCTCCGGCCTTGTCCTCGGCGGGCACGTCCACCGTGCAGGACACGGCCTGCACCGCCGTGTTGGCCGCCGGCCTCTGGCTCGGCAGGGCGGCAATCACCCGCACCACCACATAACCCTTGGCGTCCGGCGCCACGATGCGGACGTCACGGGTGACGTCGTTCTCGTCGGCGTTGGCGAGCGCCTCGTCGTACTGGGCACGGGTGAGCACCACGAGATCGAGGGCACCGCGCACGGCCGCCTGGTCGGTGACCGCGTAGAAGGCGCCGCGCCGGCCGTGGACGGCGAGGGACAGCATCAGCGGCCCCGTGCGGGCAGAGACCCGCATGGGGCCATCGGCGAGATCGTAGCCGCAGATGCCGACCGCCACGGCCGGATCGGGAATGGGCAGCCACGCCTCGGGGGGCGAGGGGGTGTCGCCGGTGGCCAGCGTGTAGACCGGCATGGCGTGATCGAGTGTCTCGCCCGTGCGTGCCCGCGATAGGGCATCGGCTTCCGACAGGCGGGGGATCAGGAGGACGGCACCGATATGGACGAGCCCCGCCAGCACGAGACCCGTGGCGGTGGCGAGGAGGAAGCGGCCGCGGGGCGTCATGCGGCGCATCCCGTGCGGGTGATGGCCGGCAGGGACGTGCGATCGAGGGTCCCGGCGCTCGCGGCCACGGGCGTGTCGTAGAGGCGCAGTGCGAGACGCACCGGCCCGCTGGCACGCGGCATCGCCAGCCAGTTGCCCGCTTGGACCTCGGGCGAGAGGGTGATGACGAAGCGCCCGTCGCGGTCGCGTAGGATCTCCGTCGAGGTGTAGCCCTCGCGTACGATGGTGCGGGCGGGATCGCGTGGGCCGCGCCCGGCGACCGTCACGGTCCAGGCCCGGGCAGGCGGTGTGATGCCCGCGATGCTGTAGGTACAGGTGGCGTCCAGGGTCTGCCCCTCGTCGTCCTGGGCGGCGGTGAGCAGCATCCCTTCGCCGACCGCCAGGGGAATCTCGCCCCGGCGGGCGTTCACGGCCCGGGCATAGGGATCGGCCCCCACGGAACCGGTGCGGGGCCACGCCGTCCATGCGCCGACGGCGACGCCCCCGAACGGGTACCCGCCCCGGGTGGCGTAATCGGCGGTGGCGAGCCCGATCCCTGCCCCGAGGGCGAGGGCGTAGAGGACGAGGCTGACGGTGGAGGCTCGGCGTACGCCGTCACGCGCCACGGCGGCGATACGCGCGCCGACGGTCCGCACACCGGCGTTTCCGGCCTCCGGGCGGGCGGGCGCGACCATGTCGGCGGCTTTCATCGAACCTGAGCTCTCACGCTTACGGAGTGGCGATGCGGCCGAATGCCGGGCGTGTCCCGTCGGCCACGTTGCCGGCCGCGCGCGGGGACGCGCCGCTGGCCTCGACGGTGCGGAACAGGCCGTTGACGCCGCCGATGACCTCGAAGGAACGCCGCGACAGCTTGCCGGCGGCGCTGGCCGCCGGATTGATCGGGGCGGCAGTCGGTGTCTGGGCCACGGCGCGCCCGACCTCCTTGAGGCCCGGCATCGGCTTCAGTTCGATACCCTGGTGGGCGATCTCCATCACATCGTGCCAGGCCATGGCGGGGAGCGAGCCGCCGGTCATCTTGTTGGTGGAGGTGTGGTCGTCGTTTCCGAACCAGACCGAGCCGACATAGTTGCCCGTGTAGGCGACGAACCAGGCATCGCGATACGCGTTCGTGGTACCGGACTTGCCCGCGACCTTGATGCCCTCGAGCTGGGCGCGCTTGCCGGTGCCCTCCTCCACCACCTTGGTGAGCATGTAGTTCATGTCGGCGACCACCTGGGTCGAGAGCACCTGCTCGACCGCCTCGTCGGCGTGGCGGTAGATCACCTCGCCGGACGAGTTCTTCACCTCCATGGCGGCGTAGGGCTTGGCCTTGCGCCCGCCGTTGGCGAACACCGCGTAGGCGGCGGCCTGATCGATCACGTTGACCTCGGCCGAGCCGATGGGCAGGGACACCGAGTTCGTCGGCAGCGGCGTCGTGATGCCCATGCGGTGGGCGGTCTCGACGATCTTGACCCGGCCGGCGGTGGCGGCCGCGAAATCCCCCTTGATGCCCATGCCCTTGCCGATGGCGATGGAGATCTGGATCGGGATGGTGTTGATGGATTTGGCCACCGCCACCGTGAGGTTGGTCGGGCCGGAGAACGAGCGGCCGTAATTCTGCGGGCACCAGTCGCCGAGGCAGACCGGGCGGTCGACGACCCGGGTGTCGGGCCGGTACAGGCCGGACGCGAGGCCTGCGGCGTAGACGTAGGGCTTGAACGAGGAGCCCGGCTGGCGCAGGGCGTCGGTGGCGCGGTTGAACTGGCTCTCGCCGTAATCGGCCCCGCCCACCATGGCACGCAGCGCGCCATCCGGGTCGAGGATCACCATGGCGGCCTCGTCGACGTCGTACTGATCGCCGTAGCGGCGCAGGGTGTTCTGCACCACCTCGTCGGCGCGCTTCTGGATCGTGAGGTCCAGCGGCGTCTTGACCGTGAGCACGCGGTCGCTGCGGAAGCGGCCCGCATCGGCCATGCCCTTGATCTCGCCGAACGCCCAGTCGAGGTAGTAGTCCGCCGTGATGTCGCGGGTGCGGGTCACCGGAGTGGCCGGGTTGCGCAGGGCCGTCTGGATCTGGCCCTCCGTGACGAAGCCGGCCTCGACCATGTTGTGCAGCACGTCGACGGCGCGGGCGCGGGCGGCGGGCAGGTTGACGTGGGGCGCATACTTCGTCGGCGCCTTGAACAGACCGGCCAGCATGGCGGCTTCGGCGAGGGAGATGTCCTTGAGCGGCTTGCCGAAATAGTAGTCGGCCGCCGCCACGGCGCCGAAGGTGCCGCCACCCATATAGGCGCGGTCGAGATAGAGCTTCAGGATTTCGTTCTTGGTGAGGTGGCTTTCCAGCCACAGGGCGAGGAAGGCCTCGTTGATCTTGCGCTCGAGGGAGCGCTCGTTCGTCAGGAACAGGTTCTTGGCGAGCTGCTGCGTGATGGACGAGCCGCCCTGCGTGTTGCCGCCGCCGCGCGAATTCGAAACCAGCGCGCGCGCGGTGCCGATGGGGTCGATGCCCCAATGCTCGTAGAAGCGCCGGTCCTCCGTCGAGACCAGGGCCTTGATCATGATATCGGGGAAGTCGTCGAGCTTCAGCGAATCGTCGTGCTTGATCCCGCGCCGTCCCACCTCGGCGCCGTAGCGGTCGAGGAAGGTGACGGCGAGATCCTGGGTCTTGAGCCAGTTGTCGCTGGTCTGGTTGAAAGCGGATTGCGCCAGCGCCAGCATCAACACCGCGCCGCCGGTGCCGAGCGTCATCGCCTCGCTGGTCAGGTCGAGGACACCGCGCTTCCAGCCCCGCACGGCGAAGACGTTCATACGCTCCTGGAAACGCTCGTAGGTCTCGCCGGCCGAGCGGCCGCTGTCGTAGAGACCCGCGTTCACCCAGGCGTCGAAAGCCAGGGCCGCACGCTTGAACCGCGTCGTCAGGGAAGTGGCGTTGGGCAAGCGCACGATCTGTTCTTCACGTCCCTGGAGGGCAGCCCGATCCGGTCCGCACCGCGGCATTCAATCTATCAAGCCGCGCATCGGTTCGCGAGACACCCGATACCATGCGCAACGCGCCGGCGGCATGGCACGTCGCCGCGTGCACCGGCTCAAGATCGGATTAACCTTGACGCGGGAATGGGGCGCGCCGGTGGCGCTTGCTCATTGGGACGCGTTGCGGCAAGGGAACCCTTCGCCCGTCCCACCGCACATCCTGACCTTGGGGTTCCCGAATGCGGGATCGCACGCCCGCACGCCCGTCCGGGCCGCCGGCCTCCACCGAACCGTTCTGGCGCACCAAGACGCTGGACACGATGACGCCCGCCGAGTGGGAGAGCTTGTGCGACGGTTGCGGCCGTTGCTGCCTCCTGAAGCTCGAGGACGAGGACACGGGCGAGGTCTACCATACGGATGTGGGCTGCACCTTGCTCGACGGGCACGGTTGCCATTGCCGTGATTATCCCCGCCGGCAGAAGCGGGTGCCGGATTGCGTGCGCCTGACGCCGGAGGCCGTGCGGACGATCCCGTGGCTGCCGCCGACCTGTGGGTACCGCCTCGTGCGCGACGGCGAGGACCTGCCCGACTGGCATCCCCTGGTGAGCGGCCGGGCAGCCAGCGTCCACGAGGCCGGCATCTCCATCCGCGGTCGCGTGTCGGGCAACGAGGAGGAGTTCACCGCCGACGAACTCCTGGACCGCATCGTGACCTGGCCGGCCCGCACGCCCGAGACCGAAGACCCCGAAGACTGAGTTTTTCGCGGTTTCTCGGCTTCGCCAAGCTTCAGGGCGCCAGGGTGAAGCGATCGACGTCGCGCAGGAGTTCGAGGACCGCGCGGGCGCCGTGATCGAGGGCGGCGTGTCCCGCCTCGGCCGTCCCGAGGCGCGCATCGCCGATGGCCCCGGCCGGGTTGAGATCCCCCGCCTTCCAGGCAAAGGCCGCCGGGCGCCCGGCTCGGAGGTGCGTGAACGCCTGCTCCATCTCGAGGGTGCGCGGTGTGAAGTCGGCGATGCGGTCGATCCGCACGCGGTCGGGGCAGAGCGCCAGCATCAGGGCGGTCTCGATGCCCCCGCCATGGATGCCGTGCCGGATCTCGGCTTCGGGAAACAGGCCCTCGGGATAGCCGAATCGGCTCCAGGCGGTGGTGACGGCGACCATGTCGAGGCGGGCGCGCAGGTCGGCGGCCACGAGATCGATGAGGCCGCTGTTGCCGCCATGCGCGGTGACGAGGACGAGCTTGGTGCAGCCGGCCCGGTGAATCCCGGTGCCGATCTCGCCCCATGCACCGAGCGCCGTCGCGCTCGTGAGGCTCAGGGTCCCCGGAAACGCGTCGTGCTCGTCAGACTTCCCGATGGCCTGCACGGGCAGGACGAGTACGTCGAGATCGTCGGCCGGCAGAGCCATGAGCCGGGCGAGGTAGCCCTCGGCGATGTCGAGATCGGTGGAGAGGGGGAGGTGCGGGCCATGCTGCTCTATGGCGGCCACGGGCAGCACGGCGATGGTGCGGCACATATCTCGATGCCGAAACTCATCGGTCGTCAAAGCGGACCATGGACGAATGGACATCTGGCTGGTCTCCTCGGTCTCATTCCTCCGCCGGAAAGCGGGCTGAACCGGTAAGATCCTCAGTACAGTAACGAACCCTTATGGTCGCGTGACCTAAGGTTAATGGAAACGACGCCACGACCGGTCCTGCATGAGCCCGACATCTCGCACGCGCAATCCCGGACCGGCCAAAGATCGGTCGAGTCCGGAGCGAAACGCCCGACGCCAGAGATTCGGCGCACTCATCGATGCACCTGCCGATACGGAACGGCTGCTGCAGGAGATCGCTCGCCTGCGCGCGATGCTCGACACCAATTCGGACTGGATCTGGGAGGTGGATGCCCAGGGGCGCTACACCTACGCCTCGCGTCATTCCCTGGTGCTTCTCGGCTACGAGCCGCACGAGATCATTGGCCGGACGCCGTTCGACTTCATGCCGCCGGACGAGGCCGAGCGGGTGGGGAGTGCCTTCGCCGAGATCGTGCGCGAGAAGCGCTCCTTCGCCGGACTGATCAACCATAACCGCCACCGGGACGGCCGCATCGTCGTCCTCGAGACGAGCGGCGTGCCGCTCTTTGACGCCGGCGGCGTGCTGCAGGGGTATCGGGGGATCGACCGGGACGTCACCACCCAGGAAACGGAGCGGACGCGATTGCATCACCTCGCCCGCCGGGACGACCTGACGGGGCTCGGCAACCGGTTGGCCCTGCGCGAGCGGTTGAGCGAGGCCATGACAGAGCCGGCGACGGACTTTGCCGTGATCCTGTTCGACCTCGACCATTTCAAGCCGATCAACGACACCCTCGGTCACGCCGCGGGCGACCTGCTGCTGACCCTGCTCGCCGGCCGAATCGCCTGCTTGGCGGCACCGGCGCGGATGTTCCGCCTCGGCGGGGACGAGTTCGTCATCGTCGCGCCGGACGGGGCACTGGCCACTACCATCGTCGAGCGCGCCCTAGCGGGCCTCGCACAGCCGTTCGAGGTGTACGGAGCCTCGGTGCGGATCGCGGCCAGTTTCGGCATCGCCACCTGTCCACCGAACGCAGAAAGCCCGGAGGAGGTTCTGGCCCGGGCCGATACGGCCCTGTACGAAGCGAAGGCCCGGCGCCCGGCACCCGAGGCTGAGCACCACGTCCCCACCGGGGCGTAGACAGCGCCAGCGAGACTGGTGCGGCTCGCCTCAGCGTGTCCGGCGCATGAGCCACCCGGTGGCGAAGGCGGCGGCGGCGACCACCAGCAGCGTGGTGTTCCGGTTGTCGTCGGCCCGGGCTGCGATATCCCGGCCCCGCCGCATCGCTTCGTCACGGTAGCCGCGTCCGCGCTCCCGCAGATCCTCGGCACGATCCTGGACCTCGCTCGCCACGGCCCGACCCCGGCTGCGGGCCTCGTCGATGAACTGCGTGCCGTCGCGATGCAGGCCGTCCGCGGTCTCGCGAGCCCGGCCATACCCGTGCTGAAGCGTCCCGGCGACCTGATCCACAGCGCCGTCGATCTGCTGACGCGGACGCCCGGTCACGGCGCCCAGGGCCGTCCGGCCGCGCCCACGCAGGTTGCGCAGGCCGCCTTCGAATTGATCTCTGTTCATTCCGGTTCCTCTCTGCCGCAGCGGACCCGATGTCCGCGGCGCTGAATGCCCCGAGCCAAGCACGGCCCGCCGATGGGGCTCCGGTCAGATCTTCTTCACGGCATCGGCCGCGCTCTGGGCCGCGTTCTTGATGCCGTCCTTGGCATCGCCGACGGTCTTCTGCGCTTCGCCCTTCAGTTCCTGGGCCTTGCCCTCGGCCTGAAGCTTCTCGTTGCCGGTGACGGAACCGACGCCCTGCTTGATGTTGCCGACGGCCTCGTTGGCCAGACCCTTGATCTTGTCCGTCGTGCTGCTCATCGAACTCTCCGTGAATGGGCCAGGATCTGGGCCGACGACCAGGGAGGCGACCGTCTGCCACAGGCCAAGCGCAACCGTGCAGCACCCAAGAATGTTCCGGTCAGGCCCACCCCGGCGGCTCAGCTCCCCGTCGATTGCTGCAGCGCACGCTTAGTCCTTTGCATCGCAAGATCACCGTCCGGTATCGCTATTCAGTCATGGCTATCTCAAATTTTTTACATGGGTATCGAAAAAAATTTACAGAAGAGCGCAAGATGGCGTCACGGCGAAGCTGCTTGAATTCAAAATAATTGCGGTTAGAACCGTGCGGCATTACCAAAAGTTGATCCAAGGACAACGCCATGACCGCGCGCACCGCTGCGCCCGTCCCAGGTGGGACCGCCTACGCCGCCTCTCCGACGATCGCCGCCCCCCCGTTCGGCCGCTGGGGCCAGCTCGTGATCGGCGTCATCTGCATGGTGATGATCGCCAACCTCCAGTACGGCTGGACGTTCTTCGTCCCCGACATCCAGAAGAAGTTCGGCTTCGACCGCGCCGCGATCCAGTGGGCCTTCACCCTGTTCGTGCTGTTCGAGACCTGGCTCGTGNACGTTCTTCGTCCCCGACATCCAGAAGAAGTTCGGCTTCGACCGCGCCGCGATCCAGTGGGCCTTCACCCTGTTCGTGCTGTTCGAGACCTGGCTCGTGCCCGTCGAGGGCTGGTTCGTCGACAAGTACGGCCCGCGCGTCGTGGTCCTGTTCGGCGGCCTGCTCTGCGGCATCGGCTGGGTCATCAACTCCTACGCCGAGACCCTGAACATGTTCTACCTCGGTCAGGTGGTGGCCGGCATCGGTGCGGGCGCCGTCTACGGCACCTGCGTCGGCTCGGCCCTGAAGTGGTTCCCGGACAAGCGGGGTCTGGCCGCCGGCATCACCGCCGCCGGTTTCGGCGCCGGCTCGGCCCTCACCGTCGCGCCGATCCAGTGGATGATCGCCGAGAACGGATTCCAATCCGCGTTCTTCAGCTTCGGCATCGGCCAGGGCCTCATCGTCATGGTGCTGTCGGCGTTCCTGGTCTCCCCGAAGAAGGGGCAGGTCGCAGAGGCGGCGAGCAATGCCAGCGTCGCCCAGACCCGGCGCAACTTCACCCCCGGCGAGGTCGCACGCCAGCCGATCTTCTGGCTGATGTACTTCATGTTCGTCATCGTGGGCGCCGGCGGCCTGATGATCACCGCCAACCTCAAGCCCATCGCGGCCGAYATCGGCGTCGACAAGGTGCCCGTCACGATCATGGGCATCACCATGGTGGCCATCACCTTCGCGGCCACCATCGACCGGGTGCTCAACGGCCTGACCCGNATCGGCGTCGACAAGGTGCCCGTCACGATCATGGGCATCACCATGGTGGCCATCACCTTCGCGGCCACCATCGACCGGGTGCTCAACGGCCTGACCCGCCCGTTCTTCGGCTGGGTGTCGGACAAGATCGGCCGCGAGAACACCATGTTCATCGCCTTCGCCATGGAAGGCTTCGGCATCTACATGCTCTACCTCTGGGGTCACGACCCCCTGTGGTTCGTGCTGCTCTCGGGGTTCGTGTTCTTCGCCTGGGGTGAGATCTACTCGCTGTTCCCCTCGACCTGCACCGACACCTTCGGCACCAAGTTCGCCGCCACCAACGCCGGCCTGCTCTACACCGCCAAGGGCACGGCGGCCCTGCTGGTGCCGGTCCCCTCGATGGCGGAGCCGTCCGGTCNGCTGTTCCCCTCGACCTGCACCGACACCTTCGGCACCAAGTTCGCCGCCACCAACGCCGGCCTGCTCTACACCGCCAAGGGCACGGCGGCCCTGCTGGTCCCCGCCGCCAACTATCTCCAGCAGAGTTCGGCGAGCTGGGACGGGGTGTTCCTCGTCGCCGCCGGCGCCAACATCCTCGCCTCGCTGCTAGCCATCGCCGTGCTGAAGCCCTGGCGTGCGCGCTATATCGCCCGGAACGCCTGAAACCATGGCGCGCTGGCTTCGCTACACCCATGGCGGTCGAGACGGCTTCGGCCGCCTCGACGGGGAGAGCATCACCGTCCACGAGGGCGATCTCTTCTCCACTCCGACTCCCACGGGCGAGACTCTGCCGCTCGCCGACGTCACCCTCGACCTTCCCTGCCGGCCGTCGAAGCTCATCGCCCTGTGGAACAATTTTCACGCGGCGGCCGAGAAGCAGGGGCTGGAGCGGCCGGAGGCTCCCCTGTTCTTCGTCAAGCCGCCCAACACCTACCGGGCGAGCGGGCAGGCCGTGACGATCCCGGACGGCCTCGGCCGCATCCTGTTCGAGGGCGAGCTCGGCATCGTCATCGGCCGGCGCGGACGCGATCTCAGCCCCGAGGCGGCGGCCGAGCACATCTTCGGCTACACCTGCGTGAACGACGTCACGGCGCTGGAGGTGCTGAAAGCCGATCCGAGCTTCGTGCAATGGACCCGCTCGAAGGGTTTCGACGGATTCGGTCCGTTCGGCCCGGTCATCGCCACCGGCCTCGACCCGGACGCCCTCTCCGTCGCCGTGCGGGTCAATGGGCGCGAGCGCCAGCGCTACCCGCTCGCCGACATGATCTTCAAGCCGCGGGAGATCGTCGCCCTGGTCTCGCGGGGCATGACCCTGGAGCCCGGCGACCTCATCGCCTGCGGAACCTCCAACGGTGCGGGTCCGATCCCGAAGGGCGCCACCGTCGAAGTTGACATCGAGGGCATCGGCGTACTGTCGAACGCATTCGCGTGACGGATTTGACGAACACGAATCTGAGGACACCCACATGAGCATCGCCATTGTCGGCGCCGGCGCCATCGGCGGATTCCTGGGCGTACGCCTCGCCAACGCGGGGGAGAACGTCACCTTCATCGCGCGCGGCGCCAACCTCGACGCCATCAAGACCAACGGGATGCGCCTGATCGAGGAGAACGGCTCCGAGATCCACGTGAAGAACCTATCGGCCACGAAATCCATGGACGAGGCCGGCGTGCACGACATCGTGCTGCTGACCGTCAAGGCGCATCAGGTCGGCCCCATCGCCGCCGATCTGCACCACCTCATCGGACCCGAGACCATGGTGGTGACCATGCAGAACGGAATCCCGTGGTGGTACTTTTCCGGCGGCCACGGCGGGGACCTGACCGGCACCCACCTGGAGACGGCCGATCCGGGCGGCCTCATCGCCCAGCACCTCGATCCGAAGCACGTCATCGGCTCCGTGGTCTATCCGGCCGCAATCCTGACGGAGCCCGGCGTGGTGCAGGTGATCGAGGGCCACCGCTTCGGTCTCGGCGAACTCGACGGCACCATGAGCCCGCGGGTCCAGTCCCTGGCCCAACGCCTCATCAAGGCCGGCTTCCGCGCGCCCGTCACCTCCGACATCCGGGCGGAGATCTGGCTCAAGCTTTGGGGCAACCTCAGCTTCAACCCGATCTCGGCGCTCAGCCACGCCACCCTCGTGGACATCTGCCAGTTCCCCGAGACCCGGGCACTTGCCACCGACATGATGCGCGAAGCGGAAGCGATCGCGGGCAAGCTCGGCATCACGTTCAAGCTCGGCATCGAGAAGCGCATCGCCGGGGCCGAGAAGGTCGGCGCCCACAAGACCTCGATGCTGCAGGACGTCGAGGCGGGCCGACCCATCGAACTCGAGGCGCTGGTCGGATCGATCATCGAGCTCGGGCGCCTGACCGACACCCCGACCCCGCATATCGGCACCGTCTACGCCCTGATGCGCCTGCTCGCGCAGAGTTTGGACCGGGCGCAGGGACGCCTGTCCATCACGGCCGCCTGAATTTTTCGAGCGATTTCAAGGACACATCTTCCATGGCCGAGAACGCCACCACCCTCCACGCCTTGATCCAGGCCGGCGCCGACGAGGCCACCGCCCTGTCGAGCCCCGGCGGCGTGCCCCTGACCTTCGGTGCCCTGCGCGCCTTGACCACGCGCACCATCGCGGCCCTGAACGCCCAGGGCATCGGCCGGGGCGACCGCGTCGGCATCGTCCTCGACAACGGTCCCGAGATGGCCGCCGCCTTCATCGCAATCGCGGCGGGCGCCACCTCGGCACCGCTCAACCCGAGCTACAAGGCGGACGAGTTCACGTTCTACCTCTCCGACCTCGACGCCCGGCTGCTGGTGGTCGCCGAAGGCTCCGAGACGCCGGCCGTGGCCGTCGCCGAGAAGCTCGGCGTGCCGGTGGTGCGCCTGCGCCCGACCCCGGAAGCAGGGGCCGGCTCCTTCACCCTGGCGTTCTCGGGTGAAGCCGTCGCGCCCGCCGCCAACGGTGGTCCGGCGCAGCCCGACGACATCGCCCTGGTGCTCCACACCTCCGGCACCACGTCGCGCCCCAAGATCGTGCCGTTGAAGCAGTCCAACGTCTGCGCCTCGGCCCGCAACATCCGGCAGGCGGTGGCCTTCACGGCGGGGGATCGCGGCCTCAACATCATGCCGCTGTTCCACATCCACGGGCTCATCGCGGGTATCCTGGCGCCGCTCTCGGCCGGCGGTCAGGTTTCCTGCACCCCGGGCTTCAACGCCCTGAAGTTCTTCGGCTGGATGGGTGAGGTCCGCCCGACCTGGTACACGGCGGTGCCGACCATGCATCAGGCGATCCTCGGCCGTGCCTCCCGCAACCGGGAGGTCATCGAGGCGAACCCGCTGCGGTTCATCCGCTCGTCCTCGTCCTCCATGCCGCCGCAGGTGATGAAAGAGATCGAGGACACCTTCGGCGCCCCCCTGATCGAGGCCTACGGCATGACCGAGGCCGCCCACCAGATGGCCTCGAACCCCCTGCCCCCGAAGCCGCATTACGCCGGCTCGGTCGGCCTCGCCGCCGGCCCCGAGATCGCCATCGTGGACGAGGACGGCGAGCCGCTTCCCGCCGGCGAAATCGGCGAGATCGTCATCCGGGGCGACAACGTGATGGCGGGCTACGAGAACAACGACAAGGCCAACGCCGAGGCCTTCACGAAGCAGGGCTGGTTCCGCACGGGCGACCAGGGCTCGCTCACCCCGGAAGGCTACCTCTCGCTCACCGGACGCCTCAAGGAGATCATCAACCGGGGCGGCGAGAAGATCTCGCCGCGCGAGGTCGACGAGATCCTCATGGACCATCCGGCCGTGTCGCAATGCGTGACCTTCGCCATGCCGCACGACAAGCTCGGCGAGGATGTCGCGGCCGCCATCGTCCTGCGCGAAGGCCAGACGCTGGCGGAGAAGGATCTGCGGGGCTTCGCCCTCGAACGTCTCGCGGCCTTCAAGGTGCCGGCCAAGATCCTCATCCTGGACGAGATCCCCAAGGGTGCGACCGGCAAGCTCCAGCGCATCGGCCTGGCGCAGAAGCTCGGGCTCGTGTGAGCCCGCCCTTCCCGGGCTGAAGCCTCAGGCGGCGGGCGGCACCTTCTCGGGTGCCGGCCCCGGCCGGGCACGGCCGAAATCGGCTTCGGCCGTCTCCTGGCCCATGGCGACGATGCCTTTTCGGATGGTGCGGGTTCGGGTGAACAGCTCGTGCAGGGCGTCGCCGTCGCCCCAGCGGATGGCGCGGGCGAGCGCGGCGAGATCCTCGTTGAAACGCCCAAGCATCTCCAGCACCGCGTCCTTGTTGGTCAGGAACACATCCCGCCACATGGTCGGATCGGAGGCGGCGATGCGGGTGAAATCGCGGAACCCGCCGGCCGAGAACTTGATCACCTCGGACTGCGTCACGGCCTCGAGGTCGGCGGCCGTGCCAACGATGTTGTAGGCGATGAGGTGCGGCACGTGGCTGGTGATGGCGAGCACGAGGTCGTGGTGCTCGGGCGTCATGGACTCGACGATGGCGCCGAGCCCTTCCCAGAAGGCCTGAACCCGCGCGGTGGCCGCAGGGTCCGTGTCTTCGGGCGGGGTGAGGATGCACCAGCGCCCCGAGAACAGGGTCGAGAACCCGGCATCGGGCCCGGAATACTCGGTGCCCGCCACCGGATGGGCCGGCACGAAGGCGACGCCCTCGGGAATGTGCGGCGCCACGGCCGCGACCACCGAGGCCTTCACGGACCCGACATCGGACACGATGGCGCCGGGCTTCAGAGCGCCGCCCATGGCCTCGGCCACGGCCCCGACGGCGCCCACCGGCACGCACAGGATCACGAGGTCCGCCCCCGTCACGCCGGCCGCGACGTCGTCCGTGGCCGTATCGGCGAGGCCGAGGGCCCGAACGCGCTCCAGCACGCCCGGATTGCCGTCGATGGCCACGATGGTCCGGGCGAGGCCGTACTGGCGTGCGCCCCGGGCGATGGACGAGCCGATCAGCCCGAGCCCCACGATGGCGAGGGTGTCGACGACGGGTGTGGCGAGCTCAGGCACGTGGGGCGGCCCCGAGGAAGTCGGTGAGCGCGGCGAGGAAGGCCGCGTTGGCCTCGGCGCTGCCGACGGTCACGCGCAGGGCATGGGGCAGGCCGTAGGACGAGACCCGCCGGGTGATGATCCCCCGGGCGGTCAGGAACGCGTCGGCCTCCGCCGCCGAGCGGCCGGCTTCATCGGGGAAGTGCACCAGCACGAAGTTGGCGACGCTCGGCGTCACGGTGAGTCCCAGGGTTGTCACACCCTCGACGAGCCGGGCGAGCCACGTGTCGTTGTGGGCGATCGCCCCCGCCACGTGCACCTCGTCGGCGATGGCCGCCGCCCCCGCGGCGATGCCGGGGCCGGACAGGTTGAACGGCCCGCGGATGCGGTTGACCGCGTCGGCGACCTCGCCCGGGGCGACCATCCAGCCGATGCGCAAGGCGGCCAGACCGTGGATCTTCGAGAAGGTCCGGGTCATCACCACATTCTGGGATTCGAGCACGAGGTCGAGGCCGGCACTGTAATCGTTGGCGCGGACATACTCGGCATAGGCCCCGTCGAGGACGAGAAGCACGTGCGGCGGCAGGCCCGCGTGCAGGCGACGGACCTCGTCGAACGGCAGGTAGGTGCCGGTCGGGTTGTTGGGGTTGGCAAGGTAGACGATCTTCGTGCGCGAGGTGACGGCGGCCAGCATCGCGTCGACATCGGCCGTGAGGTCGCGCTCCGGCACCACGACGGGCGTGGCGCCGGCGGCCAGGATGGCGATGCGGTAGACGAGGAAGCCGTGGGCGCAGAAGATCCCCTCGTCGCCCGGCCCCAGATAGGCGTAGGCGAGGAAGGACAGGAGTTCGTCCGACCCGGCGCCGCAGACGATGCGGGCGGGATCGAGGCCGTAGCGCCGGCCGATGGCATCGCGCAGGCGCGCCGAGGTGCCGTCCGGATAGAGTTCGAGCTTGCCCGACGCTTCCCGCAGGGCGGCCAGGGCCAGCGGGCTCGGCCCCAGGGGCGTTTCGTTGGACGAGAGCTTGTGGATCTTGTGCGCCCCCGGCACGCCGCTCTTGCCAGGCACATAGGCCTCGATGGCGAGGACGCCCGGGCGGGGCACCGGGCGGGTGGAGACGGGGGTCTCGGGGGACAGGGCGGAGGACATGGAACGGGCCGGGGTGATCGCGAGGGGCACCGTCTAACAAAGCTTGCCGGGCTTGACGAGGCGAGGCCGCGGTTCAGCGGCCCTTGCGCAGGGGTCGGACGAAGCCGGGGCCGCCCGGGGTGAAGCCCGTGGCGCGGCAGAAATCGGCAAGGTCGGCGGAGTCGGCCGACGCCACGACCTGAAGGGTGTCGCACTCGGCCATGCGGGCTGCCTGCGAAGCGGCCTTGAGCAGGAGCCGTCCGATGCCGCGCCGGCGCTGCTCGGCTCCCACGAACAGGGTGGTGATCTGGGCGACGGGACGGGCCTCGGCGACGCTCCGGTACCAGTGCAGCACCACGAGGCCGCTCGGCGGCCCCCATTCCTGTGCGACGAGCGCGACACTCGGCCCGGTCCGTATCGCTTCCAGGCGCTCGGCCAGGGCTTCGGCCGGCATCGCAAGCCCGATCTCGGCGAGCAGCACGGCGAGGCCGGGCGCATCGGCGGCGCTCGTGGCACGGATCTCGAGGCCGTAGCGGCTAGCCAAGATGCGATCCGGTTACAGGATGGGTTTCGTTTGTCGGTCCGCCGGCTCGTGCCTCCGCCCAGGCCCGGTCGCGCTCGCCCTGCGCGGTCCGGATTGCGGCGCTCTGCCGTTCCTGCTCGGCATGAAGCGCCCGCAGGCGCCGGGCCTCCCGCGCCGCCAGCTTGCGCCGACGCGCCTCGGCGGCACGCTTCTGGGCCTGCAACTCCTCCACGGTGATCGGGGCGGGCGGAGCCTTCGGCTCAGGCGCAGTCGTGGAGGCGGTCTTGGATGCGCGCCAGGCATAGGAGGGCGCCGGCCGCGTCCTCGGTGCGTCGAACGCCTCCGCCTGCGCCAGGGTCAGACCGGCGGCGGCGGCGATGCGGGCGGCGGCGGCCCGGCCGGCCGCACGCTCGCCCGGCGTCGCACCGCGCTCCATCAGTGCCCGGCACTTGGCGAACCGGTCCCGGTCGAGGGGAGGCCACGCGCTCACGGGCGGCTCAGCGCTTCTTGTTGCCGCGCGGGCCGGTCAGAACGGGCGTGTTCACCCGGTTCTCGTCCAGGAGCTTGCGCCAGCGCGACAGGCGCTCGGGATCGAGACGGCCTTCGGTCACCGCCGCCTGGACGGCGCAGCCGGGCTCGTGCGCGTGGGTGCAGTCGCGAAACCGGCACAGTGGCGCCAGTTCGACGATCTCCGCGAACAGGGTCTCGATCCCGTCCGCCGCGTCGCTGACGTGAAGGGTGCGCATTCCCGGCGTATCGATGACCCAGCCGCCGGCCGCGATGGCGTGGAGCGAGCGCGCCGTGGTGGTGTGGCGGCCTTTGGCGTCGTGCTCGCGGATGCCCCCGGTGAGCTGGGGCTCCTCCACGCCGTCGCCCGCCAGGGTGTTGACCAGGGTCGACTTGCCCACCCCGGAGGAGCCGACGAGCGCCACGGTCCGGCCGGGCCCGCACCACGGCGCCAGGGCCGCGATGGCGTCCGGCTCGCGGGGGTTGATCATCACCACGGGCAGGTCGCGCTGGAGGGCCTCGGCCGCGCGGCGGTAGGTCTCGGCGTCGGCGGCCGTGTCGGCCTTCGTCAGGAGGATCACCGGTTCGGTCCCGGCCTGGTTGGCCAGCGCCAGGTAGCGCTCCAGCCGGGCCGGATTGAAGTCGGCGTTGCACGAGGTGACGATGAACAGGGTGTCGACGTTGGCCGCTGCGAGCTGCGGGACCTTCGAGCCTTCGACGCGGCGCGCCAGCAACGTTCGCCGCTCCAGTCGGCTCAGGAGGGTGCGGGCGGCGGGATCGATGAGCACCCAGTCGCCCACGGCGTAGGCGCCGGTGTTGGTGTTGTGGTCCAGGGCGAGCTTGACGGAGCCCTCCGGCCCGATGGCGCTCATGCGCGAGCGATGGACCATGCCGATGCGGGCCGGCATACCCGGCCTGTCGGCGATCTGATCGGCGAAGAACGGGGACCAGCCCAGGGCGATCAGAGCGTCGGGCAGGGCGTTCACGGGCTCGGGCAACGGTTTGAATTCCTTGGACAGGGCGGCGCGTTGCAGCGGAGACGAAGACGTCCGCCGTAAAACGCTTCACCGCTTCGTCGGGTGGACGACGCCGAGACATCTCTTCGCAACGACGACACCCCCTCGACCTGGCAGGATGTCGATTCACGTCTACACCGTTTCGACGCGGTATGCGGGTTCGACGCGCGTCCATCCCCCGATGACGCACACCCCGATGACGCATGGTTTCGTTGACGCTCGGCGAGGCGCACACTACCTCCATCTGCGACGCGACGGCTCCGCACGCCGCCGGGATGTCGCCTCCCCTCCTCCGCATGGCGACCGCCCACTTCGTCCCGCGACCTCCCCCGTCAGATCTCCCCCTCATGACCATGTCGCTCGATCCTCCCACCCAGACCCGAGCCGAGGCGACCGATACGGACGGCCCCCCGGTGATCGAGGCCAAGGCGCAGGCCACCCAGGGGCATCTGGCGCAATTCGGCCTGGACGAGCCCCTGGCGACGGATGCCGGCGTGGCCCTCGCACCGTTCCAGATCGCCTACCAGACTGCGGGTACCCTCAACGCCGACCGCTCCAACGCCGTGCTCATCTGCCACGCGCTGACGGGCGACCAGCATTTCGCCCACACCCATCCGGTGACGGGCAAGCGCGGCTGGTGGGAGACCCTCGTCGGGCCGGGCAAGCCCGTCGACACGGATCGGTACTTCGTCGTCTGTTCCAACGTCGTCGGCTCGTGCATGGGCTCGACGGGCCCGGCCTCCATCGAACCGACGACGGGCCGGGCCTACGGCCTCGATTTTCCCCTGGTGACCATCCGCGACATGGTCCGCGCGCAGGCGATGCTCCTCGACCGCCTCGGCATCGAGAACCTGTTCCTGTGTATCGGCGGCTCCATGGGCGGTATGCAGGTGCTGCAATGGGCGGCCCTCTACCCCGAGCGGGTGTTCGCCGCGATGCCCATCGCCACGGGGGCACGGCACTCGGCCCAGAACATCGCCTTCCACGAGGTCGGCCGGCAGGCGATCATGGCCGATCCGGCCTGGGCCGAGGGGCGCTACCTCGAGGCCGGCACCCGTCCCGCCAAGGGCCTCGGCGTCGCCCGCATGGGCGCGCACATCACCTACCTGTCGGAACCGGCCCTGCACCGGAAGTTCGGACGGCGCTTCCAGGGCGGGTCGGCGCCCACCTTCTCGTTCAACGCCGATTTCCAGATCGAGAGCTATCTGCGCCACCAGGGCCTGAGCTTCGTCGAGCGTTTCGACGCCAATGCGTACCTGTATCTCACGCGCGCCATGGACTATTTCGATCTCGCCGCCGACCATGGCGGCGTGCTCGCCAACGCCTTCCGGGGTACGAAGACCCGTTTCTGCGTCATGTCCTTCACCTCCGACTGGCTGTTTCCCACGGCCGATTCCCGCGCCATCGTGCATGCCCTCAACGCGGCTTCGGCGGCGGTGGCCTTCGTGGAGGTCGAGAGCGACAAGGGGCACGACGCATTCCTCCTCGACGAGCCGGTGATGTTCGGCGCGGCGCGCGGCTTCATCGACGCCGCCGCCCGGGCGCGCGGTCTATGAGAACCTCGCTGTGAAGTCCCACCGCGTCGTCGCCCCGGCCCCGTGGGATGCCGCAGCCTCCCTGCCGCGCGGCGACCTCGGGAGCGCGCGGGTCGATCACCTCGTGGTGCTCAGCCTCGTGGCCCCGGGTGCCCGGGTCCTCGACATCGGTTGCGGCGACGGCACCCTGCTGGCGCTCCTGCGCGACCGGCGCGGCATCGACGGGCGCGGCATCGAACTCTCGCGCGAGGGCGTCAACGCCTGCCTCGCGCGCGGGCTGCCGGTGATCCAGGGCGACGCCGACACCGATCTGGCGAACTACCCCGACGACGCCTTCGACGTGGTGGTCCTGTCACAGACCATCCAGGCGACGCGCAACCCGCGCATCGTCCTCGAGCACCTCTTGCGCATAGGCCGGCAGGTGGTGATCTCCTTCCCGAATTTCGGACATTGGCGGGTGCGTGCGGAGTTGGCCTTTCGTGGCCGCATGCCTGTCACCGCCCTGATGCCGGAAGAGTGGTACGAGACCCAGAACATCCACCACTGCACCATCCGGGACTTCGTCGGCCTGTGCCGGACGGTGGGCGCGCGGATCGAGAAGGCCACGGCCCTCGACGCGCGCGGCCGGCCCATGCGTTTTTCCATGCCGTGGTGGGTGTGGAACCTCATCGGCGCACAAGGCGTGTTCCTGCTGAGCCTGGACGCCGGCGAGACGCCCCCGCAACCGTGAAAGCCGTGGCCCCGCGTCCGCGCGGCCCGATTCAAGGAGGAGAGCCATGGGATACGACGCGGCCTTGACGTCGGCGGGGGCCGTCACCCTCCTGCCCGGAATTCCCACCTTCGAGTCGCCGTTCCTGGATTGCGACGGCTTCGTCCCGGCGATGAGCCCGGAGCACCTGTCCGTCGCGCGCCAGCTGCGCGAGCAGGGTTATGCGGTCATCGACTTTCCCGACGCCGATTTCGACGCCCGCGCCGCCGCGATCCGCGCCGCCCTGGACGGAGGCTTCGACTGGGCGCGGTGGCGCGCCACGGGCTTTGCCGCCAACGAGGGATTGCGGGTTCAGGACGCCTGGAAGACCCAGCCCGACGTGATGGCGCTCGCGGCCAACCCCGCGGTCCTCGATCTCCTGACGGCGGTGTTCGGGCGCGAGGCCAAGCCGTTCCAGACCCTCAACTTCCCCGTCGGCACCCAGCAGCAGACCCATTCGGACGCCTCGCATTTCAGCTCGGTGCCGGAGAAGTTCATGTGCGGCGTCTGGGTCGCCCTGGAGGACATCGAGGCCGATGCCGGGCCGCTGATCTACTATCCCGGCACGCACAAGTGGCCGGTGATCAACAACGAGCACCTCGGCGTCACGGCCCTGCACTTCCAGAACGGCAACGCCTGGAAGCCCGGCAACGCCTACGATGCGACCTGGAACGCCCTCCTCTCCGCCCACAAGCGCGAGCCCAAGACCTTCCTCGCCCGAAAGGGGCAGGCGCTCATCTGGGTCGCCAACATCCTCCACGGCGGCGCGCGCCAGACCAATCCGGACCGGACCCGGTGGTCACAGGTGACGCACTACTTCTTCGACGGGTGCGCCTACTACACGCCGTTCTTCTCGGACCCGTTCCACGGCAACATCCTGTTCCGTGAACCCATCGACATCCGCACGCGGGAGCCCATGCGCAACGTCGTCGGCGGAGCCCCGATCGATCCGGACTTCGTTTCCGAGGCGACGGACCGGGCCAAGCGCGTGGCCGGCGGCCATGAGGCCCACCGCTCGCAACTCGCCGAGGCCCAGGCGGAACTCGCCTACCACAAGGACCGGGTGGAGCGCCTGCGCGCCTCCCTGTCCTGGCGGATCACCGCGCCCCTGCGCAGCGACGCCGTGCAGCGGGTCGGCCGATGGTTCTCCCGCCCGCGGGTCTCGTGACCCCCACGCCATGCCCGTGAGGCGGTGGTTCGGGGGCCAGGCCGCCGCCCTGGCGGCCTTGACCCCCTCCGCCCTGCGCTTCCTGCCGCCCGACCTCGACCCGAGGCAGGTCGAGGCCCTCTGCGCCCTGGTGACCGGGGCGGGGTTCTCGCCCGACGCGTATCGCGCGCAATCGCCGGCCCTCGGTGCGGCGGTGCCGGATGCGCGCACGGCCGTACTCCACCTCCTGAGCTTCTGCGGCGACGAGCAGGTCACCTACCCGCTGCGCCTCGATCCGACCGGGCTCGACACCCTGACGCGCAGCCGCCTGTGGCATCGGCGCGGGCGGGCCCGCCTCGCGGCGAGCCTCGTGAACGCCCACCTCGCCCAACGGCCCGACGTCGTCGCGGACCCGGATTTCTGGGCCGAAATCCTGCCGGCCCTCGCCCGCGTCGGCCGGCCGTACCTTCTCGTCGGAGACAGTCACTCGCGGCTCTACCGGCGGGTGGGGCTGCAACGGTCCGGGCCGATCCTGCCGATCCACGTCCTGTGCACGGCGGGCTCGGCGGCGGGACTGGACAACCCGGCCTCGCGCTCGGGCTACGGCGCGCGCCTCGCACGCCTGGCCGATGCCCTCGCCCGCGTGCCGGCCGCCCGCGGCCTGCCGATCCTGTTCCAGTTCGGGCAGGTCGACATCGAGTTCGTCGCGGCCTTCCGGCGCATCGCGAACGGGGAGCATGCTTTCGACGAGACGGGGTTCGAAACCTTCTGCGACCGCACGGCGGCGGCTTACGGCGCCTTCCTCGTCCGCTGGTTCTCGGGCCTCGGCCCGGTCCATGTCCTGTCGGTGTTCCCGCCGGCCCTGTCGGACGAATCCTGGGCGGACGGATACTGCAACGCCCACGTCCTCGCCCTGGAAGGCGTGGCGGGCGACCGCACCGCCACGGCTGCGGCCGTGGCGGCCCTGGAGGTCCCGTCCCTCGCCGAGCGCACCCGCCTGCACCGTGCCTTCAACGACCGCCTGTCCGCCCTGTGTGCGCGCGAGGGCTTCGGCTTCGTCGCGCTGTTCGATGCCCTGCTCGGTCCCGACGGGACGGTGGCGCCGCGCTTCATCGCAGGCGCAGGGGGGCGCGACCACCATCTCGACGAGGCGCCCCTGCGGGCACCGACCCGCGCGGCCCTGGAAGCCGCCCTCGGGCGTCGGCAAGGGATGATGCAAGGGATGGTGGATCGGATGATGGATCAGATGCGCCGGATCGTCAGAGTCGCGACGGCGTAGGTCACCCGGGCTCCGCCGGCATCGAACCGGCGCAGCACCCGCCGCAACCCCCCGGGCGTCAGCGGCGGCCGTCCCTCCGGCGTGCCGGCGCCGATGGCGCGCAGGGCCGCGAGGAAGGCGCGCCCGTCCGCATGGGCCTCGACCACGGGCTCGTCCGAGACCGCCACGGTGCAGCCCGGGATGCGCAGGGCGGCGAGGGCCGCCACGGTGGGATAGGCCGGCGTCGCGGCCTCGAAGTCGAGGTCGGCGTGCGCCCGGCGCCACTCGGCGAAGGTGCCCGAGGCCAGGGTCGCCACGGCGAGGTGCCCTCCGGGCGCGAGCAGTCCGGCGAGCCGCGCCAGGGAGCCGGACAGGTCCTCGAACCACTGCGCCGCCAGACTCGAGCAGACGAGGTCGAAGCCGGGCGTGAGGCAGGGCCGTTCCCCGTCCATGACCACGAAGCCGGGCCCCGGCCCGAGCCGGGCGCGGCAGCGCAGGGCCATGGCGGGCGCGATGTCGGTGGCGAGGTACGGGCCCGGCACGATCCGGCGGTGCAGGGCCGCCGTGAGGAGACCCGTGCCGCAGCCGACCTCCAGCACCCGCGGCGCGGGCGCCAGGGGCAGGGCCGCGATGCGCGCGGCCAAGCCCTCGGCCACCCGCGCCTGAATGCCGGCGGCGGCATCATAGCCCTCGGCCCCGTCGAAGGCCCGGGCCACAGCCTGCTTCCAGGAACGCATCGGGGCCGAGGGCTGAACTCCAGGATCGGGTGAGTCGTGGCGATAGCCGTCGGGCGGTTCCGGCTCAAGCGACGCGCCGACAGTGGGCCGCCTTCCCGGGCCTCACTCGTCCAGCGCACCCTCGATCATCCGCGCCACGGCGAGCGCCCGTCCATCGTCACCGAAGCGGGCGATGATCTGCACGCCCAGGGGCAGCCCGTCGCCCGGGACCGGCAGGTTGACGCAGGGCACGCCCATGAGGGTCCAGAGGCGGTTGAAGCGCGGGTCGCCGGTGCTGGCGAGGCCAGCCGGAGCGCGACCCGGGGCCGAGAACGTCAGCAGCGCGTCGAACTCCGAGAACACGTCCTTGAGGACGCGCCGGGCGCGGTGCGCCGTGCGGCGGGCCCCGTCGTAAGCGTCGGCCGTGAGGGCCTGGGCGCCGTCGAGTTCGGCCCGCAGCCCGGGCCCGAGGGCGTCGCGGTGATGGGCGTATTCCCAGGCGAGGGCCTGGCGTGCCTCGAAGGCCTGGATGATCGCCTGGACCGCCCAGGCTTCGGCGAGGGCTCCTGGCAGGACGAGATCGGTGACGGTAGCCCCGGCGGCCTCCGCCGCGCGGGCCGCACGATCCAGGGCCGCCACGGCGTCCGGGTCGGCGGGCCCGGCGAAATCCTGGCGCACGAGGCCGATGCGGGGTGCCGCGAGGCCGCCCTCCGCCAGATCGATGCCAGGGCGATCGGCCAGGAGCGCGAGGGCGTGGGCGACATCGCGGATGCCGGCGCCGAACAGCCCGAGGGTGTCGAGGGCCCACGAGAAGGTCTTCACGCCCACCGTGGGCAGCAGGCGGAACGACGGCTTGATGGCCGCGACCCCGCAGAAGGCGGCGGGGCGGATCACCGAGCCCGCCGTCTGGGTGCCCAGTGCCAGTGGCACGAGGCCGGCGGCCACCGCCGCCGCCGACCCCGACGAGGAGCCGCCCGGGGTGTGGCCGGACGCGTGCGGGTTCACCGTGGCGGACGGGTCGCGGCTGGCGAAGGGGCAGGTCACGGTCTTGGCGAGCGGCACGGCGCCGAGGGCCCGCAGGCGGGAGACGATGGCGGCGTCGGCCTTGGGCCGCCAGCCGGCATAGATGGCCGAGCCCATTTCCGTCGGCATGTCGGCGGTGTCGATGATGTCCTTCAGGCCGACCGCGATGCCCGCGAGGGGGCCATCCCGAACGATCGCCGGATCGGCGGCGATGTGCGCGAGGGCGCCGAGGCCCGGCTCGCGCGCCGCGATGGCTTCACGCGCGCGGGCGATGGCGCCGTGCGGATCGAGGGTGCCGGCACCGAGCCGGGTGCGAAGGTCGACGAGGGACTGCATGCCCCTGGAGTCCGATCCGCCGCGCGATCTGTCAACACGTATCCACATCCCGATCTTCCGATCCGCAGCGTTGACGGAGCGTTTACGCAAAGTCGCGCATCGTCCTCATCATGTGGCGTAGCGTTCTCGCGTTCTCCGCCCTTGCGCTGTTCGGCGCGGGGCTCACCGGCTGTGCGCTCAACAAGTTTGAGCAGCGCGAGCCCTGGCGCGACCAGACCGAACAGGCCTGCAACGCCAAGCGCTTGGTCGAGACCGGCGAGTTCATCACCCAGGTGAAGGCCATCGAGGGGCCGGGCGTCTGCGGCATGCTGCAGCCCTACCGGGTCACCCGGATGGGCGGGGGCAGCGTCGCCCTCAAGCAGCGCATGACCCTGGCCTGCCCGGCGCTGGCGGAGGCCGAAGCCTGGCTCGCCGACACGATCCAGCCGGCGGCCGCCCTGTATTTCGGCCAGCCCGTGGCCGAGATCAACGCCGGCACCTACGCCTGCCGCGGCCGCAACAACCAGGTCGGCGCCAAGCTTTCGGAGCACTCCTTCGGCAATGCCCTCGACATCATGTCGTTCAAGCTCGCCGACGGCTACGTCATCACCGTCAAGGGTGGCTGGCGCGGCACGGAAGCCGAGCAAGGCTTTCTGCGCGAAGTGTTTTTGGGCGCCTGCGCGCGGTTCTCGACGGTTCTGGCGCCCGGCTCCAACGTGTTTCACTACGACCACATCCACGTCGATCTCGCGCGCCACGACCCACGCGGCCTGCGCCGGATCTGCCAGCCGCTGATCAAGTTCACCCCCCAGCTCGGCGGCGAATCCACGGCCCGGCCGGTCGCGCGGCCGCGTCCCGTCGAGCGCCTGCCGGCGCCGCCCCAGGCTCCGGTGGACGTAGAAGAGGACGATCCCTACGGCGTTACCCCCCTGTCCCAGGCCACGCCGCAGAACCGGAATGCGCCGCGCGCCGCGCCGTCACATCTGGCCCGTGCGCCGGTGGAGGCCCCGTCACACGCCCGGTCCGCGCCGTCCGCCTACGTCGCCGCGCCGGCCCCCCGGCCCCGCCTCGCCACCACGCGCCCCCTGGACGAGCCGGCCACGGGATTCGCGCGCGAGCCCCTGTCGCTGCAGGCCCCCGGCCTGTCCGGCCCGATCTACTGAACCCCGACGACCCGGCGGGTCCGCGACTGTGCCCCCCGTACCCCAGGGGGCGTGAAACCGACGGCCGGCGCGGCGGGCAAGCTTGACTCCGACGGGGCAGCGGCCATCGTTCCGCGCAACCGTACGGACTCCAGCAAAAGATTGCCGGCATGCGCCCGAATCGATCCTTCACGACCTTCGCCCTCGGCCTCGTCCTGGCCGCGACCCTGCAGCCGGCGTTGGCCCGCTCGGGCCGCGAGGAGATCACCCCCGCCGAGGAGCGCGAGTTCAACTACGACGCCAACATCCCCGGCTGCCAGGCCTCCGAGGTGCTGGAGCGGCTCTCGACGAACTTCGCCGAGAAGGAGGCGAAGTTCTGGAACTCGTCGCTCACCATCGTGAGCTACGAGCGCATCGAGCGCACGGCCTGGCGCCCCTGGGGCCTCGACTTCGTACCCCGGCGCTACTGCAGCGCGGTGGCCACCACCTCGGACGGTGTCCGGCGCAAGGTCGACTATTCCGTGCGCGACGGGCTCGGGATCATCGGCGCCGACTGGGGCATCGAGTTCTGCGTCCACGGCCTCGACCGCAACCTCGCCTACGCCTACGCCACGGCCTGCCGCGAAGCCCGCCCGTGACCTTCTTTCGCAAGGCCGTTCTGGCCCTGGCCCTGCTCGCGGGCAGCGCCACGGCGGCCCAGGCCCAGGGCTACGACCAGCGCGGCACGCCGGGGGCGTTCGACTTCTACGTCCTCGCCCTGTCGTGGTCGCCGACCTATTGCGACGGGGACGGCGCGCGGCGCGAGGCCGACGGGCAGTGCCGTCCGGGCCGGGGCCTCGGCTTCGTCGTCCACGGCCTGTGGCCGCAATACACCCGGGGCTACCCCTTGAACTGCTCCAGCGTCGAGCGGTCCCCGACCCGGCAGGCCATGGAGGCGGCCGGCGACGTCTATCCGAGCGAGGGCCTCGCCCGCCACGAGTGGCGCCGCCACGGCACCTGCTCGGGCCTCGATCCGGCGGCCTATTTTCGCGCGGCCCGCACGGCGCGCGAGGCGGTGACGATCCCCGACGCGTTCCAGAAGCCCGGCGCCGACACCCGCGCCGCGCCCATCGAGATCGCCCGGCAGTTCGTGATGGCCAACCGGGGTCTGCGCCCCGACATGATGTCGGTGGCTTGCGTGCGCGGCCGGCTGCAGGAGGTGCGGATCTGCTTCTCCAAGGATCTGCGCGGCTTCACCCCCTGCCCCGAGGTGGCGCGCCAGAATTGCCGGGCCGGCGAGGTCGCCATCGACGCAGCGCGCTGAAGGTGCTCCCGTGAACTACCGCCACGCCTTCCACGCCGGGAACTTCGCCGACGTCCTCAAGCACCTCGTCCTGACGCGGGTGCTGACGCATCTCCAGGCCAAGGCGACGCCGTTCCGGGCCATCGACACCCATGCGGGCCTCGGCTTCTACGACCTGACGGGCGACGAGGCCGGGCGCACGGGCGAGGCGGCCGAGGGCTGGGGCCGCCTCGACACGCCGTTCCCGGAGGCCGTCGAGAGCCTGCTCGGCCCCTACCGGGCGGCGGTGGCGGCGGTTCAGGCCCGCCACGGCGCCACCACCTATCCGGGCTCGCCCGCCCTCATCCGCGAGTTCCTGCGCCCCACCGACAAGGGGGTGTTCGTCGAGCTGCACCCCGCCGACGCCGAAATCCTGCGTGACCGCTACAACCAGGATTCGCGCACCAAGGTGATGCATCTCGACGGCTGGACGGCTTTGGGCTCTCTGATCCCGCCGCCCGAGCGGCGCGGCGTCGTGCTCATCGACCCGCCCTACGAGGAACTCGGCGAGATCGACCGCCTTGGGGCGGCCCTGACCAGGGCCGTGGCGAAGTGGCCGACGGGCACCTACCTCGGCTGGTACCCGATCAAGGACGTGGCCCTGGTGGACGCCATGGTGGCCGACCTCCACGGCGCCCTGAACCGCCCGGCCCTGCGCCTCGACCTGCTGGTCAGCGAGCCCGACCCGACGCGGCTCAACGGGAACGGCCTCATCGTGATCAACCCGCCCTGGACCCTCGCCGAGGAGGCGATGCTGTTCCTGCCGGCGCTCGCCGAGCGCCTCGCCCGCCGCGATTACGGGGCCTTTCGCTGCGAGGCATTCGGGGCGGTCGCGTAGGGTCGAAACCCGACCAGCTTCACCGTATGGAACGGCTGAGTCGGGCGGATGAACGAACCCGCTTGCGCGGGATGGGTGGCAGCTTCGAGGGTTTCGGATTGAGACGAGCGCCCTGCGCTGATTGAGCGTCGCCCGGCCTGGGCGG